>NZ_WIXR01000013.1:0-295654 GCF_019425585.1 Burkholderia sp. COPS | reverse complement strand
GCCTCGCGCCCGGCGCCGATCCCGCGCGGCTGCGTTTCGTGGAGACGATCGAGGCATGCGTCGCCGATGCCGATTTCATCCAGGAAAGCGCGCCCGAGCGCGAGGCGCTGAAGCTCGAACTGCACGAGCAGATCAGCCGCGCGGCGAAACCCGACGCGATCATCGCGTCGTCGACGTCGGGCCTGCTGCCGACGGATTTCTACGCGCGGGCGACGCATCCGGAGCGCTGCGTGGTCGGCCACCCGTTCAATCCCGTCTACCTGCTGCCGCTCGTCGAGGTGCTCGGCGGCGCGCGCACGTCGCCGGAAGCGGTCGAAGGTGCGATGGAGATCTATCGCAAGCTCGGCATGCGGCCGCTGCACGTGCGCAAGGAAGTGCCGGGCTTCATCGCGGACCGGCTGCTCGAGGCGTTGTGGCGCGAGGCGCTGCACCTCGTCAACGAGGGCGTCGCGACGACCGGCGAGATCGACGACGCGATCCGCTTCGGCGCGGGCATCCGCTGGTCGTTCATGGGCACCTTCCTGACCTACACGCTCGCCGGCGGCGACGCGGGCATGCGACACTTCATGCAGCAATTCGGCCCCGCGCTCGAACTGCCGTGGACGAAGCTGGTCGCACCCACGCTCACCGATGCGCTGATCGACAGCGTCGTCGTAGGCACGACCGAACAGCAGGGCACGCGCAGCATCAAGGAACTCGAACGCTATCGCGACGAGTGCATCACCGAGGTGCTGAAGTCGATCGCCGCGGTGAAGGCGCGGCACGGGATGCGATTCGAGGACTAAGGGACTAAAGCACTAAAGCACTAAAGCACTAAAGCACTAAAGCACTAAAGCACTAAAGGACTGAAGGCGATGACCGGCGATACCCCGCTGACGATATACCGCGACGTGGTGCGACCCGAATGGGTCGACTACAACGGCCACCTGCGCGATGCGTTCTACCTGCTGATCTTCAGCTTCGCGACCGATGCGCTGCTGGATCGCATCGGCCTCGACGACGCCGCGCGCCGCGAGCGGGGCCGCTCGGTCTACACGCTCGAAGCGCACGTGAACTACCTGCACGAGATCAAGGAGGGCACGCAGGTGCGTGTCGATGCGCGTGTGCTGGCGCATGACGCGAAGCGGCTGCACCTGTATCTCGAGCTGTTCGCGGACGGGCATGACGACGCGGTATCGGCGAGCGAGCAGATGCTGCTGCACGTCGATACGCGCGACGGCGCGAAATCGGCGCCGTTCGACGACGACGTGGCCGCACGCGTGGCCGGGCTGCATGCGTTGCAGCGCGATTGCGCGGCACCCGCGTATGCGGGCCGCGTGATCGCGCTGCCGCCGCGCCGATAGCGGGCGCGAACCTTCAAGCGCGGAGCGCACACGATGCTCGAACCGGAAATCGCGGCGTTCGTCGCTGCCGTCGACGCGTGGTATCCGGCCGACGCGGCCGAACGCGCGCCCGCCGAGCAGCGCCGCCTCTACGACCGCTTCGCGGCCGAGTGGACGCCGGCCGCGCTGCCGGCCGGCATCGTGCAGCAGGACGCCGTCTGGCAGGCGCCCGACGGCCGCGCGATCGCGCTGCGGCGCTACACGTCCGCGCAGGGTGCGCCGCGCGGCACGGTGCTGTTCTTGCATGGCGGCGGCTTCGTCGTCGGCTCGCTCGACAGTCATGCGCTGATCACCGCGCAACTGGCGGCCGATACGGGGCTCGACGTGATCGCGGTCGACTACCGGCTGGCGCCCGAGCATCGTGCGCCGGCCGCGCTTGAAGATTGCCTGGCCGTCACGCGCGCCGCACGCGACGCGCGCTGGCCGTTCGGGCCGTGCGCGCATCCGCTGACGCTCGCGGGCGACAGCGCGGGCGGCATGCTCGCGGCGGCCGTGGCCACCGCGTTGCGCGATGCGGGCGAAGGCGGTGTCGACGGCATCGCGCTCGTCTATCCGATGCTCGGGTTCGAACCGCAATCGCCGGCGCGCGAAACGGAAGCGCACGCACCGATGCTGACGCTCGACGACGTCCATCGTTATCGCGCGCTGTACTGGAACGGCGACTTGTCCGATGCGCTGGGAGACGGCAATCCGCTGTTGCGCGCGTCGGTGCCGCTCGCGGCGGCGCGTTTCGACGGCCTGCCGCCCGTTCTCGCGATCGGCGCCGAACACGATCCGCTGCGCGACGATGCGCGCGTGTACGTCGAACGGATTCGCGCGGCCGGCGGTGCCGCGCACTACTGGATGGGAGAGGGGCTGGTGCACGGCTGCTGGCGCGCGCTCGGAACGAGCCCGCAGGCGGCGCGGATGCACCGGACGGTCGGCGGGTTTCTGCTCGCACCACACGCGTAGCGGGCGTTTCCGGGAGGCAACGATGCAGGCAGCGCAACACCGTATCGAGGACTGGCGGACGTTTTCGGTCGACGCGACCATTGCGGCGGTCGCGATTGGCGACTCAGCGGTGGACGTCGAGTGGAGCGACACGCGACGATCGCCGTTTCATTTCGACTGGCTGCGCGACAATTGCGCGTGCTCCGCATGCGTGCATGCCGTCACGCGTGAACAGGTATTCGAGATCGCCGACGCGCGCGAGGATCTCGCCGCGCGCGCGGTGCACATCGAAGCCGACGGCGCGCTGCATGTCGAGTGGAACGACGGACATCGCAGCGCGTGGTCGCCGGGATGGTTGCGCGCGCATGCGTACGACGACGCGTCGCGCGCCGAGCGCCAGGCCGCGCACGGGCGGCACGTGTGGGCCGGCGACGATGCGACGGCCATCGGCGTGTTCGCGTGGCGCGACGTGATGGAGGACGACGGCGCATTGCTCGCATGGCTCGCCGCGTTGCAGCGCACCGGGCTGACGCTCGTCGAAGGCGTGCCGGCCGAGCGCGGGCGCGTCGACGAGATCGCGCGCCGCGTCGGCCTGATCCGCGAGAGCAATTTCGGTGTGCTGTTCGACGTCGAATCGAAGCCGCGCCCGGACAGCAATGCGTATACGTCGCTGAACCTGCCGCCGCATACCGATCTGCCGACCCGCGAGTTGCAGCCGGGCGTGCAGTTCCTGCATTGTCTGGCGAACGACGCGACCGGCGGCGACAGCGTGTTCCTCGACGGCTTCGCGCTGGCGGATGCGCTGCGGCGCGAGCACCCGGCCGATTTCGAGCAACTCGCGTCGACGCCGTTCGAGCTCTGGAACAAGAGTGCGAACAGCGACTATCGCTGCTCGGCGCCGGTGATCGGGCTCGATGCGCGCGGCAACGTGACCGAGGTGCGCGTCGCGAACTTCCTGCGCGGGCCGCTCGATGCGCCGGCCGGCTCGGTCGCGGCCGTCTATCGCGCGTACCGGCGGTTTCTCGCGCTTGCGCGCGAGCCGCGCTTTCGCGTGCAGCGCCGGCTGCGGGCGGGCGACATGTGGGCGTTCGACAACCGGCGCGTGCTGCATGCGCGCACCGAGTTCGATCCGTCGACCGGCCGCCGGCATCTGCAGGGCTGCTACGTCGATCGTGACGAATTGCTGTCGCGGTGGCGCGTGCTGTCGCGTTCGGCGTCTGCCGCGGCTGCACCGCACTGACGCGCACGCGCGGCTTCATCCTGCCTGCACACCTGCCGCGCAGGATGAAAAAGCGCCCGGACGCGAGGCGCCCGGGCGAAGCCACCCGCTGCCGGGCGGCGGAGGTATGCGTTTCATAAAAAAGGACGAGCCCCGCAAGGGGGCTCGTCCTGATGTTTCTTCATCGCGCTGCTCGCGGCGCCCGTCGGGGGCGCATCGGCTTACTGGCCGAAGAAGATCGAGTCGCGAGCGTTCGACGACGTTGCGGCCGGGGCGCCCGAGTGGACGGCCGGAGCCGGTTGCGCGCCGTAGCCGCTGGTGTCGGCACCATGAACACGCGCTTCGGCGCTCTGGATGTCGTTCGGGTAGTACGGGCTCGACAGGCCCGGCTTGTAGCCGGCTTGTTCGAGCTGAACCAGTTCGTTCTTCACTTGCGCGCGGGTCACGGTGCTTTGGGCGAATGCGCCGAACGAAGCGGACAGGGCGGCAGCGGCAACGACTGCGGAAACGAGCGATTTCATGATGACCTCCGGTGTTTTATTGAGTTCGCTCTCGACACCATGTCTTAAGCGATTGATCAAATCTTAGTCATCGGAAGGTTCAGGGTAAACGCTGATTTTGACGATAGATTGTTTCCTGGGCAGTAACAGTGGCGCGTCGACTCAGGCTTTCAACGGGCTTTCTTATCGGTTGGTGCAACAAGTATGAAGAATGTTGCGGAGGCCGGCACGCATTTCAGCGCGCCTCGGCCGCGGTGTCGAACGGCCGGCCCGGCGAACGTCCGGCCGGCGCGCCCGAGCTGAGGAAGCGCACGCCCGTCGCGGCTTCCGATGCCTCCCACAGCAACGCCGCCGATCCCACGTCGCGGGCCGTGCGTGGCACGCTCGCGGGCGCCGGCAGCCCGCGCGACTCGAACCAGCCGGACGGCCCGATATACGCGCCGCCCGCGAGATCGGGCGCGGTCGCCGCATGAATCGCGGGCAGTGCCCCCTGGTCGGCCGGCTGCGCGAGATAACGGTTCGCGGCCCGCATCAGCGCCGCACGCGCGGGCGAGCTGTCCATCGCCGGGCCCGCGAACTGCAGGTTGGTTGCCGCGTAGCCCGGGTGCGCGGCCACGCTGATCCCGGCGAACGCCGCGCGCTCGAAACGGCGCTGCAGTTCGATCGCGAACACGAGGTTCGCGAGCTTGCTGTCGCAATAGGCGAGATAACGGTTGTAGCGGCGCTCGGCGCGCAGGTCGTCGACGCGGATTCGCCCGCCGCGGTTGAGGCCGCTCGACATCGTCACGACCCGCGGCCGGCGCGCGGCGCGCAGCGCGGGCAGCAGATGGCCGGTCAGCGCGAAATGGCCGAGGTGGTTGGTGCCGAACTGCATCTCGAAGCCGTCGCGCGTATGGCGCAGCGGCAGGAACATCACGCCGGCGTTGTTGCAGAGGATATCGACGCGGCCATGGCGTTCGGCCACATCGGCCGCGAAGCGTGCGATCGAGGCGAGATCGGCGAGGTCGAGCGCGTCGACTTCGACGCGGGCATCGGGATGGAGCCGGCGGATCGCATCGGCGGCCTGCGCGGCGCGGGCCGCGTCGCGGCAGCCCATCACAACGGTCGCGCCTTTCGCGGCCAGCGTTTCCGCGAGTTGCCAGCCGAGCCCGCTATTGGCACCGGTCACGACCGCGACCTTGCCGCCCTGCGCCGGGACGTGGCGCGCGCTCCATGCATGCATGTCTGCCTCCATCGGCGCGACCGGATGGCCGCGGCACGTAATCGTTACATCGAGTGGTGTAACGATAGTGCGCGTGGTCGTGGCAGGCAAGCAGGGGAATTAGACCGGCGCTTCTAGGGCTTGCGCATCGTGTGGCACCGCATGCCGCGATGCGCGGCCGGCAGGATTTACCTGCCGCCGGCCAGCGCGAGCACTTCGGCGGCGGAGATCATCGCGGCCGCGTTCGCGGGCGCCGGGCGTTCGGCCGGGCGGAAGACTTCGTCGCCGCGCTGGATGACCTGGCGCGACAGCGCGCACGTGCCGGTGCGTTGCGCGAAGCGGCGGCGCCAGCGCTGTTCACCGTAGTGACAGCGGCCGGGCTCGACCCAGCGGACGACGAGCAGCGTATCGGAGCGTTCGAGAATTTCGACGTGGACGTCGGCGGGATCGAGCACAGGCAGGGATTTGGAGGCCTTCATTTTGCCGTTTCCTAAAGCTCGTGCGGTTCGGCCGTGGCAGTGGATGTCACTACCCGATGGCGAATCCGTAGCGGTTTCCATGAGTGGTGCGCTAAATGTAAGCGTCTGTGACCGGAAAAAACATCCTGTCTGGCTCAAATTACCTTTTGCCGATTTAGAAACAATCCACGCTTATTTTCTTGGAAAACCAACGACAAAAACGCCCCGGACATGAAGTCCGGGGCGGGAAATCGGCCTGCGCGCCGTGTCTGCTCGCCCAGTCACGGAGCCCATCGCCGGGGGGACGGAGATGCCCGCAGGGATCGAACGCGGGCGGGGAGGCGATGGACCGGTAGCGCAGTCCGGTACGTCATGATGGCGCGCGCATCCCGTTGAGACCCTGACGCGAACATGACTTTTTCGCCAGTTTGGCGCGGCGCCTCGCCGGGCGTGTCTGGATAAACGGCTGGACGGCCCGTCGGTATTGGGTGTGCGCGGATCCCGGGACAGGCGCCCGCGTGCCGTCGAATGCCGGATGCTTGCTCGACCGCCCGATTTCCACGCCCGGGTAAATACTGAATTCCGATTTCGTGACAAACGCAAAGTCGGCTCCTATGATTGGTTGGACCTTTAGTCCTTTGTGCCAATCGGCCGACGGGTGGCCGGTTTTTTCGGGAGAGTCGCTCATGAGATTGCAGGGCAAACGCGCGCTGGTGACGGCGGCCGGGCAGGGTATCGGCCGCGCGACCGCGCTGCGGTTCGCGAGCGAGGGCGCCGACGTGCTGGCGACCGACATCAACGAAGCCGCGCTCGTGCGGCTCGAGGCCGACGCCGAACGCGCGGGCAGCCGGCTGGCCACGCGGCGGCTCGACGTCACCGATGCGCAGGACGTCGCGGCGCTTGCCGCGAACGAGCGCGCGTTCGACGTGCTGTTCAACTGCGCGGGCTATGTCCACCACGGCTCGATCCTCGACTGCGACGACGACGCATGGGCGTTCTCGCTGAACCTGAACGTCACGTCGATGTACCGCCTGATTCGCGCGCTGCTGCCCGCGATGCTCGAAGCGGGCGGCGCGTCGATCATCAACATGGCGTCGGCCGCGTCGAGCGTGAAGGGCGTGCCGAACCGCTTCGTCTACGGCACGACCAAGGCGGCCGTGATCGGCCTGACCAAGGCGGTGGCCGCCGATTTCGTCGAGCGCGGCATCCGCTGCAACGCGATCTGCCCGGGCACGATCGAATCGCCGTCGCTGGAGCAGCGGATCGCGGACCAGGCGCGCATGCGCGACGTGTCGGCCGATGAGGTGCGCCAGGCGTTCGTCGCGCGCCAGCCGATCGGCCGCATCGGCACCGCGGACGAAGTGGCCGCGCTCGCGCTGTACCTCGCGTCCGACGAAGCGTCGTTCACGACCGGCGCGATTCATTTGATCGATGGCGGCTGGTCGAACTGACCGCGCCTTTCTCCGTTCACTTTCCATTTCCGTTCAAGACGACATGAAACTGCTGAGATTTGGCGACAAACACCATGAAAAACCGGGCCTGCTCGATGCGCAGGGCCACATCCGCGACCTGTCGGGCGTGATCGACGATCTCGCCGGCGATGCGCTGGCGCCGGCCTCGCTCGCGCGGCTGCGCGACATTCCGCCGTCGTCGCTGCCGCGGGTCGAAGGCACGCCGCGGCTCGGCGCGTGCGTCGGGCGCGTCGGCAAGTTCATCTGCATCGGGCTCAACTATTCCGACCACGCGGCCGAATCGGGGATGGAGGTGCCGAAGGAGCCCGTCGTGTTCGGCAAGTGGACGAGCGCGATCTCGGGGCCGAACGACGACGTCGAGATTCCGCGCGGCTCGGAGAAGACCGACTGGGAGGTCGAACTCGGCGTGGTGATCGGCCAGGGCGGTCGTTATATCGCGGAAGCCGACGCGCTGTCGCACGTGGCGGGCTACTGCGTCGTGAACGACGTGTCGGAGCGTGAATTCCAGCTCGAACGCGGCGGCACGTGGGACAAGGGCAAGGGCAACGACACGTTCGGGCCGCTCGGCCCGTGGCTCGTGACGGCCGACGAAGTGCCCGATCCGCATGCGCTGCGGCTGTGGCTCGACGTCGATGGCCATCGCTACCAGAACGGCACGACCGCGACGATGGTGTTCCGCGTGCCGCACCTGATCAGCTACCTGAGCCGCTTCATGAGCCTGCAGCCGGGCGACGTGATCTCGACCGGCACGCCGCCGGGTGTCGGCCTCGGGCAGAAGCCGCCCGTCTATCTGCGCGCCGGGCAGGTGATCACGCTCGGTATCGACGGGCTCGGCGAGCAACGCCAGCGCACCGTGCAGGCCTGATTCCCTTTCGCGGACGATTCGTCATGCCTATCATTCGATCGATGCGCGTCCTCGACGTGCGCTTTCCGACCTCGCGCCAGCTCGACGGCTCCGATGCGATGAACCCGGACCCCGATTATTCGGCCGCGTACGTCGTGCTCGAAACCGACCGCGACGGGCTCGAAGGTCACGGCCTCACGTTCACCATCGGGCGCGGCAACGAGATCTGCTGCGCGGCGATCGACGCGATGCGTCACCTCGTCGTCGGCCTCGACCTCGACTGGATTCGCGCGGACATGGGCCGCTTCTGGCGGCACGTCACGTCGGACAGTCAGTTGCGCTGGATCGGCCCCGACAAGGGGGCGATTCATCTGGCGACGGGGGCCGTCGTCAACGCGGTGTGGGATCTGTGGGCGAAAGCCGAACGCAAGCCGTTATGGCGGCTCGTTGCCGACCTGAGCCCCGAGGAACTGGTGCGCGCGATCGACTTCCGCTACCTGACGGACTGCCTGACGCCGGACGAAGCGCTCGACCTGCTGCGCAGGCAGGCGCCGGGCAAGGCCGAGCGGATCGCGATTCTCGAGCGCGACGGCTACCCGTGCTACACGACGTCGGCCGGCTGGCTCGGCTACAGCGACGACAAGCTGCGGCGGCTGTGCCGCGAAGCCGTCGAAGCCGGGTTCGACCACGTGAAGCTGAAAGTCGGCGCGAACCTGGAGGACGATATCCGCCGCGTGACGATCGCGCGCGAAGTGATCGGCTCGGACCGCAAGCTGATGATCGACGCGAACCAGGTGTGGGAAGTGGACGAGGCGATCGACTGGGTGCGCGAGCTGGCGTTCGCGCGGCCGTGGTTCATCGAGGAGCCGACGAGCCCCGACGATGTCGAAGGGCATCGCACGATCCGCGAAGCGATCGCGCCCGTGCAGGTCGCGACCGGCGAGATGTGCCAGAACCGCGTCCTGTTCAAGCAGTTCATCGCGCGCGGTGCGATCGACGTCGTGCAGATCGATGCGTGCCGGCTCGGCGGCGTGAACGAGATTCTCGCGGTGATGCTGATGGCCGCGAAGTACGGGCTGCCCGTCTGCCCGCATGCGGGCGGCGTCGGGTTGTGCGAATACGTGCAGCATCTGTCGATGATCGACTACGTGTGCATTTCCGGCACGAAGGAAGGGCGCGTGACGGAGTACGTCGATCACCTGCACGAGCATTTCGTCGAACCGTGCATCGTGCGCGGCGCGGCCTACATGCCGCCGACGGCGCCCGGTTTCTCGATCGAGATGAAACCCGAATCGCTGGAGCAGTACCGGTTCCGGGGCTGAGGCACGGCGCGCGCGACGCGCGTCGTGCGCGCCGACAACTTGAACGACGGAGACGCGAAGTGGATTTGAATCTGCAACACAAGGTCGTGATCGTGACCGGCGGCGCATCGGGCATCGGTGCCGCGATCTCGATGCGGCTTGCCGAAGAAGGCGCGATTCCGGTGGTGTTCGCGCGCCACGCGCCCGACGATGCGTTCTGGCGCGCACTCGTGCAGAAGCAGCCGCAGGCCGCGTGCATGTCGGTCGAGTTGCAGGACGACGCACAGTGCCGCGACGCGGTTGCGCAGACCGTCGCGCGCTTCGGTCGTCTCGACGGCCTCGTCAACAACGCGGGCGTCAACGACGGTGTCGGGCTCGATGCCGGTCGCGATGCGTTCGTCGCGTCGCTCGAGCGCAACCTGATCCACTACTACGTGATGGCGCACTACTGCGTGCCGCACCTGAAGGCGACGCGCGGCGCGATCGTCAACGTCGCGTCGAAGACGGCCGTGACCGGCCAGGGCAACACGAGCGGCTATTGCGCGTCGAAGGGCGCGCAACTCGCGCTGACACGCGAATGGGCCGTCGCGTTGCGCGACGACGGCGTGCGCGTGAACGCGGTGATTCCGGCCGAGGTGATGACGCCGCTTTACCGCAACTGGCTCGCCGGTTTCGACGACCCCGACGCGAAGCTGGCGGGCATCGCCGGCAAGGTGCCGCTCGGCAAACGCTTCACGACGGCCGACGAGATCGCCGATACGGCCGTATTCCTGCTGTCGGCACGCGCATCGCACACGACGGGCCAGTGGCTGTTCGTCGACGGCGGTTATACGCATCTCGACCGTGCGATCAGCTGAGGGCCGCGCTCCATGCAACCCGACCCGAACCTGACTGCCGCGCCGCCGCTGATCGCATTGACCGGCATCGGCAAGCGCTTCCCGGGCGTGCAGGCGCTCGACGATTGCCGTTTCGACCTGCGTGCCGGCGAAGTGCATGCGCTGATGGGCGAGAACGGCGCCGGCAAGTCGACGTTGATGAAGATCCTCGCGGGCGTGTACCAGCGCGACGGCGGCGAGATCCGGATGGACGGCCGTGCGGTGGAGATCGCCGATCCGCGCGCCGCGCAGGCGCTCGGGATCGGCATCATCCATCAGGAACTGAACCTGATGAACCACCTGAGCGTCGCGCAGAACATCTTCATCGGCCGCGAGCCGCGCGGCCGCTTCGGCGTGTTCGTCGACGAAGACACGCTGAATCGCGATGCCGCCGCGATCTTCCGGCGGATGCGGCTCGATCTCGATCCGCGCACGCCGGTCGGCCGGCTGACGGTCGCGAAGCAGCAGATGGTCGAGATCGCGAAGGCACTGTCGTTCGACTCGCGCGTGCTGATCATGGACGAGCCGACCGCCGCGCTCAACAACGCGGAGATCGCCGAGCTGTTCCGCATCATCCGCGACCTGCGCGCGCACGGCGTCGGCATCGTCTACATCTCGCACAAGATGGACGAGCTGCGCCAGATCGCCGATCGCGTGACCGTGATGCGCGACGGCAAGTACGTCGCGACCGTGCCGATGGCGGATACGTCGATGGACGCGATCATCGCGATGATGGTCGGCCGCCAGCTCGCGACGGAATTCCGCACGCCGCCCGATACGTCCGCGAACGACGTCGCGCTCGAAGTGCGCGGGCTGTCGCGCGGCCGTGCGATCCGCGACGTCGGCTTCACGCTGCGGCGCGGCGAGATTCTCGGCTTCGCGGGCCTGATGGGCGCGGGCCGCACCGAGGTCGCGCGCGCGGTGTTCGGCGCCGACCCGATCGACGCGGGCGAGATCCGCGTGCACGGCAAGACCGTGACGATCCGCACGCCGGCCGATGCGGTGAAGCACGGCATCGGCTATCTGTCCGAGGATCGCAAGCACTTCGGGCTCGCGGTCGGGATGGACGTGCAGAACAACATCGCCATGTCGAGCATGCGTCGTTTCGTGCGCCGTGGCGTGTTTCTCGACGCGCGCGCGATGCGCGACACCGCACACGCGTATGTGCGGCAGCTCGCGATCCGCACGCCGTCGGTCGCGCAGCCCGCGCGCCTTTTGTCGGGCGGCAACCAGCAGAAGATCGTGATCGCGAAGTGGCTGCTGCGCGACTGCGACATCCTGTTCTTCGACGAGCCGACGCGCGGCATCGACGTCGGCGCGAAGAGCGAGATCTACAAGCTGCTCGACGCGCTGGCCGCCGACGGCAAGGCGATCGTGATGATCTCGTCGGAACTGCCGGAGGTGCTGCGCATGAGCCACCGGATTCTCGTGATGTGCGAGGGGCGCGTGACCGGCGAGCTGCGCGCGGCCGACGCCACGCAGGAAAAGATCATGCAGCTCGCGACGCAGCGCGAGTCGACCGTGTTGTCCTGATTCAGACGCCGATCCATACGCCTATCCGATCATGTCCAACGATACGCATCCCATTCCGCCCCTCGCGTCCGGCGATACGCCTGCCGGCGCATCGAGCCTGAAGTCGCGCTTCTTCAACCCCGCCGCGCGCCAGAAGCTGCTCGCGTTCGCGAGCCTCGTGCTGCTGATCGTGTTCTTCAGCTTCGCGTCGCCGAACTTCCTCGAAGTCGACAACCTCGTCACGATCCTGCAGGCCACCGCCGTGAACGGCGTGCTGGCGGTCGCGTGTACCTACGTGATCATCACGTCGGGCATCGACCTGTCGGTCGGCACGCTGATGACGTTCTGCGCGGTGATGGCCGGCGTCGTGCTGACGAAGTGGGGCATGCCGCTGCCGCTCGGGATCCTGGCCGCGCTGTTTTTCGGCGCGCTGTCGGGTTGCGTATCGGGCTTCGTGATCGCGAAGATGAAGGTGCCGCCGTTCATCGCGACGCTCGGCATGATGATGCTGCTCAAGGGGCTGTCGCTCGTGATCTCGGGCACGCGGCCGATCTACTTCAACGACACGCCGGGCTTCACGTCGATCGCGCAGGATTCGCTGATCGGCAACCTGATTCCGGCGCTGCCGATTCCGAATGCGGTGCTGATCCTGTTCCTCGTCGCGATCGGCGCGTCGATCGTGCTGAACCGCACGATCTTCGGCCGCTACACGTTCGCGCTCGGCAGCAACGAGGAGGCGCTGCGGCTGTCCGGCGTGAACGTCGACGCATGGAAGATCGCGGTGTACACGTTCAGCGGCGCGGTGTGCGGGATCGCCGGGCTGCTGATCGCGTCGCGGCTGAACTCCGCGCAGCCGGCGCTCGGGCAGGGCTATGAGCTCGATGCGATCGCGGCCGTCGTGATCGGCGGCACGTCGCTGTCGGGCGGCGCGGGCAGCATCGTCGGCACCATCATCGGCGCGTTCATCATGAGCGTGCTGACCAACGGCCTGCGCATCATGTCGGTCGCGCAGGAATGGCAGACGGTCGTGACGGGCGTGATCATCATCCTGGCCGTCTACGTCGACATCCTGCGCCGGCGGCGCCGCTGATGCACGCAGGCATGTGCTTCACCGCCGGTTCCGGCCGGCGTTCCAGTCGTTCCAGTCGATACGAAAAAAGGAGACGCGAAGTGATCAGGAGCAAGGTGTTGAACGCGATCGTCGGGCTGACGTTCGCCGTCGGCGTCACGGCCGGTGCGCACGCGCAGGAAGCCTACATCCCGCTGATCTCGAAGGGCTTCCAGCATCAGTTCTGGCAGGCCGTGAAATCGGGCGCGACGCAGGCCGCGAAGGACTACAAGGTGAAGGTGACGTTCGAAGGGCCCGAAACCGAGGCGATGGTCGACAAGCAGATCGACATGCTGTCGGCCGCGATCGCGAAGAAGCCGGCCGCGCTCGGCTTCGCGGCGCTCGACAGCAAGGCCGCGCTGCCGCTGCTGAAGAAGGCGCAGGCCGAGAAGATCCCGGTGATCGCATTCGACTCGGGCGTTGACAGCGACATCCCGGTGACGACGGCCGCGACCAACAACAAGGCCGCCGCCGCGCTGGCCGCCGACAAGCTCGCCGCGCTGATCGGCGACGAGGGCGAAGTCGCCGTGGTCGCGCACGACCAGACGAGCCGCACCGGCATCGATCGCCGCGACGGTTTTCTCGAGCGGATGAAGGCGGCGCACCCGAAGGTGCAGGTCGTGACCGTGCAGTACGGCGAAGGCGACCAGCTGAAGTCGACCGAGGTGACGAAGTCGATCCTGCAGGGGTACCCGAAGCTCAAGGGGCTGTTCGGCACCAACGAAGGCTCGGCGATCGGCGTGGTCAACGGCGTGCGTGAAATGAAGCGCAAGGTCGTGATCGTCGGCTACGATTCGGGCAAGCAGCAGAAGGACGCGATCCGCAGCGGGCTGATGGCCGGCGCGATCACGCAGAACCCGATCGGGATCGGCTACAAGACGGTCGAGGCGGCCGTGAAGGCGATCAAGGGCGAGAAGCTGCCGAAGGTCATCGATACCGGTTTCTACTGGTACGACAAGACCAATATCGACGATCCGAAGATCGCGGCGGTGCTGTACGACTGAACGCCGTGCCACGGCGCCGCCGCGCGCGGCGCGTAGCGTGTGCGGCGGCGCGGCGGCGCGGGTGGCCGCCTGAGCAGAACACGAGGACACCATGGGCGCAGTGCGTATCGACTCCCATCAGCACTTCTGGCGTTATCGCGCGGCCGACTATCCGTGGATCGGCCCCGGCATGGAGGTGCTCGCGCGCGACTACCTGCCCGACGCGTTGCGGCCGCTGATGCATGCGCAGGCGCTCGGCGCGTCGATCGCGGTGCAGGCGCGCGCCGGGCGCGACGAGACCGCGTTCCTGCTCGATCTCGCCCGCGACGATACGCACATCGCGGCGGTGGTCGGCTGGGAGGATCTCGCCGCGCCGCAGCTTGCCGAGCGCGTCGCCGAATGGTGCAGCCCGAAGCTGCGTGGCTTCCGGCACCAGGTGCAGGACGAAGCCGACGCCGGCGCGTTCGTCGCCGATCCCGGCTTCAACCGCGGCATCGCGTGGCTGCAGGCGAACGGTTACGTGTACGACGTGCTCGTGTTCGAGCGCCAGTTGCCGGACGTGCAGGCGTTCTGCGCACGGCACGACGCGCACTGGCTCGTGCTCGATCACGCCGGCAAGCCCGCGCTGGCCGAATTCGAGCGCGACGAATCGGCGCTCGCGCGCTGGCGCGCCGCATTGCGCGAGCTGGGCGCGCTGCCGCACGTCGCGTGCAAGCTGTCGGGGCTCGTGACGGAAGCGGACTGGAAGCGCGGCCTGCGCGGGAAGGACGTGCGGCATATCGAGCAGTGCCTCGATGCGGCGCTCGACGCGTTTGGCCCGCAGCGGCTGATGTTCGGGTCGGACTGGCCGGTGTGCCTGCTGGCCGCGTCGTATGACGAAGTCGCATCGATCGTCGAGCGCTGGGCCGAATCGCGGCTGTCGGCGGCCGAGCGCAGTGCGCTTTGGGGCGGGGCGGCGGCGCGTTGTTATGCGGTGCCGGGCGACGCGAAGCGCGGCATATAAAATAGGCGCGAACGGCCCGTGCGCTTCGCCGGGCCGTCCGCAATGCAACCGATCACCAGCATCAACGTATGTCCATCCAGCCGATCCAGAACCGCCGCCTGTACCAGCAGATCGCCGACAAGCTCAGTGCGATGATCGAGTCCGGCGATTTTCCGCCGGGCAGTTACCTGCCGCCCGAGCGCGAACTGGCCGAACAGTTCGGCGTGTCGCGCACGTCGGTGCGTGAAGCGCTGATCGCGCTCGAAGTGAGCGGGCTCGTCAGCGTGCGCGTCGGCGACGGCGTGAAGGTGCGCCACCCCGAAACGGCCGCCGCACCCGAACCCGCACCCGGCCTGGCAGGGAAGGCCGCGCCGTTCACGGTCATCGAGATCGATCCCGAACTCGGCATCGCACTCGATCTCGATACCGAAATCCCGCCGTTCGCGCTGTTGCAGGCACGCCGGCTGATCGAGCCGGAAGCCGCGTCGCTTGCCGCGAAGCACGGCTCCGACGAGCAGATCGAAGGCATCCACGAGGCGTTCCTGCGCAACCAGGAAGACAACCGCAGCGGCTCGCTCACGCATCCGGGCGACCGGCTGTTTCATATCCGCATCGCGGAAGCGAGCGACAACGCCGCGTATGCGCTGATGATCAAGCAGCTGCTCGCGCACAAGTACGACCTGATGTTCCAGCGGCTGCAGTCGCTGTACATGCCGAACGACATGCCGCACCGATCGGAACTGGAACACCGCGCGATCCTCGATGCGATCCGTGCGCGCGACCCGGACGCCGCGCGCCGCGCGATGGCCGAGCACCTCGACGAAGTGATCCGCATCTTCGGGCGCGCGCTCGACTGAGCGCGCGTCGACGCGCTGCCAGGTCAGAAGCGATCCGCGCGGTACGGCGCCGGATCGGTGAACGGCGCTTCGCCCGTCATCATCTCGGCCAGCAGGCGGCCCGTGACGGGGCCGAGCGTCAGCCCGTGATGGTTGTGCCCGAACGCGAACCACAGCCCGCGATGCGCGGGCGCGGGGCCGATCACCGGGCGCATGTCGGGCGTGCACGGCCGGAAGCCGAGCCACGGTTGCGGGTCGAGCCGCTCGCCGAAACCGAACACGGGGCGCGCGACACGTTCCGCGCGTTCCAGCTGCACGCCGGTCGGCGGCACGCGGCGCCGCGCGATCTCGACGCCGGTCGTCAGCCGCAGCCCGCGCTTCATCGGTGCGATCACGTAGCCGTATTCGCGATCGACGATCGGCGCCGACGGCACGCCGCGCGCGGACGGCGCGTAATGCATGTGATAACCGCGCTTCTCGCGCAGCGGGATCTTGTAGCCGAACTTGCCGAACACCGTGTCGGACCACGGGCCGAGCGCGACGACGACAGACGGCGCGGCGGCCGTGCCGTCCTGCGTGTTCACTTGCCAGCCGGGCGAGAGTGCGTCGAGGCTCGCGGCGTCGCCAGTCAGCAGCGTGCCGCCGCCTTGCACGAACAGATGCGCATACGCTTTGACGAGTGCGGCCGGATCGACGACGCTTTTCGGATCGAGCCAGTGCAACGCGCCGCAGAAGCCGGGGGCGAGGCTCGGCTCGTGCGCGAGCAGCGCGGCGGCATCGAGCGGCGTGATGCCGAGCCCGTGGCGGCGTGCGGTGAGGCCGGCCTCGGCCACGCCGCGTTCGAATGCGGCGGGCGTGCGGAACGCTTCCAGCCAGCCGTTCGCGCGGATCAGTTCGCCGGCACCGGCCCGAGCGATCAGCGCGTCGTGCTCGACGAGGCAGCGCTCGATCAGCGGCAGCATGTCGCGTGAAGCTGCCGCGTGGCGCAGCGGCGCCGATTCCCACCAGAAACGCGCGAGCCACGGCGCGAACGCGGGCAGCGACGCGCTGTGCCAGTAGAGATCGGTCGAGCGGTTCAGCGCGTAGCGCATCAGCGTGAACGGGCTGCGCGGGAACGGATACGGCTCGACCGACGAGCGCTCGATCAGCCCCGCGTTGCCGAAGCTCGTGCCTTCGCCGGGCGCACCGCGATCGACGAGGGCGACCTTGCGTCCGCGATCCTGCAGGTGCAGTGCGACGGAGACGCCGACGATGCCGGCGCCGAGAACGATGACGTCGAAGTCCATAGCGAGCTGGATGCAGGTTGTCGTCCAACATTGTGTTGAGACGAATGCCGGAGGTTTCACCGAAACGTGACTGCCGGTTAGGATACTCGCGATGCTGTCCGGTCAGCAAAATCCGGTCACGTTCCGCCCGCGCGATCTTTTACGATTCGCGACATTGAGAGCTTGGTTCACGCGTGAGGAGCCGGGCGGAATGCAGTTCTTTCCGGTGCGAGACCCATGAAAATGGGTGCGTCGCGTGTACGTAATGCCATGATTTAAAATGGTTTTGCATTTCAGGTCGATGGCGGTGTTTCTGCCCGAGGCCGGCGCGAGCGCTCCGCGCGTACCGAGCCCATCGGCGACGAGCCGGCCAAGCATCTATGATGGTGACGGTAGCAGTCTCCTGAATTGATAGAGAAACAGCGATGAAGCGAGAACCCGTGGCAGGCGTGCAGCCTGACGTGTTGCGTTGGGCGAGAGAAACGGTCGGACTGTCGATCGAAGAAGTCGCGACCATCCTTCGGATTCCGTCCAGCGAGGTTGTCGGCTGGGAGACGGGAACCGAGGCGCCGACATACGCTCAGCTCGAGAAGCTTGCGTACCAGGTTTTCAAGAGGCCGCTGGCGGTCTTTTTTCTCCCGGCTCCACCTGACGAGAAGGTGCCTCAGCGCGAGTTCCGGACGCTCCCCGAAACGGACATGCAGTCGCTCTCACGCGACACATATTTACAGATCCGGCAGGCGCAGGCATTTCAGGTTTCGCTGCGAGAAGTATTCGGTGGACGCAATCCCGCGCGAGACATGATCTGGAAATCGTTGGCGCTCTCGTTGTCGGAGTCGGTGTCAGCGCAGGCGGATCGCGTTCGTCATGTGCTGGGCATCACGCTTGATGAGCAGACTTCGTGGCATAACGACGACGTCGCACTGAAGCAATGGCGAAAGGCCGTCGAGGATGCCGGAATTTTCGTGTTCAAGTCGTCGTTCAAGCAGCGCGAAATCTCGGGTTTCTGCTTGATGGAGGATATGTTTCCGATCATCTATCTCAACAACGGCACGACGAAGACCCGTCAGATATTCAGTCTGCTGCACGAACTTGCGCATTTGCTTCTGAGCATGAATGGCCTGAGCAAGCTCAAGCCCGATTATATCGATGCGCTTCCTCAGGCCGAGAGGAGGATCGAGCAATTTTGCAACGCGATCGCGGCAGAGGTACTGATTCCACGCGCCGCGTTCAACGAGGCGGTGCGAGCGTTTCCGGCCGATGTCGAGTCCGCGTCTGACCACGTATTTTCGGATCTCGCGAATCATTTCGGTGTGAGCCGCGAGGCCGTGTTGCGACGATTGTTGGATCAAGGGCGAGTCGGCCAGTCTTTCTACAAGCGCAAGGCAATGGCCTGGTCGGCTCAGCAAAAAGAGGCGACAGGCGGAAGCTATTATGCGAATCAGGGCGCCTATCTCAGTGACCGCTTCGCCAGGGAGGTCGTCGGCCGTCATTACCAGCATCAGATCACGCTCGAGCAGGCCGCTGATTTTCTCGGCATCAAGCCGAAAAGCTTTGCAGGATTTGAAGCGCATGTCCTTCACGGGGCTGGTGCATGATCTATGTGTTCGACACTAGTTCCATCCGGTCACTCCAGCATTTCTACCCGCGTGTGTTCAGAAGCATCTGGGATGGTATCGAAAGACTCGTTGGCCAGAGGCGATTGATTTCGACGCGAGAAGTGTTGAATGAAATCGAGCGACAGGCCGTCAGCGCAGATGTATTGGCGTGGGTGAAAGTCAATCGTTCACTGTTCACGACGCCAAGTGCAGAGGAACTGCGATTTGTCGCTGCGATTTTGCGGATCAAGCATTTTCAGGCATTGATTGGACAGCAGCAGCGTCTCAAAGGGACGCCGGTCGCCGATCCGTTTGTCATAGCCTGCGCAAAGATCTGCGACGGGACGGTCGTGACCGAGGAAGGATGGCAGCACATGCAGGGCGGCCTGACGGCAAAACCTCACGCGGCGAAGATACCTAATGTCTGCGCGCATTTCGGCATTCCGTGCATTGACCTCGAAGAATTCATGCACCAGCAGGATTGGCGGTTCTGAAAACATCCCTGTGCACCGCTGCAGAACGTATGAAGTTTGACGTGCGTGGTTTCGTAATCCGCTGATCAATTCGCCGACACCGGTACCGACACGGGGCCCGCATCAACAATCGCACGCATCCGTATCGTTCTCTACGCGTCAATTCCGCATACTTTCTTCCCCTTCCCAGCGGGTGTTTCCCACTGGTGGATCACGCGGATTTTTACCTAAGATGAAGCAATCGTGCGCGTGATACGGTGCCTGCTCGCGCACGGAGGGAGGCGGGAGGCAGCGCCGGAGCGACGCCAGCGGATGTTGCCATCATGGATGCGAAAGTGTGCGCGGCGGCTGCCGGTTTTGCGACGGCAACGACGCCAACGTGCGCGGCGGCGATCGCCGCGCGGAAGACGGGCCGGCCCGGCCGTACCGCTTCACTGCGCCACGCACTTCTCGCAATCGTTTGCGTTCTGGGAGCGGCGCCGGCCGTGCTCGCGGGGGTTCCCGCCGACGCGGACGGTCCGTCCGACACCATGCACACCGCCGCCGCCGCAAGCCCTGCCGATTCCGCGGCGACGCCCGATCACGCCGTTTCGTCACACGACTCCGCCGTGCGTCAGGTCGTGCTCGGCATCGTCAGCTTCACGCGCTGGCCGACCATGCCCGTTCGTCTGCACCTGTGCGTCACCGGCCGCCCCGACTACGCGCGCGGCCTGACCGATACGCTGCAGGCCGGCTCGACGCTGCTCGACGTGCAGCATGTCCGCTTCGACGATCCGTCGCTCGGCATCGCGTGCGACGTCGTGTATCTCGGCACCTTGAACAACGACGAGAGAACGCGCGTCAGGCGCGCGCTGGCCGGCCATCCCGTCCTGACGATCGCGGAACACGATCCGTCCTGCACCGCGGGCGGCATGTTCTGTCTCAATGTCGATGGCGATCGCGTGTCGTTCGACATCAATCTCGATGCGGTGGCGCGCAGCGGCGTGCGCGTGCATCCGAACGTGCTGAATCTCGCACGACGGCCGGGGGCGCCATGATGCGGCCCTTGCTCCACCTGCCCCCTTCGCGCATGCCGCGCCCCACGCTGCAAAGCGTGCTGCGCCGCGCGCACCTGCGCCTCGCGTTCGTCGCCGTCGCGATGGCGGCCGTGTCGTTGATCGTCGTCGCCGTGATCGCGTTGCGTGCGTATGCCGGTAACAACCTGAACCTGCTGGCCCGCTCGCTCGGTTATACGGTCGAGGCGGCGCTCGTGTTCGGCGATCGCGTCGCGGCGAACGAGGCGATCGGGATGATCGCGAGCGAGGAAGACGTCGCGCAGGTCGTCGTCACCGACAGCAACGGCCAGCCGTTCGCGACGTGGCAGTTGCCAGCCGGCAACGGGATCGCGCGGCTCGAGCGCATCGTGGCCGACGTCGCGCTGCCCGGGCCCGTCGCGGTGCCGGTCGTGCATGACGGCATCGTCGTCGGGAAGGTCGTCGTGCGCGGCCGCGGGCACCAGTTCTTCGGCTTCCTGCTCGGCGGCATCGGCGGCATTCTCGGCTGCCTGGCCGTCAGTGTGTTCGGCGCGTATGTGAGCTCGAAGCGCCTGCTGCGCAACATCGTCGCGCCGCTGCGTGCGCTCGCCGGCGTCGCGCACGCGGTGCGGCGCGAACGGGCATTCGCGCGGCGTGTCGAGCCGGCGGCGATCGCGGAACTGAACGAGCTCGGCGACGACTTCAATGCGCTGCTCGACGAATTCGAAGACTGGCAGAACACGCTGCGCGACGAAAACGCGTCGCTCGAACACAAGGCGACGCACGATGCGCTTACCGGGCTGCCCAATCGCGTGCAGTTCGAGTCGCGCCTGGCGCGCGCGCTCGGCGACGCGAATGCGACGGGCCAGCGGGTCGCGATCCTGTATCTCGACTGCGATCGCTTCAAGGAGATCAACGATTGTCTCGGTCACGATGCCGGCGACGCGGTGCTGATCGGCGTCGCGTCGCGGCTGCGCACGCAGGTGCGCGAGACCGATCTGGTCGCCCGCCTCGGCGGCGACGAATTTGCGGTGATGCTGGCGGCGGTGCCCGAAGCGGGCAGCGTGTGCCGGATCGCCGACGAGATCTTGTCCGGCATGGCGCCGTCGATCGAGCTGTCCGACGGCCGCATGGTGGCCACCATGATGAGTGCCGGCGTAGCGCTGTATCCCGACCACGCATCGGACGCGAGCGGTTTGCTGCGCGCGGCGGATGCAGCGATGTACCGGGCCAAGCGCGCCCGGCCAGGCTCGTGGCAGCTGGCCGAAGGTGTCGCGGGGCCGGTTTGATCGATTGCTTCGCGCTGCGGGCGAGGCCGCAGCCGCGGATGACAACAGGCGCGCCCGGCGCGGGCGCACTCGAAGGGGATGCGACATGAACCACTCGTTTCCGGTGGGCATCGGGCGTACGTGCGTTTGGAGCGCGCTGCTGCTGTGCATGGCGCTGGGCGGCTGCAAGACGCCACCGCTTCATCGCGGGCTGACGCAGACGCAGGTCACGGCGCTCAAGTCGGCCGGTTTCCAGGAAACCCAGCAGGGTTTCGAATTCGGCTCGACCGGGCCGATCCTGTTCGATTTCGATCGCTACAACCTCAAGCCCGATGTGCGGCGGATCGTCGAGCGGATCGGGCGCACGCTCCATTCGGCCGGGATCAACGGGGTGCGGGTCTACGGTTATACGGACGAAGAGGGCGTGGACGACTACGACGTCGAGTTGTCGCGTCGGCGTGCCGAGGTGGTGGCGATCGAGCTCGTCGATCTCGGGCTGGACCCGAAGCGCATCGCGGTCGTCGGGAAAGGCAAGCTCGACCCGGTGGGCGACAACCGGACACCGGCGGGCCGCGCGCAGAACCGGCGGGCGGCGATCGTGGTTTCGCCGCGGTGAGGTTTCGCTTCGGCGGGGCGGCGCGGCGCGTGCAGCGGAATTCCGGGCGTTTGCTCCCCGCGAGCAGCCGATCGTCATGCCCCTGACATGCTGACGTGGCGCATTACCGGGTGAAGCAGTCTTCGACGCCCGGATGGCGTTGCTCGACGCATTCGAGCCCGGGGCTTTCACGTGTCCGGACGAAATCGCCCCGCCGGCTCCTTGAATACTTCCTCACCATGGGGGCGCCGAGGGCGATCCTGCCCCGGAATCCCGCTGCCAGCCTGGTTTACCGGTTTTCGGGGCGCGAGCGTAAACGTTTGCGAGTGGCTTCCGCGCTGTCGGAATTTGTCCTACATTATCGGGGCTTCGGGCCGGCCAGCCGGCCTACGGAACCTGAGATCATACGCAAGGAACAAGAATGAGTTTCGCTCCGAACGGGGGTATTCCCAATGGTTTGGGCGGCGGCGGGCTGGGCTCGTTGAGCGCGCTCGGCGGCCTGGCCGGCCCGGTTGCGTCGAGTGTCGCCGGCAGCCTCGGGCCGCTCGCGGGGCTGGCCGGCCACGTCGACACCGTCCAGCGCGCGATGCAGCTCGCGCAGACCGGCTTCTCGCTGATGGACAAGACGCCCGGCGCGATCGCCGAGGCGATCAACGGTGCCGCCAACCCCGCGCGCCTGACCCAGCTCAACCGCTACGTGACGCTCGATACGCCGCTCGGCCCGGATGTGCTGCTGGTCAGCGCCGCCGTCGTCGACGAGCACGTGAACCGGTTGCCCGAGATCCACCTCGACCTGCTGTCCCATCGCCACGACCTGCGCCCGGAAGACCTGATCGGCCAGCAGGTCAAGATCCGGTTCGACCAGCAGGCGCGCCTGTCGACGCTCGAGCGTGTCGTCGCATCGGGTACCGGCGACAACGACCGTTATTTCGACGGCTACGTGGCATCGTTCGACCGCGCGGGCAACCCCGGGAACGTCACGCAGTATCACCTGACGGCGGTGCCGTGGTTCTGGTTCCTGACGCGCTCGACCGACTGCCGGATCTTCCAGAACAAGACCGCGCAGGACATCCTCACCGAGATCTTCCAGGAGCACGGGTTCTCCGACTTCGTGTTCGATATCCGGACGAGCCAGAAGCCGCTCGAATATGTCGTGATGTACCAGGAGAGCTACTACAACTTCTGCGCTCGGCTGATGGAGCAGGAGGGGCTCGTCTGGACGCACCGCTACGAGAAGGACAAGCACATCCTGGTGATCGGCGATTCGAACCTGCTGTTCCGCCCGATCGACGGGCTCGCCACGGTGCCGTTCGCGGCGACCGAGGCGAGTGAGGACAGCGGGATCGACCAGTTGCACGAAGGCCGGCGCTTCGGCGTCGGCAAGGTCACGTTCCGCGACTTCAACCACCAGAACCCGTCGTCGCCGCTGATGCTGGTGGAAGCCGGGCCGCAGAACCTCAAGCATGCGCGGCTCGACGCGACCGAGCGGTTCGAGCACCAGTCGCTGTACGACCACGGCGATGACGGTAACCGTTACGCCCGTTTTGCGATGGAGGCCGAGGAGGCGCAGGCCCACCGCTATACCGGCGGCGGCTACGCGTGGCGCATGACCACGGCGGGCGCGGTCACCGTGGCGAATCACCCGGTGCTCGAGAACAACCAGGAATACGTGATCCTGCACGTGCGTCACGAGGCGGTGAACGACTACACGCAGCACAGCGCGAAGCTGCCGTATCGCAACAGCTTCGCGCTGCTGCCGAAGAAGGTGCCGTATCGCGCGCCGCGCGGCACGCCGAAGCCGGTGATTCACGGCACGCAGTCGGCGATCGTCGTCGGGCCGAAGGGCGAGGAAATCTACACCAACGGCAGCGCGGTGAAGGTGCATTTTCCGTGGGACCGGCGCGGCAAGAAGGACGGATCCGATTCGATGTGGGTGCGCGTGTCGCAACCGTGGGCGGGTGACGGCTGGGGTGCGGCGGCGATTCCGCGGATCAAGCAGGAAGTGCTCGTCGCGTTCAACCAGGGCGATCCGGACAACCCGGTGATCGTCGGCCGCGTGTTCAACGGCGAGCAAGGCAATCCGTATCACGGCGCGGCCGGCCAGACGATGGGGATCAAGAGCCAGACGCACAAGGGGCAGGGGTCGAACGAGATCCGCATGACCGACACGAACGGCATGCAGGAGTTCTTCATGCACGCGCAGAAGGACATGAACACCGTCGTCGAGAACAACGAGACGCACAAGGTGCTGGGGCCGATGCGTACCGTGCTGGTGGCCACCGGCAGCGAAGAGAAGCAGATTCCGCAGGGCAACCTGACCGAGACGATCGCCGAGAAGCGCAGCACGACCGCGACCACCGTCGAGGTGACGACGCCGGCCAAGGACGGGGGCGGCGGCACGCAGGTTTACATGGCCGAGCGAGGCATCCTGCTGAAGGTGATGGACAGCTCGATCTCGCTCGCGCCGGAAGGCATTCGCCTCGAACACAAGGGCTCCGTGATCCTGATGACCGACGACGGCGTGATGGTCAACGGCAAGCGCATCGATCTCAACAAATAAAACGAACGAAACCAGCCATGCACTACGCAATTCACGAAGGCACCTTCGAACTGCCGGACGCGGCACTTGATCGCACGGTCAACATCCTGATGATGAACGCCGGCCCCGGCGGCCTCAATCTCGTGATCGCTCGCGGGCGCTTGCGTGACGGGGAGAATCTCGACGCGTTCGTCGCGCGCGAATGGGAAGTGGCGTCGCGCGATGCCAGGATGCTGACCGAGAAAGCACGCCGGCCGGTGACGGTGGCGGGTCGTGCGGGCGTTCAAATCGACTCCACGCACGAACGGGACGGCCGGCTCTGGCATCAGGTGCAGACCATGTTTCCGTCGGACGACGCCGGCCGCGTGCTGGTGATGACGTTGACCAGCGCGGCGCCGCTGACCGACGAACAGCAGGCGATCGCCGACCGCATGCTGGCCAGTTTCCAGCCGCGCGCGGCGCGACCGACCCTGCTCGGGCCGGGTGACGCGTCGTGAGCGCGGAAAACTTCGCGGCCGCTCGCTTCGAAGATCCGATCCAGCACACGTCGTTTCTGGGTGAACTGGTCGGTACGGTCGGGTCGGTTGTCGGCGGCGCCATCGTCGGGGCATTGGTGGCGGAGGCGATGGAGGGGCTGATATTCGCCGGCCTCGCCGCGCTCGAGATCGGCACGGCCGGGCTGGCGACGCCGCTCGTGATCGCGATCGGCGTCGGCGTGGCCGTTGGCTCGGGCGCGCTGATGGAAGCGAGCGGGATGAACGAAGCCATCGACGACGGCGCGAAGGCGCTGGCCAATTCGATGGTGCCGCCCGAGATCAAGGGCAAGATCGCAAGCGGATCGGGGAACGTTTACGTCAACAACAAGAAGGCGGCGCGGGCGGCGAAGCCGGGCGATCTCGATACCGTTGCGTGTACCGATCATCCCGGGCCGCAGATGATTGCCGATGGGTCGGGGAGTGTTTACATCAACGATCAACCGGCCGCGCGGGTCGGGGACAAGACCACGTGCGACGGCACGATTGCCGAAGGTTCGGACAACGTTTTCATCGGCGGCGGCACGCAGCGGGTGAGGGACGTGAAGTCGGCTACCCGGCTCGGATGGCTGGGGGCGGCGCTGGGTATTGCGCTCGCAGTTTGCGGGCGCGGAAAGATGAGCTGGGGGCAGTTCCTGAAGAGCAAGGTGCCGTGTCTTGCGGTGAATTTTGCGGCGAGTGCGTTCGGTACCTGGCTGGGGAGCCTGGCGCGGCCGTCGGCAGGGCATCCGGTCAACGTCATTACCGGCAGCAAGGTTCTCGACGGCACGGACGATACCGACTTCGTACTGCCCGGGCCGTTGCCGATCGTGTGGCAGCGTTTCTATAGCAGCCTCGATGATCGTGCCGACAGCCTGTTCGGGACGGGATGGAGCGTGCCGATCAGCGTCGAACTGCGGCTCGCGCGTGAACACGGCGAGGTTCAGTCGATCACTTACTGGGACGAGCAGGGGCGCGATATCGTGTTCCCGGCCGTGTCGCCGGGTGAGAGTCACTTCAGCGTGCCCGAAGGCATTTACCTGATCTGCACCGAGGGTGGCCACTATGTGGTCGAGACGGTCGATGGTGTGTATCGCGATTTCGGTCGTGCCCGGAGCGATGCGGATAACGAAACGCTCAAGCTGTGGCGTCTCGAGGATCGCAACGGCAACTGGATCGAGGTGGAGCAGGAAGCGGCCGGTGAGGTCGTGCGGCCGGCACGGCTGCATGACAGCGCTGGTCGCGTATTGGCGTTCGCCTACGACAAGTCGCACGCCCGACGCATTGCCGCGATCGAGCTGACACGTGGTGTGGACGGTGAGCAACCCGATACGCTGGTGCGTTACGCGTACAACGATGCTGGCGAACTGGTTGCCGTTACCGACCGCAGCGGCTATATCGCGCGACGTTTCGCGTACGAGCGTGGACTGATGGTTCAGCACACGTTGCGCGGCGGCTTGCAGTGTTTCTATGCGTGGGAGGGTGTTGGGCGCGATGCACGTGTCGTGCGCCACTGGACCAACGACGGCGAAGCGTACACGTTCAATGCGGACCTCGCCGGGCGCACGGTGACGATTACCGACCAGATCGGCCGCGTGACGCAGTGGACGTGGAACGAGGATCAGCAGCCGACGAGTCATACGGATGCCGAAGGTCATGTGTGGCACCTCGAATGGAACGCGATGCGGCAGTTGGTCAGTACGACCGATCCGGCAGGGAACACGACCCGCTTCGAATATGACGAGCGCGGGCGGCAGACGCAGCGCATCGATGCACTGGGCCAGGTCGAGCGCACCGAGTGGAACGGGCACTACGATCTGCCCGTCGCGGAAACCGATCCGGCCAACTCGCGCTGGATCTATCGCTACGACGATCGCGGCAACCTGACGATGACGCGCGATCCGGCGGGCTTCGCGACCGAGTATCACCGGGATGAACGCGGGTTGGTACACACGATCCGCGATGCGCGCGGTGGTTACAAGTTCCTCGAATGGAACGGCCGCGCGCAGTTGACCTCGTACACGGATTGTTCAGGCAAGGTCACGCGGTTTGCATACGATGCGCGGGGTACGCTTGCGCGCGTGACCGACGCGATGGGCCAGTCCACCGTCTATGAAACGGATGCGATGGGGAGGGTCACGGGGATCGGGACGGCCGACGGTGCGCGCCAGATGTTTCGATACGATGCGGCCGGGCGGCTCGTTGAAGTTGTCGATGCGAACCAGCGCAGCACGCGCTATGAACTTAATCCGCGCGGATTGCTGATAGCACGCACGGATGCGGCTGATCGTGTCGTGCGATTCGGGTACGACGATGCGTTCCGGTTGGCGAGTTTGACCAACGAGAATCGCGAGACGTATCGCTTCCAGTATGACCGTCGCGATCTGGTTTCTGCGCAGATCGGACTGGATGGTCACAAGCGTACGTACGAATATGACGTGTGCGGCCAAGGCACGAGTGTCCGGGATGGACAGATCGAGACGCGATACGAGCGCGACGCGATCGGTCGACTGACGGCGAAGCAAGCCGCGCATGAGCGGTGTGAATATCTGTACGACAAGGCGAGCCGAATCACATCCGCCGAGTTGTACACGCTGGCTGCTCGCGGCCCGTCGCTGAAGAATCGGGTCAGCTTGAAATACGGCGCTCGCGGTGAGGTCGTCGAGGAATACACACCGACCGGCTGGCTCGCGCATACCTATGATGAACTCGGCAATCGCGTCAGCACCACGATCTCCGGTGAGCGCACGATCGACTGGCTGCATTACGGGTCGGGACATGTGCACCAGATTCGCGTTGACGGTGCTGCGGTCGCCGACATGGAACGCGATGATCTGCATCGCGAGGTGCTGCGAACGCAGGGCAAGCTGACCAGTCGTTTCGGATACGACGCGGTAGGCCGTCGCGCACGGCACGCTGCGCAGCGGGGCCATGCGGCTGATGACCTGCTTGCGAAGCAGTGGCAATACGATGCGGCGGGTGACGTGATCCAGAAGCGCGATCAGCGTTATGGGACGACGAACTATCGGTATGACCCGACGGGTCGCATTGAACAGGCGGCGGGGCCGGGATTGCCGTCGGAAGTGTTTCGCTGGGATGCGGCAGCTAACCTGGTGTCGAGCGATCACCCGGGTGGCTACGTCGAGCACAACCGGCTCAAGATGTTCGAGGACAAGCGCTTCGAGTATGACGTTTATGGTCGGCTGGTTCGCAAGGTGAGTGGTCATGGGCCTGCGAAAGAGCTGGCGCTTGAATACGACGACTGGAACCAGCTGAAGACCGTCGTGACGAAGGACCGGCTGGGGATCGCGACGACGCATTTCGAATACGACGCGTTTGGTCGGCGGATTCGGAAGCTCAACGGCAGTTACGCGAGTACGGATTTCCTGTGGGACGGTATGCGGCTCGTGCAGGAGACGTATCACGACCGTCAGGGTGAGGAAGCGCTGACGTATTTGTATGAGGCTAATAGCTATGTGCCACTTGCGCGGATCGATCAGGGCAAGCCGGCGGCTAACGATGCTGATGCGAGGGATGCGGTTTACTACTTCCACAACGATGTTTCGGGGCTGCCGGAGGAGTTAACCGACGCAGGTGGAGATCTGGTCTGGCAGGCTCGCTACAAGGTTTGGGGCAACGCGGTGCAGGAGGAGTGGGTTGCGCAGGCGCCGCAGCGGCCGACAGCCACCTGGGGCGAAGTGTCGGTGGTCGCGCCAACGCCAACACGCGTACCGCGACCACAGAACCTGCGTTTCCAGGGGCAGTATTTGGACCGTGAGACGGGGCTCCACTACAACACGTTCCGGTTCTACGATCCAGACATTGGGCGGTTCATCAGCCCGGATCCGATCGGGTTGATGGGAGGGTTTAACTTCTATGCGTATGCACCCAACTCGCTTGGATGGGTTGATCCGCTGGGACTTTCCTGTGGAGAAACACCTCGAGCCAAACCGTCAAACTCGAGTTTGGCTAGTCGTATTCGCGGTATGCTCAATTTGTATCCGGAGGTAGTGGACCCGAGAACTGGACGTAGTATCCCTTTCCCCAGCGGAATAGGAGGGAAAGTTCCTGTCGCAGATCGGGTTTCGTGGGGCGCGACCGAGCGAGGAAATTTCATTAAGGAATGGTACGACCGAGGATATTCAACGCCTCGAGGGGGATGGGCTGAGTACGATATACATCATATTCAACCAAGGGAATTTGGTGGTAACAATGATTTCTGGAATTTGGTGCCGGTTCAGCGGAAAAGCCATCAGGAATTGTTCAATGCATTCTGGAGGGATTTTGACGGATTATGAATAAGTTGAGTATTCTTGTTGAGAAAATAAAATCGGATTGGTCCGTTTCGAGAAGGGCTGTTCATTTTGGTCAGGAATGTCCATTTTTATTGAGATCCGATTTTTCTGATGGCATCGCTGGTGATGTGGCGAGCGATGGTATTCCGGATTCTGCATGTGAGCTCACGCAGTTTTGGAAAATATCCGGGCGAGCAGATTTATTCAAGGATGATGAGTATGGGCAATGGGGGGTTGAGATATTGCCACCTCAAGAAGCAATTGAAGAAACGGCGAAGCAAAAGCAGATAAGGGGGCGGGAGTTTCTGGGTAGTGATATTGTGTTCGCCCGTTTTTATGGGGATTCTGACTTGCTTCTGATGGATTCCGTTGGTGCTGTTTATGTCGCTTTGCCTTTGGACCATAGACGCGACTGGCCGAAAGTGGCAGATTCTTTGGGGGATTTTTTGGAGAAGTTGGCGAATTCGCAGGGGGCCAAATATTGGGAACTACCAAAGGGAAGTCGATAATTTGGCGAGGCGATATCGTAGTAATGCATCAGCGTTGTATGCCTCTATAACAAGGCAGGCCAAATCACATCGGCCGAGTTATACGCGCTTGCCGTTCGTGGAGAAGTCGTCGAGGAGTACACGCCGACCGGCCGGCTTGCACACACCTACGACGAGCTTGGTAATCGCGTCAGCACCACGATCTCCGGTGAGCGTACGATCGATTGGCTGCATTACTGTTCAGGGCATGTGCATCAGATCCGTTTCGATGGTGCCGCGGTTGCGGACATCGAACGGGATGATCTGCATCGCGAGGTGCTACGGACGCAGGGCAAGCTGACGAGTCACTTCGGATACGACGCGGTCGGGCGCCGTGCGCGGCAAACTGCGCAGCGTGGTACGGCGGGCGGCGAGTTGCTTTCGAAGCAGTGGCAATACGATGCAGCGGGCGATGTGATCCAGAAGCGCGATCAGCGTTATGGCACGACGAGCTATCGGTATGACCCGACAGGGCGTATCGAACAGGCGGGAGGGCCGGGATTGCCGTCGGAAGTGTTTCGCTGGGATGCGGCGGCCAACCTGGTGTCGAGCGATCACCCGGGTGGCTACGTCGAGCACAACCGGCTCAAGATGTTCGAGGACAAGCGCTTCGAGTATGGCGTTTATGGTCGGCTGGTTCGCAAGCTCAGTGGGCATGGGCCTGCTAAAGAGCTCACGCTTGAATACGACGATTGGAACCAGCTCAAGACCGTCGTGACGAAGGACCGGCTGGGGATCGCGACGATGCATTTCGAATACGACGCGTTTGGTCGGCGGATTCGGAAGCTCAATGGTAGTTACTCGGTGGGGAATTCCGTGGGGCGGACTACAACGGAACGCCTCCTGCATCCATAGTCAGCTGCATGTCGACAAGACTGATGGCATTTTTGACTAGGAGTATCGAATGGCTACAGTCACTGAACATAAAGAAAACCTGACCAGAGAACTGACCACGCTCGACTCAGTGAGTCAATTGAAGTTTGCCTCGTGGTGTTGTTTTGCACTCACCGGAACAAAATCGGTATTTGACTTTTTGTCTCGTTACTCGGTCCTATCGGCAGATGACATCCATGCACGCATCGTCAAAGGGCTTGATCGTGTTTGGGGCGGAGACAAGTCGGGATCAGATTTCTCGGATTTAAGGCTTCGAGAATGGGATATAGACGATATCAGTATGGGTGACGATGCAAATGCTCAAGGTGCGTCTGATCTATTGGGGGCGCTATCCTTTCTTCACAAGTGGATACGTGCTCATTCCGTGATTGACCTAGTAAGCTGCGCGGAGCAGGTCATAAATAGAATTGACTACCTTGAGGGGTTTGAGTTGCTTCCAGGGAATGTCAAGAGCCCAGTGGAAATGGAAATTCATGTGCAAACGAAATTCATTGAGGATCTCAGAGGTGGGTTGGTCGGCGATGATGAGGTATTTAAATATCACGAATTGTTGATGGCTATTGGTAATCCATAATGTATCGGCAGTAGGGCGGATCGCTGATAATTTGAGAGGTGTTCGTGAAAAACTATCGTTCAACCCTGGATTTGCTTGGGGAGCCAGGAAGTTTTCATCGGAGTTCGGCTCTGTCTATTAAAAAAATGCTTAGGTGGTTGATCCTTGGGATTGCCGGAAGAACTGAACGACGCCGACGGTGAACTGGTCTGGCAAGCGTGCTACAAGGTAAGGGGCAACGCGGTGCAGGAGGAGTAGGTTGCACGGGCTCCGCGCCAATCTGAACCGGCTTTGGGTGCGGTGCAGGAGGTGATGCCGACATCTGTCCATGTATCAAGACCGCGAAGCCAAGGGGAATGCTGTTCAGCAGATTGCCGATACAACGCTCAGGAACAATCGCGACCTGCATGATGCCGGCGTCGTATCCAACCAGAGGCATTTGATGGGTGTCAGGAACTTTGCTGGTAATTTACTCAGACCTGACTGCCAAATTTACTTGTCTGGCGGGAAGTTCGCTGTATTCGATATAACAGCTCCTGAGCAAGGGGCGAACGTCGATAAGTATGCTGCCGATATCTGGATAAATGTATTTTACTGATATGGGTGATGAAAAAAAGATTCAACTCAGATGGGGCGAAAATTTATCTCGGTCGGCAAATCAAGAGATGAGTCTCGCGACAAAAAGGAGCGGCATTATTTCGGATTCTCCGTTTCAAAGAACGGAGGGCGGACTTAAGGATTTTCGTGGTTTTCCCCTAAAAGTCCAGATTTCGAGGGTGGAGATGAATGATGTCGATTTTTCTCATTCTATCTGTCTTCTGGCGGGTTCGTTAAATCATTGCAATGTTCGGCGGAGCAAGTTCGCAGGTGCCAACTTCGATGGGAGATTTTTGGGGGTTCGGTTTGAGGATTGTGATTTTGAAAAATCATCACTGAAAAGCACCGCGCTTGGATCGACATATTTTTTAAATTGCAATTTTTCGGGCGCAAAAATGAATGGTGCGATGGCTCGGGCGGCTATTTTTGAAAAGTGTTCATTTGATCGGGCAAATATGAAGAAGGCAGTCCTCCTTGGTTGTACGTTCAATGAATGTACCTTCGATGGTGCTGAGTTTCACAATGGGTCTTTGGTGGGCTGCAAATTCATAGGTAATCGCCCGAGCGATGCTCAATTGGGTAACACGATGATTTAGCGCGACAATCGCCGATTCTGAACGGGGCGCGTGTGGATTTCTCCGTTGCCTACGCGGAGCTCGGACGTATCAAGGGAGTTGGTGAAAATTTCGCCAAGTACTTCCTAAAGGAGAAGGAGCCTGACTTCGCTTTGAACGACGCTGAGTGCGCTGGTCGGATTCTCTTTGTCATTTTCTCGGTTCCTTTGCCATCGTTATCGCTGGCTTAGGCCCTCGCCAAAGCACTTATCCGAATGTCAGAGGTTGCATGGTCCTCTGTGCGGCAGGACCGCTGATGATCTGCTTGCGAAGTAGTAGCAACTAGATGCAGCGGGCAGCAGCGTCCAGAAGCGCTATCGGCATTACCAATAACGATGCAAGGGAAACTGCGTATCTAGGGTGCGAATGAAAATATATGTCGATGAAGACGGTTTTGTCAAAGTGAAGATGGCGAAAGGCAGCGAGGTGCCTGGTGATTTCTTATCGGGAGATGTTCAGGGAAGTGTCTTTGCTGCCATTGAATACATAAACGCCTGTCTGTCCGTCGAAAGTGGAGAGGCTAGCAGGTGGGAGGGCACTGGTAACGCTTTCACAGTAAGAATTGAGGGCGGTGGCGTGGAAATATTCAACGAGTACACGGAGGAGTTTGTGCGGATAATCAACATCAGTGATTTCAGAGCTTATCTGGAGGAGTGGAAGGAATATTTGATTCGTCTGAAATCGAAGGATCAGTGATGGACCGCCGTTTCAACGCGATGCGGAGACCGTTTGAGTGATCGCGGACCTACTGAAGAACTGGCTCTTGAGTGCGATGATTGGAGCCGGTTGAAGGTCGTCGTGACGAAGGGCCGCTTTGACAAACCGGCAACATATTTTTTAATTCGATGAATTTGGTCGCTGGATTCGTAATTTAAATGAGAATATCGTTTATTTAGATCGAGGTGGTTTGGAATGCGTGATAAGCCAGGATTATATGTTGTTGGTGCGATCGAGGCGAAGCGTATTGCGGAAGAATATGAGCGCAGTGGTTGGGTGGTTATTTATTTGCCTGCAGGAATTGCAACCAAGGATCAGTTTTACGATGTGATTCGCAGCAACTGTCCGCTGGATCCGCCGTTGCATAGCAATCGAAGCTGGGACGCGCTGGCTGATTCGTTATGGTCGGGACTGGGTGAGGTAGGGAATGAGAGGATTGTGATCTTCTGGCCCAATTCGGACCGTATGAGAGCAGTGGATCCGGATACTTTTGCTGTTGCGACAGCTGTACTCAGAGACTTGTGCATTTCGTTGGCAGACCCGAAAATCACGGTATCCAGAACGAAGTCGTTGCTGGTTTTCCAAATTCAAGGTTGAATACACGCAAGAGATGCGTGTGCGGATCTTTTCGTCTCGACCAGTGATGTCAGTAAGTTGTCGGTGTTTGTCTGCAATTCAGGTTCATCGCTTCGACTAGCGTCCCGCATGCTCGATCTACATCACGGAAAATTTCACTAATATGTGAAGAATCACGAGTTATTCGTCGACGAAATTCTGATCAATGACTGCAATCATTAATGATAACGTGGAATGCTCGCAAAACCATAGGAGTTGACGGTGTTGAACGAAATAATTGTTCCCGCAAAATCCTTGGGTGGAATTATTCTTGGTGAAAAATTTCAGGTTGCTGTTGACAGGCTAGGTGCGCACCATGTGATTACGAGAATCGATCGAGGTGCCGTCGCTATAGATGATGGTGCAATTACGATCTACTATGATCCGGAAAGTGGGTGCATTGAAAGTCTCGCGTGTAATAAGAATTTCCGTGCGAACTTCCTTGGAAAGCTGTGGCCGGGGATGACCGTTGGCGATGTGCTGGAAAGAACGAAAACGCAGCTTGCGTGGTGTGGGTTTGTTCAGGTTGATGGTATTGGTGGAGTAGGTCTTTCGTTGCCGGAAGAATTTGATGATTTTGAACAGTTGACGGATTTCTTGGGTCGAGAATTCGTGTTTAATGAGCTATGGGTGTATCGATTTTGAAAAATTACTTTTATGGAAAATGGAGCTGAGAGGAATTCTTGCTAGCGCGGCATGGTAGGGCAGTTGACGGTGGAGCAGGCGACACGCGAGCATTTTGGGTGCGGTAACTATGGAAGGTAGTGCTGGAAAGAGACGGCGAGGGGTTCGCGATGCATTTGAATCTTGGTGGTCTGATTTTTGAAAATGAAAGGTCTGGATCGGATATTGTAATTTCCGGATCTGTTTCCATTGAAAAAATTCAAGAGGCAGAGTTGCTGCTTGGGGTTGAATTTCCATCGTCATATAAAGAGTATTTGTTAGAGTATGGCGCCATGGAGATTGATGGGCGTTCGTTTGCCGGGCTCACGCCCAATCCCGTCGGAGACAGGGGTGATGTTGTCGCATTTACAAGGTATGCGCGTGGCAATTATGGATTGCCTAATCAATATTTGGCTTTGGATTTTCAGGATGGTGACGCCTTTTTGTGTATCGATACGTCTCAGAAGGACGGTGATGGTGAATCGCCCGTGGCATTGATTAGTCCTGTTGATGGAAGGAAAATGGGGGCGGTGACAGCTAAGAGTTGGGGAGATTATTTGGTCAAGTATCTTTCGAGTTAGTGGGGCGCGTGATGGAGGTAATGAATTCGAGATGGTGAGTCGCGTGTACAACGATGACGGCAAATTGATTGCAGTTACCGACCGCAGTGGCTGTGTCGCACGACGATTCACGTACGAGCGCGGATTGATGGCACAGCACACCTTGCGCGGTGGTTTGCAGTGTGTTTACGCGTGGTAGGTGTCTGCCGCGACGCGCGTGTCGTGCGTACTGAACCGATGACGACGAGGCGTACACCCGATCCGCGTTTACGGGGCTACTGTTCTGATGCTTTCGATCCAAATTTGAGTGAAGATGAGAATCACGCTGCAGTTCAGGTCGTCCTGGCTAATTCGTTTGAGTCGTTCATAAGCCAGTTGAGCGGAGATCCTAATCTGGAGTTGGATGAGGGGCCGGAAGGGTGACTCGGTTTGGTCGAGAAGATGCGAATTATTGTGATGGAAGGGTTGCGATGAGCGCCACGATGCATTCTGTAGGGGTGGATTTTGTCTATGACGTATTGAATACAAATGCCGTCAACTTCAAATTGAAAGATGGGTATATTTCGATCCAGACCTGTGTTTACCTCCTGGATGATGAGAGGCTAAATGAGCCGACGATCGAGTTGAACGATCAGGGAAGTTCGCAGTGCGGCGGGTTGATGAAGGTTGTTATTTTTCCGAGTGAGATTCAGTTGGTGTTTTGTGAAAATTCTCGCTTTCTCGGTGAATACTATTTCATATCTATTTTGCTTGATGAGTTGGTTGATGTGAGGCTTGTGGATTTTTTTGTTAATCATTTGTTCCTTGGTGGTATTGTGGTGTATGGCGATGATTTTGATCCTTCCAAAAAGGTGGATCAAATCGGGAGGCGAGATTACCTTTGAGGCGATCTGGGAAATTTACTGTCTCTAATTTTCGAACAGGTGAGGTGCTTGGTGGTGAGCCTCACAGATTGAATTCCAGTGGAATTTTTCGATATCTATTGCCGATCGTGCATCGGTGAGGCCAAGGGTTTTCAAATAATTTCAGTCGCTGAGCATAAAGAAAACTTGACCTGAAAACCCATCGCGCTCGATTCGGCAAGTCAACTGGAATTTTTCCTGTGGTGCCTCTCTCCGTGAGAAAACAAATATTTAGCAGCAGTCGTATCCGCATCGAGAGGGACTCGTACATATACAGTTCGTCTAATCCAATCGAACTGTTTCGAATCGTCAAGTTCTGATCAACCGCTCACTGTGACAGATCGACGTTCACTATCAGCTATCGCACTGCCCGTGAGCATTGACCTCATGGTGTGCCTATAACCAACGGCTAACGTGTGCGCAAGCAACGAACACTGTCTAATAGGCAATGTCCAGCCAATGATGATCGCGCGCGTGGATGGATACGCCGCACGTCCTGATCCACACGTCGACCCCCCGTATCCCCCGAACCACCAACAAAGGAGGACTCCGAACCATCAAAATCACCGCTGTAAACGAGCGCGGGCCGCAAGTGCTACCAACACTCACGACCCGCTAACCACAGCCAACTACAGGAGAGTTGTCCATGGCTAAGCCGAATCATAAAGCACGACCACCAAAGACGGAACGTTTCGTAACGATCCAGGAAATGTGGGGTACGCCGAAAACCGACCGCAAGCCGGAGAAGATCTTCCCGTACATGAAGATTGGCGGAATGTGGCTGATCAGCGATGCGTGTTTTGTCCCGGGCCGAAAGGCGCGAATCGATATTGAGCCTGGCCGGCTGATCATCACGCAGTTGTAAAAGGCAACGCCGCGGGATGCGGCCGCGCTGCGCGAAGTCGCGCAGCGCGCCGGGTAGGGCAACCTAAGCCACCCGCGCCGAGCGCATCACCAGGCGATATTGCAAGACGACCGCGACGTCCCCGCACCGCCGGTAGCCGTGCAATGCGTGCCTGCGCCGTTGTCATAGAACGTCCGCGTCTCCGGCTGCGGCACGGACGGATCGAACGGATTCGGCGCGCCATGCGGACCGCGCGGCGGATCGAACGACCGCTGCGCCGCATACGATCCACCACTCCCCGCCGGCCGCGACCCATTAGCCCTCAGGTACTCATTCCAGTTCTGCTCGCGCTGCTCATACCCAGGCACCGCGCGACCAAAACTATCGTTCCCACCCGCACCGAGCGCGATGCGGTTCGGCGGCAATGCAAAATCGGGTTCGTGTTTGAAAGAAGTCGGCGCTGCCACAAGCGCATCGCCCGTTACACGCAACGGCCGCGTATCCGGCGTATCGAAAGGACTACGCTCCACGGGCGCAGCGTACTGCGAGCGGCGGCGGTTCAAACGTGCCGTATGTCCATCATCGCGAATGGCGGCGCGCCGTTCGGAACGAAAGACATTGGCACCGGCCGACCGATCGGTCAGCGTATCGCGGCCCGACGCATTGGCGGTAGAAACAGAAAGCGCGCACGCGATCGCGGCGGCGGAGGAAAGGCGAAACGGATGATTCATGAGCGATCCCAATCAGGTGATGTGCAATGAACAAAACGGCAGATCACTGGCTGGCGGCTGGGCGACGGGCGGGCGTTGAAGTGGCCCTGAAGCGACTGCAAGGCGCGGTGGACGCGTCTCGCAGGAAGGCTGGCTGGATTGCAGAGGCGAATTCGTATTATTTCACATCAATAACAAGCACCTTTCTAAGTGACGAAAACCGTCGGCAAACAGAAGGCTTGAGCGCCTCCACCCAACGCACTGCAATGGTGCCCGCCAAACCAATCATCAGTCGATTGAAGAACGATGATGCGACCCTTTATGGCTCCACCACACCCCACGAAAAATCGCCTATCACCCAATCCCAATCCCGACAAGGCACAGCGCCGAAAAACCCCCCGCCAATAGCAACCAGATTGCACTCCCACCAAGCACCCCAGGGCCCCCAAGGTTGCGCCGTCATTGCTACCGACTGTCACAACCTCTCTACGTGTTTTCCCTCGGTAGACCGGCATTTTTGACAGACGATTTAAAAACGCCCATATAATTTCGACTGCCTTGCCAACGGCTGTCGGACCACCCCTCCGATCAAGCGGTTTGGCAAGCGGGGCAGGCGAAACGCTTGCGCAATGCAAGACGCATCACGATGTCTTTCCGAACCAGACGTCCCCTTCGGGGACTGCAAGAGCCGGGCCCCGCTACGCAACATTCCGCTGGAGTTCCGTCTTCTATGTGTCTCGGGCGTGTCCCATGTCCTCGCCCCGGGTGCTGTTCGATTGCGCAAGTCATGCCGCCTTTGCCCGTATGACTAAACAACATCGAGGAGCTCCCAGATGACGCTGTCCCGTCTTACGTCCATTTCCGTCGCCGCCGTGCTGTTCGCCGCCGGCGCGGCCACCGCGCAAGCGGAAACCGTGAAGATCGCCATCGCTGGTCCGATGAGCGGCTCGGTCGCCCAATACGGCGACATGGTGAAGGCCGGCGCGCTGACCGCGATCGAGCAGGTCAACGCAGCAGGCGGTGCGGGCGGCAACAAGTTCGAAGTGGTGATGATGGACGACGCATGCGAACCGAAGCAGGCCGTCGCCGTCGCCAATAAGATCGTCAGCCAGAAGATCAAGTACGTGATCGGCCACGTGTGCTCGGGGTCGACGATCCCGGCCTCCGACATCTACGAGAACGAAGGCATCGTGATGGTCACGCCGTCGGCCACCGCACCGCAGTTGACGGAAGGCAAGAAGCGTCACTTCATCTTCCGCACGATCGGCCGTGACGACCAGCAAGGCCCGGCCGCCGCGCACTTCATCATCAACAACGTGAAGCCGAAGAAGGTCGCGGTGCTGCACGACAAGCAGTCGTACGGCCAGGGCATCGCATCGTCGGTGAAGAAGGACCTCGAAGCCGCGAAGATCCCGGTCGTGCTGTTCGAAGGCATCAACGCCGGCGATTCGGACTACTCGGCGATCATCACGAAGCTGAAGTCGCAAGGCGTCGATTTCGTCTACTTCGGCGGCTACCACCCGGAAATGGGCCTGCTGCTGCGCCAGGCGCGCGAGCAGGGCGTGAAGGCCACGTTCATGGGGCCTGAAGGCGTGGGCAACAAGGACGTGACGGCAATCGCCGGCCCGGCCTCGGAAGGCATGCTCGTCACGCTGCCGGCCGATTTCTCGGCCGATCCGGCCAACGCGGCGCTCGTGAAGGCGTTCGCGGACAAGAAGCGCGATCCGAACGGCCCGTTCCAGATGCCGTCGTACGCCGCGGTGAAGATCATCGCCGACGCGATCGCCGGCGCGAAGACGACCGACCCGACCAAGGTCGCCGCGTACATGCACAAGACGACGTTCGACACGCCGATCGGCAAGGTCGCGTATGACGCGCAGGGCGACCTGAAGGCGTTCAAGTTCGTCGTGTACACGTGGCACAAGGACGCGACGAAGACCGCCGCCAAGTAATACGGAGTACCCGCCCACGCATCCGCCCTGTCCGAAACCCGGACGGGGCGGGTGTGCATTCGCGCCGCGCATGTCCCCAGTGCGCGGCCGGCAGGCGGCCCGAGACGACACCGTGCGTTGCGCGCGGCCGAATGCCGTGATCCGGCGCGGTACGCGACACAGCGCCAACGGGAGCTTCCCGCACATGACTGACTTCTTTCCGCAATTCGCCCAGCAGCTGGTCAACGGCCTGACGCTGGGTGCGATCTATGCGCTGATCGCCATCGGCTATTCGATGGTCTACGGCATCATCGGCATGATCAACTTCGCCCACGGCGAGATCTACATGATCGGCGCATACGTGGGCCTCGTCACCCTGACGGCCATCGGCATCTCCGCTGGTTATCCGCTGCCGCTCGTGCTCGGCGCCGCACTGATCGTGTCGGTGATCGTCACCGGGTTGTACGGTTTCGCGGTCGAGCGTGTCGCGTATCGGCCGCTGCGCGGCGGCCCGCGCCTCGTGCCGCTGATCTCCGCGATCGGCATGTCGATCTTCCTGCAGAACTACGTGCAGATCGGCCAGGGCGCGCGCGACGTGTCCGTGCCGGTGCTGATCTCCGGCGCGTTCGACATCCATCTCGGCGGCGACTTCGACGTGACGATCCCGTATGCGCGCCTGCTGATCGTCTGCGTGACGGTCGTGCTGATGATCGCGCTCACGCTGTTCATCTCGCATTCGCGGATGGGCCGTGCCTGCCGCGCATGCGCCGAGGACATGAAGATGGCGAACCTGCTCGGCATCGACACGAACCGCGTGATCTCGTTCACGTTCGTGCTCGGCGCGATGCTGGCGGCCGTCGGCGGCGTGCTGATCGGGCTGACGATCGGCAAGCTGAATCCGTATATCGGCTTCGTCGCGGGCATCAAGGCGTTCACGGCCGCGGTGCTCGGCGGGATCGGCAGCATCCCGGGCGCGATGCTCGGCGGCGTGCTGCTGGGCCTCGCTGAAACCTTCGCCGCAGGCTACATGCCGGCCGAGTACAAGGACGTCGTTGCGTTCGGCCTGCTCGTGCTGATCCTGCTCTTCCGCCCGACCGGCCTGCTCGGCAAGTCGGACATCGAAAAGGTTTGACGGAGACGCAGATGAGTACAGTCATTTCCGTTCGCCGCCCGGCCGCCGACGCTTCGTTCGGCCAGGCGCTGAAAAATGCCGTGGCCGCCGCGTTCCTGACGGCGATCCTCACGATTCCGGTGCTCGGGCTGCAACTGAAGCTCGAAGGCTATCAGGTGGTGCTCACGCCGCACTGGCGGCCGGTGTGGATCGCGGTCGCGGCCGTGTTCCTGTTCCAGCTCTTCAAGCCGTGGCTCGTGCGCGCGAAATCGGCGGTGAAGCTGCCGGCGATGCCCGCGATGGGCGCACGGCAGCAGCGCGCGGTCGTATGGGTGCTGCTCGCGGTCGGGCTCGTGTGGCCGTTCTTCGGCTCGCGCGGCGCGGTGGACGTCGCGACGCTCGCGCTGATCTACGTGATCCTCGGCCTCGGGCTGAACATCGTGGTCGGTTTCGCGGGGCTGCTGGATCTCGGTTATGTCGGGTTCTACGCGGTCGGCGGCTATACGTACGCGATGCTGAACCAGTACTTCGGGCTGTCGTTCTGGGAGTGCCTGCCGCTCGCCGCGATCGCGGCCGCGACGTTCGGCTTCCTGCTCGGCTTCCCGGTGCTGCGGCTGCGCGGCGACTATCTCGCGATCGTCACGCTCGGCTTCGGCGAAATCATCCGCCTGCTCGCGAACAACCTGACGAGCCTCACGGGCGGCCCGGACGGCATCTCGGGCATCCCGAAGCCGACCGTGTTCGGTTACGAGATGGCGCGCAGCGCGAGCGTCGAAGGCGCGAAGACGTTCCACGAACTGATCGGGCTGGAATACAGCGGCGACCACGTGGTGATCTTCCTGTACCTGCTCGCGCTCGTGCTGGTCGGCTTCACGCTGTTCGTCACGAGCCGCCTGATCCGCATGCCGATGGGCCGTGCGTGGGAAGCGCTGCGCGACGACGAGATCGCGTGCCGTTCGCTGGGCCTGAACCCGACACGCATCAAGCTGTCGGCGTTCACGCTCGGCGCGGCGTTCGCGGGCATCGGCGGCGCGTTCTTCGCGGCACGCCAGGGCCTCGTGAATCCTGAATCGTTCACCTTCATCGAATCGGCGCTGATCCTCGCGATCGTCGTGCTCGGCGGGATGGGCTCGCAGCTCGGCGTGATTCTCGCGGCGATCCTGCTGACCGTGCTGCCGGAAGTCGCGCGCGGCTTTGCCGAGTACCGGATGCTGATCTTCGGTCTGGTGATGGTGTTGATGATGATGTGGCGTCCGCAGGGCCTGCTGCCCGCGAGCCGTCCCCACGTGGAGCTGCCGCGATGAGCGCACATGCAGAACTGTTGAAGGTCGCCGGGCTGCAGATGCGCTTCGGCGGGTTGCTCGCGGTGGACGGGATCGATTTCGACGTGCGCCGCGATGAAGTATTCGCGATCATCGGGCCGAACGGCGCGGGCAAGACCACGGTGTTCAACTGCGTCGGCGGCTTCTACAAGCCGACCGGCGGCGACGTCGTGCTCGACGGCCACGCGATCGCGGGGCTGCCGAGCCACAAGATCGCGTTGAAGGGCCTCGTGCGGACGTTCCAGAACATTCGCCTGTTCAAGTCGCTGACCGTCGTCGAGAACCTGCTCGTCGCGCAGCACCGCAAGGTGAAGGCGGGGTTGCTGCCGGGCCTCTTCTCGACGCCCGCGTATCGCCGTGCCGAGAAGGAAGCGCTCGAGCGCGCGGCGGTGTGGCTCGACCGGATGGGGCTGACGTCGGTCGCCAACCGGCCGGCCGGCACGCTGTCGTACGGGCATCAGCGGCGTCTGGAGATTGCGCGCTGCATGATCACCGAGCCGCGCCTGCTGATGCTCGACGAGCCGGCGGCTGGCCTCAACCCGCAGGAGAAGGTCGAACTGCAGCACCTGATCGACAAGCTGCGCCGCGAGTTCGGCGTGTCGGTGCTGCTGATCGAACACGACATGAGCCTCGTGATGGGCGTGTCCGACCGCATCCTCGTGATGGAGCACGGCCGGCCGATCGTGATCGGCACGCCGGAAGCGGTCCGCAACGACCCGCGCGTGATCAAGGCGTATCTGGGGGAAGAGTGATGCTGAAGCTGGAACAGGTCCATACGCACTACGGCGCGGTCGAGGCGCTCGCGGGCGTGTCGATCGAGGTGAACAAGGGCGAGATCGTCACGCTGATCGGCAGCAACGGCGCCGGCAAGACGACGCTGATGATGACCGTGTGCGGCACGCCGCGCGCATCGTCGGGCCGCGTGCTGTTCGAGGGCAACGACATCACCGCGATGTCGACGCACCAGATCATGCGGCAGGGGATGGCGATCTCGCCGGAAGGGCGGCGCGTATTCCCGAGCCTGACGGTGCTCGAGAACCTGAAGATGGGCGGCTTCTTCGCGAGCCGTCACGAGATCGACGACGGCATCGAGCACGTGTTCAAGCTGTTTCCGCGCCTGAAGGAGCGCGCGACGCAGCGGGCCGGCACGATGTCGGGCGGCGAGCAGCAGATGCTGGCGATCGGACGTGCGCTGATGAGCAAGCCGCGCCTGCTGCTGCTCGACGAACCGACGCTCGGCCTCGCGCCGCTCGTGATCGCGCAGATCTTCGACATCATCAGGACGATCCGCGACGAGGGCGTCACGGTGTTCCTCGTCGAGCAGAACGCGAACAAGGCGCTCGGTGTGGCCGATCGCGGCTACGTGCTCGAAACGGGGCGCGTGGTGCTTGCCGATACGGGCGCGAACCTGCTCGCGAACGACCGGATCAAGCAGGCGTACCTCGGCGGTTGATGAAGGAAGCCGCCGGCCTGCAATGGGCCGGCGGTCACCGCGAATGGTGTAGCCGATTCGGCTTCGATCGTAGTTGATCCGGCTACGCCCGGCGGCGACGCGAAACACCTCTATCGGCAGCCGCTCGACCTCGACCTCGACCTCGAACTGCCGATGCCTTTTCTACCCTAGCCGATCCTGAACGTGCTTTTCAGCACGTCGCGCAAATGCAGCGCGGCGCGATTGCCGTCGTCCGTCAGCCGGATGTGTGGGTGTCCGTCGTGTGGCTGACGGTTTTCTCGACTTTCATCGCCTACCTGTCGTTGTGGGCGCTGCTCAAGCGCATGCCCGCGACGCGCGTGGCGACCCTCGTTTATCTCGAACCGCCGGTGACGCTGACCTGGGCCGCGTGGATGTTCGGCGACAGCATCGCGGTGTCGACCTATCTCGGCATCGTCGTCGTCGCGATCGGTGTGTGGCTGGCCGGCAAGCCAGGCGAGCGGGCCACCCGGGCCCGGCGTGCCAGGATGGAAGCGGCCGGGCGCTGATGCGCTGGTTGTGCACGCGATTCCGGTGTAGCGTCGCGGTACTGTCACGACCTGTGAAGGAATCCGATGAAGGTCAAACGGATCGTCGCCAATATCGACACACGATCAGTCGACGACGCAAAGCGCTTCTACCAGCGGATCTTCGGCCTCGACTTGCTGATGGACCACGGCTGGATCGCAACCTATGGCAATGCCGAGCAGATGGACGTGCAGATCAGCTTCGCATCGCAGGGCGGGGCGGGTACGCCGACGCCCGATCTGTCGATCGAGGTCGACGACGTCGACGAAGCGCTCGCACGCGTGCATGCGGCCGGGATTCCCGTCGAATACGGCCCGGCTGACGAGCCTTGGGGCGTGCGGCGGTTTTACGTGCGCGATCCGTTCGGCAAGCTCGTCAACGTGCTCGCGCATCGTTGATCCGGGATGCGGGGGCGGCCGGGGTGTTCACGTATGCAGCGCCAGCCCCTTCACGGCCTTGTCGACCGCCTTCTTCGGCCCGCGCAGCGCCAGCCCGACGAGGTCGGGATGCTCCGCATCGCCGGCACGAAAGACTTCGCGGTTGGCCGCGTCGTGCCCGGTCGAAAACATCGCGTGCACGTAGGGCACGATCGTGAGCTCGCGCGACAGCGCCTGCCGGTGCGCGGCCTGCAGGCCGTTCAAATCGGCCGCGAACACCAGCATCGGCTGGCCCAGCATGCGGCCGTAGCGGCGTCCCGCCGCATCCTCGTAAGGCTCGCCGAGCGCTTCGGGCGCTTCAGCCGCGACGCCTGTCGCGAGAAACGCGACGACATTGAGTTTCTGCCACGCCGCGAGATCGTCGCGCACGATCAGCGCCACCTTGGTATCGAACATGATTGCTCCTCGTTGAAGCGCACATGATCGGATGCCGCGTGGGATCAGTCTGGAACGTTTGTGCACATCTGCCGGTACGCGGCCGGCGTGATCCGGTATGCGCGGCGGAACCAGCGGCCGAGGTGGCTCTGGTCGGCGAAGCCGACGTCGGCCGCGACCTGTGCGGGCGTGCGGCCGGCGGCCAGCAGGCGGCGCGCGGCGCGTAGCCGCACGCGCACCAGGTACGCGTGCGGCGACGCGCCGTACGCGCGCTGGAACAGCCGCGTCAGCCGGAACCGGTCGATCCCGGTGAGATCGACGAGTGCGTCGAGGCCGATATCGTCGCTCATGCGCGCATGCAGCAGATCGCGCGCGCGGGCAATCGCGGGCGCGACGGCATGGCCGCTGCTCTCAAGCGGGGCGCGCAATTCGCCGCCGAGCCGCGTCAGCAGGCGGTCGAGCGCCTGGTCGCGTGCGAGCTTGCCCTCGTTGCCGTGGAGCGCGACGAACGCCTGCCGGATCGTGTCGACGAGGCCGCGATCGTCGACCAGCGTGTGGCCGAACGCGGCTTCGACGCCGCCGAGGCCCGGCAGGTCCAGCCGGCGTGCCGCTCGCTCGACCCATGCCTGCGGGAGGTACAGCATTCCGTACGTGAAGCCGCCGGCTTCGGGCGCGTGGCCATCGTGCAGCGCGCCCGGCTCGATCAGGATCGCGCGGCCCGGCACGCTCGTATGCACCGACCGGTGGCACTGGAATTGCTGCACGCCCTGTTCGGTGAAACCGACCAGCATGTCGTCGTGATCGTGCGCATCGTATGCATGGCCGCTGAAATGCGCATGCAGGCTCTCGATGCCGGTGTCCGCATCGCGCCGAGCGACGAGCCAGTGGTCGCGCGTGTCGTTGCCGTTCGTCGCCGTGTCCCTCTCCATCGCTCGTTTCGTGCCGCGTCGTGACGTGTCCTGCAGTGTACGCCGATGCCGCCCGCTCACGCGCTGCCGGATGCCCCGGCCCCGGCCATTCACGCGTCGTTCGTCGTCGCCTGTTCGTCGCGCGCATATTGCGCGGGCGGCCGGCCGACGTGCCGCGTGAACGCCACGCTGAACGTGCTGGCCGAGCTGTAGCCGACACGTCCCGCGATCTCCGCGATACGGCCCTCGTTGCGCCGGAGCAGGTCCTTCGCGAGCGCCATGCGCCATGTCAGCAGGTATTCCATCGGTGCGACGCCGACCGCGCGGCTGAAGCGTTCGAAGAACGTCGAGCGCGACAACGCGGCTTCCTTTGCCAGCTCGACGACCGTCCAGGGGTGCGCGGGACGTTCGTGCATCCGCCGGATCGCGGCTGCGAGGCGGCTGTCGGCAAGCCCGCGCACGAGGCCGGGCGACGCGTTCGTGCCGGACGTGAAGCGCAGCGCCTCGATCAGCAGCACTTCCAGCAGGCGCGCCAGCACGATCTCGCGGGCCGGCCGCTGTGCGCGCGATTCGTCGCGCACCAGTTGCACGAGCGTGGTCAACCGCGGTTCGCCGCGCACGTGCACGAATTGCGGCAGCAGCGACACCAGCAGCGATGCATCGGGCGAACCGAAGCTGCAGTTGCCGGCCATCATCCGCGTGTCGACCGGGTTGGCGGCGTCGCCGATCCGGTATTCGCCGTGGTCGAGCGCGACTGGCGGCGCGGTTTCGACGCCCGGTGCCGGCGGTTCGAGGCTCGACATCGCGACGCCTTGGGCAGCCGGAATCAGCATGAAGTCGCCGGGCAACAGTTCGATCGGTGCGTGCCCGTCGATCGCGATCCGGCACCCGCCGTCGAGGATCGCGCAGTAGAACGGTTCGCCGGCGACCGTGCGGCTGATCGCCCACGGGCTCGCGCCGCGCACGTACTTCGAGTACCGCGCGCCCGGTTGCAACAGCGTCACGACTTCGGTCAGCGGGTCGATCATCGCCGGACTCTCGCAAAAGAAAAGCGGATTTTCGATTGTAGCGAATACGGATCCGGCCATCTATCGTACGAACACCTGCCCGACACATGACACATCACAGGAGTTCACATGAAGACCGTACTGATCACCGGCTGTTCCTCCGGCTTCGGCCTCGAGATCGCCCGCCATTTCCTGGCCCGCGACTGGCAAGTCGTCGCGACGATGCGCACGCCGCGCGAGGACGTGCTGCCGCCGTCGGCCAACCTGCGCGTGCTGCCGCTCGACGTGACGAACGCGGACAGCATCCGTGCCGCGATCGACGCGGCGGGCCCGATCGACGTGCTCGTCAACAACGCGGGTTTCGGCGCGGCCGCGCCGGCCGAGCTCATGCCGCTCGATACGGTGCGTGCGCTATTCGAGACCAACACGCTCGGCACGATCGCGCTCACGCAGGCCGTGCTGCCGCAGTTTCGCGCGCGCGGGGCCGGGGTGGTCGTGAACGTCACGTCGAGCGTCACGCTGAAGGCGTTGCCGCTGGTCGGCGCGTACCGCGCGAGCAAGGCGGCGGTCAATGCGTACACCGAATCGATGGCGGTCGAGCTCGAACCGTTCGGCGTGCGCGCGCATCTCGTGTTGCCGGGTCGGGCGCCCGACACGCGCTTCGGCGACAACGCGCGCGCGAACATGCACGGCTTCGAGCATGAAGCGTATGCGGAGTTTGTCGGGAAGGCCGTCGCGCGGATGCTCGATGCATCGGGGCCGATCACCCATGCGCAGGACGTCGCCGAAGCCGTATGGCGGGCGGCGACCGATCCGTCGAGCCCGATGCGCATTCCGGCCGGCGCGGATGCCGAGGCGTGGGCGGCCGAGGCGCGTTGATCGATCGGATATTCGTCGCGCCGGTCGGTCGAGCCGGCGCGACGGATTGCGTGATGCGGGGAAGGGCGTTACCGCGCGCCGCTACAGCGCCCGTTCGATCGCCTGCCCCAGCAGCGACAGGCCAAGATCGATCTCTTCCTCGCTGACGGTCAGCGGCGGCGCGATCCGGAACACGCCGCCCATGCCGGGCAACTGCACGATGTTCATGCTGAGCCCGAGGTTCATGCATTCGCGCGTGATCTTCGCGCCGAGCCCGTCCGCCGGTTCCTTCGTCCGGCGATCCTTGACGATCTCGACACCGAGCAGCAGCCCGCGCCCACGCACGTCGCCGATGCAGTCGAACCGTTCCATCAGGTCGAGCAGGCCGCGCCGGAGCCGGTCGCCCATCACGTTCGCCCGTGCGACGAGCCCGTCGCGCTGCACCACGTCGAGCACGCGCAGGCCGACGGCCGCCGGCAGCGGGTCCGACACGTGCGTCGTGTAGAACAGGTAACCGAGTTCGTGCGCGCGTTCCTCGATCGCCGCGGACGTCACGATCGCCGCGAGCGGCAGCCCCGCGCCGAGCGTTTTCGACAGCGTCAGGATGTCGGGCGTCACGCCGTCGCGCTGGCACGCGAACATCGTGCCGGTGCGCCCGACGCCCGTCTGCGCCTCGTCGAGGATCAGCAGCATTCCGCGTTCCTCGCACTTGCGCTTGAGCGCCGCCATATAGCCTTCCGGCAGCTCGATGATCCCGCCTGAACTGAGGATCGGCTCCGCGATGAACGCGGCGAGGTTGCCGCTCGACTGGCGGTCGATCAGGTCGAACGCGTAGTCGAGTTCGGCGAGATAGTCGTACGTGCCCTCGCGCTCGAAGCGCGGCCGGTACGTGAACGGTGCCGGGATCGCGAACGAGCCGACGGCGGCCGGGCCGACGCCCTTGCGGCCGGCACTGTACGTCGCCGACGCGGCGGCGCCCGTCATCCCGTGCCACGACTGCGCGAAGCCGACGATCTCGTACTTGCCGGTGACGAGCTTCGCCATCCGGATCGCCGCTTCGTTCGATTCCGCGCCGGTGCTGAGCAACAGCGCGCGATCGAGCCCGTCGGGCGTGATGTCGGCGAGGCGTGTCGCGAGGTCGACGACCGGCCGCGACAGCATCCCGCTGAACAGATGGTCGAGCTTGCCCGCGTATTCGCCGATCACGGAGACGATCTCCGGATGGCTATGGCCGAGCACCGCGCTCATCTGCCCCGACGTGAAATCGAGGATCGCGCGGCCGTCGGCGTCGTAGACGAAGCTGCCTTTCGCGCGCTCGATGATCATCGGCTCGAACGTGCCGCCATAGCGGACCAGGTGCTGCCTGGCGTTGCGCCAGAAGGTCGGGTCGTCGTTCAGGGACATCGGGCTTCTCCGGGCAAGGGGCAGGGATCGCTTGCAGTCTAGGCGTGTGTTTGGTTTGATGGAAACGAATAGTTCTTATGCAAGGTAGAAAAGGAGCTAATACCTTGGGGCTTTCGCTTGAAATCGACCTGCTGCGCTCGTTCGTCGTGATCGCGGAGGTGCGCGCGCTCAGCCGCGCGGCCGCGCGTGTCGGCCGCACCCAGTCCGCGCTGAGCCAGCAGATGAAGCGGCTCGAGGAGGCCGTCGACCAGCCGCTGTTCCAGCGCACCGGGCGCGGCGTGGTGCTGACCCATCCGGGCGAGCGGCTGCTCGTGCATGCGCAGCGCATCCTGCGGCTGCACGACGAGGCGATGGCCGACCTGTGCGGCACGGGGTTGTCGGGGACGATCCGCTTCGGGTGCCCGGACGATTACGCGCAGGTGTGGCTGCCGTCGCTGCTGCGGCAGTTTTCGAGCCAGCATCCGCAGGCGATCGTCGAGGTCGTGTGCGGGCCGACGCCGCGTCTCGTCGAACAGCTGGAGAAACGCGCGGTCGACCTAGCGATGATTTCATTGCCGGACGACGGCGCGAACGACGACATCATTCGCCGCGAGCAACTGGTCTGGATCGGCTATCCGGGGCTGGAACCCGGGCATTTCGATCCGCTGCCGCTTGCGTTGTCCGATCGCGACACGCTCGACCACATCGCGGCCTGCGAGGCGCTGGAGCGCGCCGGCCGCCATTACCGTGTCGCATACGCGAGCAGCAGTCTCGCGGGGCTGATCGCGCTGGTGCGTTCGGGGCAGGCGTTCGCGGTGATGACGCAGACGGCGGTACCGGCCGACCTGGCGATCGTCACCGGCGATCCGCGCCTGCCGCCGTTGCCCGCCGTGGGCATTACGCTGAAGTTCGATCGCAAGCGGCCGTCGCACCTGACGGCGGCGTTCGCCGAGCATATCCGGCTCACGCTGCCGCTGTTGTGATGCGCGCGGCCGCCGCGCCGCGGCGTCACTCGACCGTCGACGAAGCCGACACCCGTGCCGGGTCATGCGCATCCGATGCCGCCTCCATCCCCACATCACGCACGCGGATCGCCGCCTGCATGCCCGACAACTTGAGTTCGGTCTCCTGATATTCGTTGACCGGTTCGGAATCGGCGACGATGCCGCAGCCCGCGAACAGCCGGCAGGCCCCGCCGTCGACCAGCGCGGAGCGCAGCGCGACGATGAAGTCGCCGTTGCCGTGCGCGTCGATCCAGCCGACGGGCGCCGCATACCAGCCGCGATCGAATCCTTCATGCGCGCGGATGTGGTCGAGCGCCGCGTCGCGCGGATGGCCGGCCACCGCCGGCGTCGGGTGCAGCGCCGCGATGACCTGCAGGAGCGTCGCGTCCGCGTTCAGCGTCGCGCGGATCGGCGTGCTCAGGTGCTGCAGCCTCGGCAGCCGGTGCAGCGACGGTTCCGCGGGTACGTCGAGCGCGCGCGAGAGCGGCGTGAGCGCGGCGCGGATCGCGTCGACGACGAGCGCGTGTTCGAGCCGCTCCTTGGCGGAAGCCATCAGGGCCGCGCCGAGTGCGCGATCGTCGTCGGGCGTGGCGCCGCGCCGGGTCGTCCCGGCCAGCGCATGCGTGCGCACGTTGCCGGCCGCGACACGCGCGAGCCGTTCCGGCGTGGCGCCGACGAAGCAGGCGCCTTCTCGGCGGACCGCGAACAGGTGCGCGTGCGCGTCGCGCTTGCGCAGCCGGCGCAGCAGCGGCGCGATGGCAACGGGCCGCGCGTATTGTTCGAGCACGTCGCGCGCGAGCACGACCTTGCCGAATGCGCCGCCGTGGATCGCGTCCACCGCGCACCGGACTTCGTGCTGCCATTCGCTCGCCTGCAGCGCCTGCGTGTGCAGCAGATGCGGTGCAGCGTCGTCGCGGGCGGCCGCGAGCGAGCCGAGCGACTCGATGCGCGCGAGACACGCATGCGCGAGCGCGGCCGGATCGTCATGCGCGGCGACGACGTGCTGGCAGACGGCCCAGTGCGCGTCGCCTTCGCGCACGATCAGCAGCGTCGCCACCGTCATGCTGGCGTCGGGAAACGGCGCCCAGTGCGCGCTGCGCGCGCCGCGCGGATCGAACCGGAAGCCGCCGACGGCGCGCGGCGGTTGCGGGCCGGCCGTCACGGCATCGCGAACGAGCGTGCGCCAGCGCGCATCGATCTGCGCGAAGCGCGTGTCGCCGGTGGCGGTCAGTTCGAGCGCGTTGCCCCAGCCGAACAGCGTGACGGATGTATCACCGGCTTCGTGGAAGAACCACGGCGTGGCCCCGTCGTCCCATGCGGCGATCAGGTCGAAGAAGTCGAGCGGCCGCACCGGCACCGACACCGACGCGAGCGTCGGCGTGCCGGTGTCGGCGGCGCGGCGGGCCGCACGGGCGAACGTGTCGTGCAGCAGCGGGAGGCCGGCGTTCATGCGAGCCCCCGTTGCCGGCGCCAGTGCTGCGTTTGCTGCGCGATGTACCACGCGATCAGGCCGGCGAACAGCGTTTCGACGTAGTCGCCGTCGAGGCCCGCCTGTTCGGCCCAGCGGCGCCGGTCGGGCAGCATCGCGGCCACCCGTTCCGGCGCGGCGATGCTCGCTTCGTCGGGCTTGAAGCGCGATGCAGCCTTCACGTACTGCATGCGCCGGCCGAGCGCGTCGATGATGTCGGCGTCCAGGCGATCGATGGCTTCGCGAATGTCGGGCAGCCCCGTGCAGGCGTCCGGTGTTTTCATGTGTACTCCTTTCCGTAACGAAGGGATTGGTCGATCCGTTCGACCAGGTGCGCGATCAGCGCCGGGTACTGGTGCCGCAGGTAGAAGTGGTCGCCGCTGAACGTCTCGATGCGGATCGGGCGCGACGCGACGTCCTGCCACGCGTGCGCTTCGTCGTCGTCGAGCTCGGAATCGGCAAGCGGCAGCATCACGCCGAGCGGCGTGTCGAGCCGCGGCGGCCGGTCGCGGCGATACGTCTCGATCGCACGGTAGTCGTGGCGGATCATCGGCAGGTAGATCGCGCGCATCTCCGGATCGGCGAGCAGCGCGGCGTGCTCGCCGGACAGCCGGGCGACATCGGCCACGAGCGCGTCGTCGGATTGCAGGTGCAGATCGGACAGGCGCTGACGATGCGGCGGCGGCAACGCGGATACGGCCAGGTAAAGCGGCGCCGCGCCGCGCGCCTCGAGCCGCACCGCCACCTCGTACGCGAGCGCCGCGCCGAGGCTGTGCCCGAACAGCACGAGCGGCGCGTGCGCATAACGTTGCAGCGCGTCGGCGGCGGGGCCGGCGAGGGCGTCGATCGTCGTCAGGCACGGTTCGCCGAAGCGCTCCTCTCGGCCCGGATACTGCAGCGCGAGCAGGTCGACGTCCCATGGCAGCGCGCGGCTCCAGTTGCGAAAGAAATTCGCGGTGCCGCCTGCATGCGGGAAACACACGAGCTGCGCGCGCGGGCACGGCGACAGGCGCAGCTCGCGGATCCAGTTCGAACCGGTCGGTCGCGCGCTCATGCGGCCGCCGCCTGCAACTGGCGGCGCAGCAGGTCGCGCAGCGATTTCTTGCTGGTCTTGCCGATGCCGGTTTCCGGGAAGCGCGGCATGAACTCGATGCGATCGGGAATCTTGAAGGTGGCGAGCCCGCAGTCGCGCAGGTAGCGTTTCAGCACCAGCCTCGACGGCGCGGGTGCGCGTGCGACGACGAACGCGCACGTGCGCTCGCCGAGCAGCGGGTCGGGCATCGCGACCACCGCGGCGTCATGCACCTGCGGGTGCGCGAGCAGCAGGTTCTCCACTTCCTCGGCGGAGACCTTCTCGCCGCCGCGATTGATCTGGTCCTTGTCGCGGCCTTCGACGACGAGGTCGCCGTCGGCGGTGCGCCGCACGCGATCGCCGCTGCGATAGAAGCCGTCGGCCGTGAACGCGGTGGCATCGTGCCCGGCGAGCCGGTAGTAGCCGCGTATCGTGTACGGGCCGCGCACCTGCAGTTCGCCGATCTCGCCCGGTGCGACCGGTTCGCCGGTTTCGTCGACGATGCGCACTTCGTCGCCGTCCGACACCGGGCGGCCCTGTGTATGCGCGATCCGTTCAGGTGAATCGTCGAGCCGCGTGCAGCAGATGAGCCCTTCGGCCATCCCGAACACCTGTTGCAGCCGGCAGCCGAGCACGGGCGTCACGCGCGCGGCGGCGTGGTCCATCAACCGCGCGCCGCCGACCTGCAGCACGCGCAGGCTCGACAGGTCGGCCCGGCGTTGCGGCTGTTCGTCGAGCCACAGCAGCGCGAGCGGCGGCACGAGCGCGGTATGCGTGACGCGCTCCTGCGCGATCAGCGCGAAGCTCTGTTCGGGCTCGGGCCGCCCGGTCGCGACCACGCGGCCGCCCGCGAGCAGCGCACCGATCGTGCCGGGGCAGCACAGCGTGAAGTTGTGCGCCATCGGCAGCGCGGCGAGGTAGACGGTGCCGGCGTCGAATCCGCTCGCGGCGCTGCACGCGCGCACGTTGTACAGGTATTCGCGATGGCGGCGCGGGATCAGCTTCGGCGTGCCGGTCGTGCCGCCCGACAGCTGGAAGCATGCGATGTCGTCGGCGCGTGCCGCGCATTCGCGCAGCGGCGGCGCGTCGTACAGCGCGTCGAATGGTGTGAACGCGTGATCGTCGCCGTCCATCACGACGTGCTCGAGCGTCGGGCAGTCGGCCTGCAATGCGGCCGCGAGCGGCCGGCAGTCGAACTCGCCGAGTCGTGCCGCGCACAGATACGCGCGCGCGCCGGCGAAGCGGCAGAACGCGCCGATCTCGTAGTGCCGGTGGGCAGGCAGCGCGAGCACCGGCCGCACCCCGAGCTGGAACAGCGCGAAGCAGGTTTCGATGAAGCGTGCGCCGTTCGGCAGATGGACGACGACCGCGTCGCCGCGCACCAAGCCTAGACGCGCGAGGCCGCCCGCAAGCCGGCGGATGCGCGCCAGCAGGTCGCGGTAGCTGAGCCGGCAGGTGCCGTCAACGACCGCGAGCGCGTCGGGGGTGCGCTGCGCTTGCGCGTCGAGCGCCTCGAAGAACGTCGTGTCCTGCCAGTAGCCGGCGTCGCGATAGCGGTGTGCGAAGTCGTCGGGCCAGTCGGGCGCGTCGGCCGGGATGGCCGGCGCCACGGAGGGAAGGGAGGAGTGCATGCGCTGACCTTGGGTTCCGACAAGTTGTCAAAAAATGTAAATGAGAGGTATTATCATTTGTAACAAGTGCCGCGATAACGTCGTTTCTTTCGATATCGCGGCAATTTCATTCGATCGGGCGCCTGTCGCGCGGCGCCCGCCCGGCCCGGCCGGAGAATCGGCCGGTTGCCGCCGGCGCGCGCCGGGCCGCGCGTGCCGCCTAACCAACGGACCTCCGATGAGCTCGACCTCCTTCGCTTCGTCACGACGTCACCCGCCGGTGCTCGTGCCCGGCAATCATCCGGGCGTGGTGCACATCGACGCGGGCATGAAACTCATGAGCGGCACGCTGTGCTCGGACAGCCGCGACTGGTACGAGGAGCCGCTCGAAAAAGGGCTGAAGCTCGTCCTCGTGCAGAGCGGGCAGTTGCGCTGCCGCGTGCCGGGCCAGCCCGAGCAGTGCATCAAGGGGCCGGGCCTGTGCGTGATCGCCAACGACGGCGAATTCACGACGCACCAGATCTACGACCGCGACGTGCCGCTGCGCTACACGATCGTGCAGCTCGGCCTCGATGCGCTCGACCGCAACCTGAGCCTGTTGCCGGAGAAGATGCTCGCGCCGACGGGCGGCGATCCGCGCATCGTCAGTTGCCCGGCATCGAAGGCGCTGCAGGCGCTCGCGGTGCAGATCGCGACGTGCCCGTTCGAGGGCGCGGTGCGCGAGTACTACCTGAAGGCCAAGGCATTCGAGCTGACCGCGCTGAGCGCGCAGCTGCTGGCGACGCAGCGGCAGTTCGCGCCGGCCGACGTGCGCGTCACGTCGTCGGACGTCGAGCGCGTGTACGCGGCGAGCGACATCCTCACGCGCGAGCTCCAGCAGCCGCCGACGCTCGATGCGCTCGCGGGCCGGGTGGGGATGAATTCGCGCAAGCTGACGGCCGGCTTCCGCAAGGTGTTCGGCACGAGCGTGTATGCGTACCTGCAGGAATACCGGCTGCGGACCGCGCACGCGATGCTGTGCGCGGAGGACGCGAACGTGTCGACCGTGGCGTACCGCGTCGGCTACAGCCCCGCGCATTTCTCGATCGCGTTCCGCAAGCGCTACGGCATTTCGCCGAGCGACATTCGCGCATCGTCGAACGCGATCGACGATGCCGAACTGGAGAGCGCGGCAATCTAAAACAACTGACCGGCCGCCTAAAGCAATCGACCGGGCTCATGGGCGTGAATGCGATAGATTCTCATTCACGGGTGGCCGCCGCCGCGCGGATCCGCCATCGAACGACCCATACAAGGCGTGCCCATGAGCCAGACCGCTGTCGATTCAACCATCGATCATTCCGATCCTTCCCGTTTTTCTCCCATTGCCTTTCGCTCGCAGCTCGTCGCGATGATCGCGGCGCTGCTCGACGAGCCCGTCGACGAAATCGCGTCGCTCGACGATGACGAGGACCTGCTGAGCTGCGGCCTCGATTCGATCCGGCTGATGTATCTGCAGACGCGCGTGAACCGGCTCGGCTACGCGCTGACGTTCGATGCGCTCGCGCGTACGCCGACGCTCGGCGCGTGGGCCGAGCTGCTCGCGAATGCGCCGCGCGGCGCATCCTCGGCGCCCGACGTCGAAGCCGCCGAGGCGGTCGATGTCGACGTGCATGCGCCGTTCGACTTGTCCGCGGTGCAGCAGGCGTACTGGCTCGGCCGCGGCGACGGGGAAGTGCTCGGCAACGTGAGCTGCCACGCATTCCTCGAGTTTCGCAGCCGCGCGATCGATCCCGTTCGTCTCGACGCGGTGTGCCGACTCGTGCGCGAACGCCATCCGATGCTGCGTGCGCGCTTTGCCGGTGGCCGCCAGCAGATCGTCGCGGCACCGGAGGCCCCGGTGTTCGCGCATGCGGACTGGCGCGACCTGACGGCCGCCGAAGCGGAAACCGAATGGGTGTCGCTGCGCGCGTTCCGGTCGCACGAATGTCTCGACGTCGAGCACGCGCAGGTCTTCATGATGGGCCTCGCGCAGATGCCCGGCGGCGAGGATCGCGTGTGGCTGAGCGTCGACCTGCTCGCGGCCGACGTGGACAGCGTGCGGCTGCTGATGCAGGAGATCGGCGCCGCGTATGCCGAGCCGTCGGCGTTGCCCGACGCGCCGTCGACGTGGTTCCCGACCTGGCTCGCGCGTCGCGCGGCCGATACGCGCGATGCGCGGGCCGCGGCGCGCGACGCATGGCAGGCGCGGCTCGCGACGCTCCCGGAAGGGCCGGCGCTGCCGCTCGCCCGCGCGCCGGAAACGATCCGCGCGCCGCGTTTCAGCCGCGTCACGCATACGCTGAGCACGGCCGAACTGACGCGCCTGCAGGCACGGGCCGCGCAGCATGGCGTCACGCTGTCGTCGGTGTTCGGTGCGGCGTTCGCGGCAGTGCTCGCGCGCTGGAGCGGCCGGCAGGCGTTCCTGCTCAACGTGCCGTTGTTCGACCGGCACGGCGATGCGCCCGATCTCGGCCGCGTGATCGCCGATTTCACGACGCTGCTGCTCGTCGAATGCGACGTGCGCGCCGACGCGAGCGCGGCCGACACGGTGCGCGCGTTCCAGCAGCGGCTGCACGGCGCGATCGCGCAGGCTGCGTATCCGGCGCTCGATGTGCTGCGCGATGCACGCAGGCAGGGCGCGCCGCGGGCGGCGCCCGTCGTGTTCTCGTGCAATCTCGGCGACGCGCCGTTCGTGCCCGACGCATTCGCGCGCGTGTTCGGCGATCTGCACGACATGATTTCGCAGACGCCGCAGGTGTGGCTCGATCACCAGCTCTATCGCGTGCCGGACGGCGCGTTGCTCGCATGGGACAGCGTCGACGGCCTGTTTCCCGACGGGATGGTCGATGCGATGTTCGGCGCGTATGTCGCGCTCGTGCAGGCGCTGTGCGATCGCGACTGGCGGCTGCCGATCGCGGTCGAGCTGCCGTCCGCGCAGCGACGCGTGCGCGATGCGCTCAACGCGGTGCCCGCTCCCGCGCGGCCGCGCACGCTGCATGCCGACTTCTTTGCATCGGCCGCGCGCGAGCCGGCGGCCGTCGCATTGCGGTGCGCCGAGCGCGTGGTGACGCGCGGCAAACTGGCCGCGCAGGCACTGGCGATCGCGGGTGGCCTGCGTGCCGCCGGCATCGGTCACGGCGATGCCGTCGAGATCAGCCTGCCGCGCGGGCCGGAACAGGTGGCCGCGGTGTTCGGCGTACTGGCCGCCGGCGCGTGTTACGTGCCGCTCGACATTGCGCAGCCGGCCGCGCGCAAGACGCTGATCGAACGCGCGGCCGGCGTGAAGGCCGCGATCGGCGACACGGCGCACGCGGATGCGCCGCTGCCGCGCTTCGATGTTGCCTCGCTGATGAAACATGCGCCGCTGGCCGCGCCGCTCGCGGTGGCGCCGCAGGCCACCGCGTACGTGATCTACACGTCCGGTTCGACGGGCGTGCCGAAGGGTGTCGAGATGACGCATGCGGCGGCGCTCAACACGATCGACGCGATCGATGCACTGCTCGGCGTGCGTGCACACGACCGGCTGCTCGCGGTATCGGCGCTCGACTTCGACCTGTCGGTGTACGACCTGTTCGGCGTGCTCGGTGCCGGCGCCGAGCTCGTGCTGCCGACCCAGGACGACGCGCGCGACGCGGCGCGCTGGATCGACCTGATCGCGCAGCATCGCGTGACGCTGTGGAATTCGGCGCCCGCGCTGCTCGAAATGGCGCTGGCGGTGCCCGCCGCGGCCGACGCATGCCGCAGCGTGCGCGCGGCGCTGCTGTCCGGCGACTGGATCGCACTCGACCTGCCGGCGCGCCTGCGCGAACGGTGCGGCGACGCATGTGCGTTCCATGCGCTCGGCGGCGCGACCGAGGCCGGCATCTGGTCGAACGTGCAGACGGTGCGCGACGTGCCGCCGCACTGGCGTTCGATTCCGTATGGCCGGCCGTTGCCGGGGCAGGCCTATCGCGTCGTCGATGCCGACGGCCGCGATGTGCCGGATTACGTGCCGGGCGAACTGCTGATCGGCGGCGACAGTCTCGCGCGCGGCTACCGCAACGATCCCGAGCTGACCGCGCAGCGCTTCGTGCAGCACGCGTCGGGCCGCTGGTATCGCACGGGCGACCGTGGCCGCTACTGGCCCGACGGCACGCTCGAATTCCTGGGGCGCGAGGATCGCCAGGTGAAGGTGCGCGGGCACCGGATCGAGCTGGGCGAGATCGAGGCCGCGCTGGCCGCGCATCCGCAGATCGACGGTGCGTGCGCGAGTGTCGTGAATGGCGAGGCTGCGCGCATCGTCGCCGCATTCGTGCCGGCCGATTGCGTTGCCGACTGTGGTGCGGATCGCGTTGCCGATGCCGCGCCGTCGTTGCTCGCGGATGCCGACCTGGCCGATACGGTCGAGGCGGAAGCGGCCGTTGCGCGCACCGTCGCCGATCGGCTGCTCGATGGCGGCGCGGGTCTGCCGCCGTCGTTGCGTGCGCACCGGCACGCGAAAGGCGATGCGTCGATCGCCATCGACGGTGCGCTCGATCGGCTCGACTGGCATGCAACCGATCTCGACGATCTGACGGCGTCGCTGCGCGCGCTCGCAGCCGATCCGGATACGGCCGCGCAGCGCGTACCGCTGGACCCGTGCGTGGCACCGCTTGCGTTCGCGACGCGTTTGCCGGACGGCGCCCGCGCGCTGCGCGAGTTTGCCGGCGCGCTGGAGGCCCAGGCCGCTGCGCGCACCGGTGTGCTGCGCGTGGCGGTGATCGACGCCCGCGCCGGGCAATGGTTCGAAGCGGGCCTCGGCGTGCTCGACGATCCACGTTTCGACGTGACGCTGTTCGACGTGTCGCCGGGGCTGCTGCACACCGCACAGGCACGCTTCACCGTTACGAGGCCCGCGCTTCAGACGATGCAGGACGGCTTGTTGCCCGCGCGGCATCTCGGCGAATTCGATTGCGTGATCAGTTTCGCGGCCGCGCATCTGCGCGACGATCCGCGCGATACGTTCCGGATCGCGGCAGCGTTGCTGGCGCAGGATGGCCGTTTGCTGTTCGCCGACGTGCTGCGCGACTCGCCGTTGCGTGAACTCGTCGCGAGCGTGGCGGGTGATGCGTCGTTGCCGCAGCCGTTCACGCCCGATGCGATCGCCGCCGCCGCGCATGCGCGCGGTTTTACGCTCGACTCCCGAAGCTGGCGTTCGAACGCATTCGCGTGCATCGACGCGCGCCGTGCCGGCGAACCGGCCGCGCAAGCGGCGCTGGCCGACTGGCTGCGCGACCGCTTGCCCGACGCGATGCGCCCCGATGCGCTGTGGTGCATCGCGCGCTGGCCGCTCAACGCGAACGGCAAGATCGACCGGCGGGCGGTGGGCGAGGCGCTCGCGCGCGCGCGCGGCGACGCACCGGCCGCCCACGATGCATTCGTGCCGGCCGACGAACGGCAGGCAACGCTGCTCGCATGCTGGGAGCACGCGCTCGGCCGTCCGGCGAACGCGCGCGACGCGACGTTCTTCGCGCTCGGCGGCGACAGCCTGCTCGCGACGCGCCTGCTCGCGCAACTGCGCGAGCGGCTCGGCGTGCGGGTCGGGATGGCGGCGTTCTACCGGCAGCCGACGCTCGCGGGTCTCGCCGCGCAGCTCGACGAGGCCGCACCGGCCATGCAAGCCTCGCAGGCCGACGGCGACACGCGGGTTGCGACGATCGAGGAGGGCGTGCTGTGAGCTTCGATGACGTGCTCGATCTCTGCCGCGAACGCCAGATCGAACTGTGGTGCGACGACGGCGGCCAGTTGCGCTATCGCGCGCCGGCCGGCGCGCTCGATGCGGACCTGGCCGCGCGCATCAAGGCCGAACGCGACGCGTTCGTCCGCTTCCTGCAGGACGGCGCATGGCGCTGCGATCCGGTGCGCCGGCACGAGCGGTTCGCACTGACGCCGGTGCAGGCCGCGTACGTGCTCGGCCGCCACGAATCGTTCGAGTTCGGCGGCAATGCGTGCCATCTGTACGTCGAATACGGCGAGCCCGCGAATCTCGACTGCGTGCGCTTCGAGGCGGCGTGGAACGCGTGCGTCGCGCGGCATCCGATGCTGCGCGCGATCGTCGAGGACAACGCATGGCAACGCGTGCTGCCCGACGTGCCGTGGCAGCCGCTCGTGGTGCACGACCTGCGCGATGTCGACGCGAACGCGTTCGACGCGCACGTAAGGCGCGTGCGCGAGCGTCTCGACCATGCGGTGCACGCGCTCGACCGCTGGCCGGTGCTGCAGCCGGAAGTGAGCCTCGGGCCGGACGGTGCGGTGCTGCACCTGTCGGTCGATTTCACGCTGATCGACTATGCGAGCCTGCAATTGCTGCTCGCCGAATGGCGGCGCCGCTACGACGACCCGCAGTGGCAGCCCGAGGCGCTCGACGCGACGTTCCGCGACTACGTCGTCAATGAAGCCCATGCCGGCACGCGCGCGGATCATGCGCGCGACAAGGCGTGGTGGCTTGCGCGCATCGACGATCTGCCGGCGCGCCCCGATCTGCCGGTGGTGCCCGCGATGCCGTCCGACGCGCGGCCGCGCTTCACGCACCGGCATGCGCGGCTCGATCGCGCGCAATGGGCCGCGCTGAGCGGCCACGCGAGCCGCTTCGGCCTGAGCGCGGCGAGTGTCGCGCTGGCCGCGTTCGCCGAAGTCGTCGGCCGCTGGAGCCAGTCGCCCGCGTTCTGCCTGAACCTGACGGTGCTGAACCGGCCGCCCGTGCATCCGCGCATCGACGCGGTGCTCGGCGATTTCACCGCGCTGAGCCTGCTCGCGGTCGACACGACGCAAGGGCGCGATTTCGTCGAGCGTGCCCGCACGATCGGCGCGCGGATGTTCGACGACCTCGACCATCGAGCGTTTACCGGTGTCGACGTGATGCGCGAACTCGCGCGACGGCGCGGCAAGGATGCGGCGCTGATGCCGGTGGTGTTCACGAGCGGCATCGGCAGTGTCGGCCGGCTGCTCGGCGAACACGCGGCCCGTGCCGAGCCGCCGCGCTACATGATCAGCCAGACGCCGCAGGTGTGGCTCGACTGCCAGGTGACCGATCAGTTCGGCGGCCTGGAAATCGGCTGGGACGTGCGCGACGACCTGTTTCCGGACGGGATGCCCGCGGCGATGTTCGACGCGTACGTCGCCCTGCTGGGCCGGCTCGCCGCCGACGCCGCATGGTGGTCGCGCGCGGGCGACATCGTGCTGCCGTCCGATGCGCCCGCCGCCGGAATCCATCCGGATGCGGAGTCGCACATCGCGGCCGGCTTCGCCGCGCAGGCGTTGCGTACGCCCGATGCGCCGGCGGTGATCGATGCGCAGGGGGCGCGCACGTATCGCGACGTCGCGCAGCACGCGGCGGCGCTGCGGTCGGCGCTCGAACAGGCCGGCGTCGCCGTGGGCGATACCGTCGCGGTGCTGATGCCGAAGTGCGCGCACCAGCTCGTGGCCGTGCTCGCGATCGTCCAGGCGGGCGCCGCGTACGTGCCGGTCGACAGCCGGCAGCCGGCGCTGCGGCAACAGGCGATCCTGCGCAATGCGCGCGTGCGTGCGGTCGTCAGCGTGCAGGCGCTCGAGTTCGAACACGACGGGTGCGTGCGCATCGATGTCGATGCCGTGCCGATCGATCCGCAATGGCCGCCGCGCGCCGCGCGCGACATCGCTGGCGACGCACTTGCATACGTGATCTATACGTCGGGCTCCACCGGCGAGCCCAAGGGCGTGATGCTGAGCCACGCGGCCGTGTGCAACACGCTGGCCGACATCAGCGCGCGCCATGAAGTGGGCGACGGCGACGTGGTGCTCGGCCTGGCCGAGTTGAGCTTCGACCTGTCCGTCTACGACTTCTTCGGCGCGACCGCGCGCGGCGCGTGCATCGTGCTGCCCGATCCGGCGCGCGGCAACGATCCGTCGCATTGGGCCGCGCTGATGGCGCGCCATCGCGTGACGCTGTGGAATTCGGTTCCCGCGCAAGGGCAGATGCTGATCGACTACGTCGAAAGCGAACCGGCGCTCGATGTGCCGGGCCCGCGCCGCGTGCTGTGGTCGGGCGACTGGATTCCGGTGACGCTGCCCACCCGCTGGTGGCGGCGCTGGCCCGACAGTGCGCTGTTCAGCCTCGGCGGCGCGACCGAGGCATCGATCTGGTCGATCGAGCATCCGATCCGTCCGGCGGACACGCAGCTGGCCAGCATTCCTTACGGCCGCGCGCTGACCGGGCAGACGATGGAGGTGCTCGACGCGCTCGGCCGGCCGTGCCCGCCGGGTGTGCGCGGCGAGATCCATATCGGCGGCGTCGGGCTGGCGACGGGTTACGCGAACGATCCGGTGCGAACGGCCGAACGCTTCATCCGTCATGGCGACGGGCGGCGACTCTACCGCACCGGCGATCTCGGCCGCGTGCGTGCCGACGGTTCGCTCGAATTCCTCGGGCGGCAGGACGATCAGGTGAAGATCCGCGGCTACCGGATCGAGCTGGCCGAGATCGATGCGGCGCTGACCGCGCATCCGCTCGTCGGCGCGGCCGCGACGATCGTGCTCGGCGACGGCACGGAGCGCCGGCTCGCGAGCTTCGTGTCGCTGCATGGCGCGGAGCCGCCGCAGCAGGACGACGCGCTGCACGAGATCGCGGCGCACGTGCGCACGGCGTTCGACGCCGCGCGCTGGCCCGCGCACGCGGACGTGACGCGGTCGGTCGCCCGGCTCGAAGCGGCCTGCGTTGCATCGCTGGCAGCGTGGATCGTGCCGGCGGGGGCGCTGACCGAGGAGGCGGCGACGGACTTCGCGACGTTGTGCGAACGGTTGCGTGTGCCGGCGGCGCGACAGCATCTGCTGCGTCACTGGCTCGCGATGCTCGACCGGCACGGCGTGCTGCACGCGGATGCCGATGGCGGCTGGCGCAGGCGGCCCGATGCCGGCCACGCCGATGCGCATGCCTGCTGGGACGCGTTTGCGCAGGATGCGTCGCCCGATCTGTGGCCGGCCGTCCTCGTCGACTACTTCCGCGACAGCGCGGGATGCATCGACGTGCAGGTGGACGGCACCGTGTCGCCCGCCGGCCTGATGTTCCCGGAAGGCGCGTCGCATATCGCCGACGCGATGTACAGCGACGGCGAACATGCGCAGGCCCTGCATGACGGAATGGCACAGGCCGTGCGTGCGATCGTCGCGCGCGAGCCGCAGCGCCCGTGGCGCATCCTCGAGATCGGCGCGGGTACGGCCGCGGCGACGCGGGCGATCGTCGACGCGCTCGCGCCGCTGGTCGAAGCGGGCGCGCGGATCGACTACCTGTTCAGCGACGTGTCGAGCTATTTCCTCGCGGCGGCACGCGAGCGCTTCGCCGCGTATCCGTGGATGCGGTTCGAGCGGTTCGACATGAACGCGGCACTCGACGCGCAGGGTATTGCGCCGCATTCGATCGACATCACGATCAGCTCCGGCGCACTGAACAATGCGCGCGACACGGTCGCGCTGGTCGCCGGATTGCGTGCGCTGTCGGCGGCGGATGCGTGGTGGGTGATCCAGGAACTGACGACCGAGCATCCGGAGATCAGCATCAGCCAGGGGTTGATGATGGAAACGCCGCACGACGCGCGCGTCGAATCGGCGCGTCTGTTCGTGCCGCGCGCGCAGTGGCTCGAATGGCTGCAAGCGGCGGGCGGCGATCGCGCGCTCGGTTGCGTGGCACCCGGCACGCCGCTCGACGCACTCGGCTATGACATCCTGCTCGCGCACGTGAAGCGCGGGGCGGCGCGCATCGCGCCGGACGCGCTGCTGGCATGCGTCGCGGAGCGCGTGCCGGGTTACATGGTGCCGTCGCAATTGCGCGTGCTCGACCGCCTGCCCGTGACCGCGAACGGCAAGATCGATCGCCGCACGCTGGCCGGCATCGCCGGCATCCGCGAAGCGGAGCTGGCGGCCGCCCGGCCGGCTCACGCGCAGGCCGCCGCCGATCCGCTGCTGGCGCGGCTGATCGGCTTGTGGGAAGCCGTGCTCGATACGCGCAACGTCACGCCCGATCAGGACTTCTTCGCCGCGGGCGGCGATTCGCTGCTGATCGCGCAACTCGTGTCGCGGCTGCGCGGCGAGGAACCGCTCGCGCATGCGCATCCGTTCGACCGGTTGCTGCGCTGGGTGCTCGCGCAACCGACGCCCGCCGCGTTCGCGCAATGCCTGCGCGACGCGGATGCGCAGCCGTCGGACAGCGCATCGCCGGTTGCGCCGGCCGCTCCGCGTAGCGCGCACGTTTCGGCGGTCGTCCATGCGCCGGCGCCGCGCGTGCGCGCCGGCGTGCGGCCGATACCGCTCGCGCCCGGCGACGGCGTGCCGCGCGTGATCGTGCATGAAGGGCTCGGCACGGTGCACGCGTATCGTCCGGTCATGCCGGCGCTCGCGCGGCTCGGCCCCGTGCTCGGCTTCGCGGTGCGCGACGCGCAGGACTATCTCGACCTGCCGGCGCGCCACCTGAACGCGACGCTCGGCCGGCGTTATGCGGATGCGCTGTGGCGCACCGGCGTGCGCGAGGTCGACGTGCTCGGCTACTGCTCGGGCGGGCTGGTCGCGCTCGAAATGGCGAAGTCGCTGGTGCAGCTCGGTGTCGAGGTGCGCACGCTCGACATCGTGTCGAGCTACCGGATTCCCTATCTGATCGAAGACGAGCGGCTCGTGCTGTTCAACTTCGCGGCGACGCTCGGGCTGCCGCTCGACGCGCTCGGGTTTCCGGAAACGTATGTGCTGGCCGACGCACTCGCCGACGCATTGAAGGCCGACCCCGCGCGTCTCGCGCCCGGCAGCCTGCAGGCCCAGCTGGAGATTTTCGGCGACCGCTGCGAGCCGCTCGACACGTTGCGACGCCGCGTGCTGCGCGCGGCCGCCGGATTGTCGATGCAGGACGAGGTCGCGCATCCGCTGCTCGACGAGCGCGAACGGCTGTACCGGCTTTTCATGCATTCGGTGCAGGCGAGCCACTGGGCGGGCGACGCGCCATACGCGGGTGCGCTGCGGCTGTTCGTGCCGGAGCGCTGCAACCCGCTGATTCCGCAGCAGCGCGCGGCGCTCACCGAATACTGGGCGGCACAGGCGCTCGGCGGCATCACGTCCGTCGACATCCCCGGCGGTCATTTCGACTGCCTGAACGCCGCGTTCGTCGACACCCGCCTGAAGGAGGCGCAATGAAGGCTCATCCGCTGCCGGTCGTCGTGGCCGGCTCCCGCTTCGGCCAGTTCTATGCGGCGGGCCTCGCCGCGTCCGGCACGTATCGCGTCGCCGGCATCCTGGGGCAAGGCAGCGCGCGTACCGCCGCGCTGGCCGCGCGCGTCGGCGCGCCCGTGTTCGACCGTCCGGAAGCGTTGCCCGACGACGTGCGCGCTGCGTGCGTCGCGGTCGGCGGTGCGGCGCGCGGTGCCGACGGGGCCGCGCTCGCGTGCCGGCTGCTCGAGCGCGGGATCGACGTCGTGATCGAGCATCCGCTGCTGCCCGACGAATGGGACCGCGTGCTGCGCACCGCGTCGCGTCACGGCCGGCGCTGCCTGCTCAACAGTTTCTATCCGAACCTACCGGTCGTCTCCCGCTTCATCGCGGTCGCGCGACGGCTGCGTGAAACGAGCGCGCCCGTGCATGCGGATGTCGTGTGCTCGGTGCAGGCCAGTTACGCGGCGCTCGACGTGCTCGCCGCCGCGCTGCAGGGCGTGGGCCCGTGGTCGGTCGAGCCGGTCGGGCCGGCACTGTCGTCGATGCGCGAATGCGCGATGGTGCTCGCCGAAACGCCGGTCTCGCTGCGCGTGCACAACGAGATGGCGGCGGCCGACGACGGCCGGATGAGCATGCTGTTCAGCATCACGCTGACGACGGACGCCGGCACGTGGACGCTCGCGTCGCCGCATGGCCCGCTGTGGTGGGCGCCCGCGCTGCGCGAACCGGCAACGGACGACGACGGGCTGTTCCCGATCTTCGGCGACGCGGCGGGCGACGACATGCCGAGCATCCAGATCTGCGACGATGCGCGCGATACGTGGGGCGCGATTCATGCCCGCAGCTGGCCGCAGGCGGCCGTGCGCGCGGTCGACCGGCTCGTGTCGGGCGAAGGGTTGCACGCGTGCAACCAGCGCAGCATCGACGTGACGCGCGTCTGGCAGCAACTGACGATGCAGCTCGGTTTTCCGGAGCAGCCGCCGGGCGACGCGTGCGCGGCCACGCTCGGCATGCTGCTGGAGCGTGCCGCATGAAGGGACCGTTGCTTTCGATGTTGCGGCCGTTCGCGGTGCCGCTTGCGGCGGCGGTCGTGCTGCAGGCGCTGGCGGGTGTCGCGTCGCTCGTGCCGTGGCTCGCGCTCGGCCGTATCGCCGACGTATGGCGCGAGACGGCCCAGCTCGACGCGACGGCGCGCGGCTGGCTCGTCGCGGCCGTGGCGGCCGGCGTGTGCTGGCTGGGCGGCCAGACGGTCGCGCTGCACCTGACCCACCGTGTCGATGCCGATCTCGCCGATCGCTTGCGCAGGCGGCTCGCCGATCATCTGCAACGCTTGCCGCTCGGCTGGTTCGCGCGCGCGGGCAGCGATCGCGTCGCGCGCCACGTCGACCAGGACGTGCGTGCGCTGCACCAGCTCGTCGCGCATGCGCCGGCCGACGTCACGCAACTCGTCGTCGTGCCGTGCGCGGCGCTGGCGTGCCTGCTTTACCTGAATCCCGTGCTGCTCGCCTTTGCGCTGGTCCCGCTCGTCGCGGGCGCCGCGCTGTTCCGCTGGATGCGCTCGGCGCGGTTCGCACCGGCCGTCGCGGCGCGCAACGCGGCACTCGAACAGCTGATGGGCGATTACGCGCAGCTCGCGCAGAACCCGGCGCTCGTGCGGCAGTATCCGGGCGCCGGCATCGAGGCGGCCGCGCTCGCGTCGACCGGGCGCTTCGACCAGGCGTTTTCGGCATGGGTCGGCCGCGTCGGCGGGCCCGGTGCCTGCACGCAGGTGCTGCTCGGCACGCCGTTCCTGCTCGCGTGGGTCGTGTTCGGCGCGACGTGGCTCACGGCCGGCCGCCTGCCGGTCGGCGAACTGTGCGCGTTCGCACTGCTGATCTGGGCGGTCGCCGCGCCGGTGCGGGCGCTCGGCCACGGTGCCGACGCGTTGCGCGAAGCGCGCGCGGCCGCTGCGCGCCTCGATGCGTTGCTCGCGCAGCCGGGCCTGCCCGAGCCGGCCGACGGCGCGGCACAGGTGCCGTGCGATGCGTCGATCGAGCTGCGCGGCGTGAGCGTCGACATCGACGGCACGCCGATCCTGCGCGACATCGACGCGACGGTCGCGGCGGGCACGACCACCGCGATCGTCGGGCCGTCGGGTGCGGGCAAGAGCACGCTGCTGATGCTGCTCGCGCGCTTCATGGACCCCGACCGCGGCACGGTGCGGCTCGGCGGCGCCGACCTGCGGCTGCTTGCGCCGGATACGCGGCGCGAGCAGATGGCGATGGTGTTCCAGCAGGCCGCCGCGCTCGACGTGTCGATTGCCGCGAACATCGCGCTGTACCGGCCCGATGCCGATCACGATGCGATTCGCGCGGCCGCGCGCGCCGCCTGTCTCGACGAACGCATCGATGCGTTGCCGGGCGGCTACGGTTGCGTGTGCGGGCGCGACGTGCGGCTGTCCGGCGGCGAGCTGCAGCGGCTGGCGATTGCGCGTGCGCTGCTGTCGACGGCGCCGCTGTTGCTGCTCGACGAACCGGCATCGGCACTCGATCCGCAAACCGGACGCGCATTGCGCAACGCGCTGCGCGGCGACGCGCGCACGCGCGTGATCGTCAGCCACGATCTCGACGCGATCCGGCAGGCGGACCAGATTCTCGTGATGGATCGCGGCCGCATCGTCGAGCGCGGCACGCATGCGGCGCTGCTGGCCGCGTGCGGGCTGTATGCGCGGCTGTGGCGCGAACGCGGTGCCGCGGACGGGGAGGCCGCATGATGATGAAATCGCTCAAACGTTTGCAGTGCCTGCCATCCGGCACACGCCGCGCGCTGTGGCGCGGGGTCGGCTGGGCGGTGGCGGCCGCGTTGCTCGACGGCGCCTGCGGGTTGCTGCTCGTGCCGTTGATCCGCGCGTGGTTCGCCGGCGCGCAGGCAGCCGTGTTGCACTGGACGATCGCGCTCTGTGTGCTGACGTTGTGCCATGCATTCGTGGTGTACGTCGCGCAGCGCGGCGGCTATCGCGCGGGTGGCGCGCTCGCGGCCGGTCTCGTCGAACGCCTCGTGCGGCACCTGCCGCGCATCGCGTCGTGGCAGGCCGTGCGCGACAGTCATCCGGTCGGGCTGCTGCGCGGGCCGGTCATGCAGGCGATGGGGATTCCGGCGCACCTGCTCGGGCCGCTGATCGGCGCGGTCGTGACACCGCTTGCGGTCGTCGCCGGGCTCGCGTGGATCGACTGGCGCATCGCGCTGTGCCTCGCGGCAGCCGCCGTGTTGCTGTTCGCGCTGCTCGAGCGCGGCGGCACGCGCACCCTCGCGTTCGAGCAGGCGCGCGCGTCCGGCGATCGCGACATGGCCGTGCAGCTTCAGACCTTCGCCGCGCATCAGGGGCTGCTGCGCTTCGCGGGCCGCGAAGGCGACGCGCGCGCGGCGCTGATGCACGCGTTCGACGCGCAGCATCGCCGCACGTGCGCGCTGATGCGGCGCTCGCTGCCGATCGAACTCGGCTTCGCGGGCGCGGTGCAGGGCGTGTTCGTCGCGATGCTGGCGGGCGGCGCATGGGCCGTCTCGGCGGGCCGGCTCGATGCCGCGACGGCCGTGGCGGTGCTCGTGCTGCTCGTGCGTTTCATCGAACCGCTCGCGCAGCTCACGCAGCTCGACCAGGCGCTGCGCGGCGCCTGGCGCGCACTCGACACCGTGCTCGCGGTGCTGCATGCGCCGCGTTTCGACAGCCCCGACCGCGGCACGCCGGTGCACGACGCGAGTGTCGACGCGGTGCGCGTCGGTTACCGTTCGCCCGCCGGCGCGACGCTGCTGGACGGCGTCGACCTGCATTGCCCGGCGGGCGGCTTCGTCGCGATCGTCGGCCCCACGGGTGCCGGCAAGAGCACGCTGCTCGGCCTGCTCGCGCGGCTCGACGATCCGGGCGCCGGGCGCGTGCTGCTCGGCCGCGCCGATGTGCGGCACCTGAGCGAGGCGACGCTCGCGGCGACGCGCAACCTCGTGTTCCAGGACAACGGGCTGTTTCGCGGCAGCCTCGCGTGGAACGTGCGGATGGGCCGCCCGGATGCGACCGATGCCGAACTGCGCGACGCGCTCGACGCGGCCGGCCTGCTGCACGACGCCGAGCACTTGCCGGACGGGCTCGAATCCGACGTGGGGCCGGGCGGCCAGTTGCTGTCGGGCGGGCAGCGCCAGCGGGCGTGCCTGGCGCGCGCGCTGCTGTCGCGTGCGCCGGTGCTGATGTTCGACGAGCCGACCGCGAGCCTCGACGAATCGAGTGCGCGGCGCGTGCGCGACAGCCTCGTCGCGCTGCGCGGGCAGCGCACGCGCATCGTCGTCACGCACCAGCCGGCGCTCGCGGCGGCCGCCGACACGATCGTCGTGCTCGACGCGGGCCGCGTGCGGGCGACCGGCACGCACGCGCAGCTCGTCGAGGCCGACGCGTGGTACGCGGCCTTCGCCCGCGCGGAGCCGGGGCTCGACGGCCTGCCGCCGGACGATCTGGAGGCTAACGACGCAGAGGACGCTGTGGGCGCTTCGAACGCGGAAGCCCGGGCGGCCGAATCCGAACACTGACGTGAACAATGCGGGCCGGCGTGCCCGGAATCGATAGGAAAAGCCCCTCGATCGAAAAATGGCCTGCCGGTTCTATTTGATAATGAGAATGATTATCAAATACGGGGGCGTGAATGCGGTACGAGGTGCTGGAACCTGGGAGATCGATGACGAAGGGCGCGCGCGTCGCCCGTCCGGGGCGAGGGCGCTGGCGCCCGTCGCTGTATCTCGGCCTGCTGATCGCCGCGCATCCGGCGGCGGCGTTCGCCGATGCGGCGCCGGCGGCCGGCGCGGAAGTCCGGAAGGAGGAAACGACCGCCGTGAAGCCTGCCGCGGGCGAGCTGAAGGCGATATCCGTGACCGCGTCGCGCGGCGTGGCCGACGATCCGGCCGTGGCGACGGTCGGCAAGATGCCGCTGGCGTTGCGGGAGATTCCGCAGTCGGTCAGCGTGACGACGCGCGAACGGATCGACCAGCAGAACCTGTATTCGCTCGACGAGGTGATGCAGCAATCGGCGGGCGTGACCGTGCAACCGTACGTGCTGCTCACCACCGCGTATTTCGTGCGCGGCTTCAAGGTCGATTCGTTCGAATTCGACGGCGTGCCGGTGGTGATCGGCGACATGGCGAGCGCGCCGCAGGACATCTCCGTGTACGAGCGCGTGGAGATCCTGCGCGGCGCGAACGGCCTGCTGCACGGCTCGGGCAACCCGGCCGCGACGGTCAACCTCGTGCGCAAGCGGCCGCAGTACCAGTTCTCCGCGAACGCGAGCGTGAGCGTCGGCAGCTGGGACCGCTACCGCGCGGAAGCCGACATCGGCGGCCCGCTCAATGCGGCCGGCACCGTGCGCAGCCGGCTCGTCGCCGCATACGAGGATCGTCATTTCTTCTACGACCACGCGAAACAGGACACGCGCTCGATCTACGGCATCACGGAAGTCGACGTGACGCGCGACACGCTGCTCACGTTCGGCGCGCAATACCAGACGACGCGCTCGGTGCCCGACATGTCCGGCGTGCCGATGGCGCGCGACGGGTCGAGCCTCGGCCTGTCGCGCTCGACGTTCCTCGACACGGCGTGGGGCCACTTCGACTGGGACACGACGCGCGCGTTCGCGTCGGTCGAGCAGAAGCTCGGCGCCGGCTGGAAAGCGAAGGTCAGCGGCGAATACCAGAGCGTGCGTTCCGACCTGAAATACGCGGGCTCGTACGGCGCGATCGATCCGTCGACCGGTGCGGGCGGCGCGCTGACGGGCGGCGCGTACCAGTTCAGCAGCTACAGCCGCAGCATCGATGCGAACGTGCAGGGGCCGGTGCATGCGTTCGGGCTGACGCACGACCTGCTGTTCGGCGTGACCTACGCGAACAGCAGCAGCGGGCAGATGTCGGCGCAGCTGCTCGGCAACGTGGCCGGCATGCCGGTGAACGTCTACCGCTGGAACCCGGGCAGCGTGCCCGAGCCGGGCGTCGGCCCGTACCAGCAGTCGCAGCAGAACGACGTGTCGCAGAAGGGCGTGTACGGGCTCGGCCGCATCAAGCTCGCGGAACCCGTCACGCTCGTGCTCGGCGGCCGGATGAGCTGGTGGAACCAGGACAGCCTCGGCGCGCACTACAACACCGGCCACCAGTTCACGCCGTACGGCGGGCTGATCTGGGATTTCGCGCGCGACTGGTCGTGGTACGCGAGTTATGCGGAAGTGTTTCAGCCGCAAACCAAGTCGATGTGGGGCGGCGGCATCCTGACGCCGGTGAAGGGGCGCACCTACGAGACGGGCGTGAAGGGCGAGCTGGCGGGCGGCAAGCTGAACGTGTCGCTCGCGGCGTTCCGCATCGATCTCGACAACAATCCGCAGGTCGATCTCGCGCATCCGTGCGCGGGGCCGAACTGCTACTACGTGAACGGCGGCAGCGTGCGCAGCCAGGGCTTCGAGTTCGAGGCGAACGGCCGCATCACGCCGTGGTGGAGCGTGTGGGCGAGCTATACGTACGACACGATGCGCTATGCGGACAACCTCGCGAACGCGGGCACGTTCGCGCCGCTGCTGAACCCGCGCCACCTGTTCCGGCTGTGGACCAACTACGACCTGCCGTGGCAGGAACGGCGCTGGAGCATCGGCGGCGGCGTGCAGGTGCAGAGCAATTACTCGGCGCAGGCGAACGGCGTCACGATGAGCCAGGGCGGCTACGCGCTCGCCAGCGTGCGGCTCGGCTATCGCTACGACAAGCACTGGAGTGCGGCCGTCAACGTCAACAACCTGTTCGACCGCAAGTACTACCTGAGCCTGAGCCAGCCGGGCTGGAACAACCGCTACGGGGAACCGCGCAACGTGATGCTGACCGTGCGCGGGCAGTTCTGATGGCGGGCGGCTGGGGGACGCGGGCGGCGCTCGCGATCGCAGGCGTGCTGCCGGGCGCGGTCGCGCTGGCGGTCACGCTGGCCCGTCATTACCCGGCCGACGGCCTGAACCGGCTCTACGCGGCGGTGCTGCTGTCGCTGGCCGCGGGTGTCGCCGCGCTGCTGTGGGTGCTCGTCGCGCCCGTGCGGCGGCAGGCCGCGTGGCGCGCCTGCCTGTGGCTCGCGGTGCTCGTGCCGTGCGCGATGTTCTGGGGAGGGCGCTGACATGGACGCTTCATCGCGTTCGCGCTGGCGCGCGCTGCATCGCGGCGCCGGTGCGCTGTTCGGCGTGGTGCTGTTCGTCGTGCTGTTCAGCGGCACGTGGAGTCTCGCGACCGATTCGATGCAGGGCTGGTGGCGGCCGCCGCCGGTCGCCGTCGCGCGGCCGGCGCTGCCGCTCGATACGCTCGTCGCACGCGCGGCGGCGCTCGGCGTGCCGTTGCGCGATGCGCGCATCGTGCTGCCGCAACCGGACGATCCGGCGATCCGTTTCTGCGACGCGCGGCAGGCCTGCACGCTGGCGCTCGACCCGGCGACGGGCGAGCGGCTGGCCGACGGCGGACGCGCGGCGTTGCTCGTCACGCTGCACAAGACGCTGTTCGCGGGCTTTCCCGGGCGGATCTTCGTCAGCCTGTGGGGGATCGTGCTGCTCGTGCTCATCGTCGCGGGCCTGGTCGTGCATCACCGGCGCTGGCCCGCAGCGGCGCGCATCCGGCGCGGCAGCGGGCTGCGCGCCGCGCTGTTCGACCTGCACGCGTGGATCGGCCTGTGGGGCGCGCCGTGGCTCGTGCTGTTCGCGTTCACCGGCGCGTTGTCGGGGCTGGGCGCGCTCGGCACGGTGTCGCTTGCGGGCGTCGCGTATCCGGGGCAACCGCAGCGCGCGTTCGCCGAGCTGCTCGGCGGGCCGCCGCCGATTGCCGCCGGCGGCGCGTGGCAACACGCGCCCGATCTCGAGGCGCTGCTGCGGCGCGATGCGGCGCGCACGCCGGATTTCCGGCGCGAAGCCGTCGTGCTGCATCGGTGGGGGGACGTGAACGCGCGTGTCGAGATTGCCGGGACGACCGCCGGCCTGCCGAGCACGGCGGTGTTCGAGCGCCACCTGTATCGCGCGGTGGACGGCCAATGGCTCGCGGACGCCACGTCGCGCGGCCGAGGCTTCTGGTTGCGCGCGTTCATCGCGGTGCAGCCGCTGCATTTCGCGCAATACGGCTGGGTCGGTGCGATGGGCGGCGTGCTGCGCGTGCTGCATTTCCTGATGGGACTCGCGGCGTGCGCGCTCTGCGCGACGGGGCTGCATCTGTGGATCGAGCGGCGGCGGGCGCAGCACGACCGCTCGGCGAACGTGCTGGCCGCGGTCGCCGTCGGCACCTGCGGCGGGCTGGTGCTCGCCGGCGGCGTCCTGCTGCTCGCGGGGCGTGCGTTGCCCGCCGACGTGCACGTCGACCATGTGCTCGCGATGCTGTTCTGGGCCGTGTGGGGCGGTGCGCTCGCGCTCGCGGCCTGCGTGGCCGATCGCGCGGCCTGGCTGCGGACGCTGATGCGTGCGGCCGGCGCCGCTTACGGGCTGGCAGGGGCGACGCACTGCGCGATCGCGCTGCTCGGCACGGGCGAACCCGTGTACTGGCCGATCGACGCGGCCCTCGTCGCGTTCGGCGCATTGCTGCTGCGTGCCGCGCGCCGTCCGCGCCGCGATGCGATGCAGCCCGCGCGCGTGCCGGCCGGTGCCGAACCTTTTTAATTTCATGCAACTGGAGACTTCGATGCGCGATCTGCTCGAACATCGCCGCCTGGTCATCACGATCACGCTGCTTTACCTGTCACAGGGAATCCCGATCGGCATCGCGATGGATGCGATGCCGACCCTGCTGCGCCACGACGGCGCACCGCTTCATGCACTGGCGTTCCTGCCGCTCGTCGGTTTGCCGTGGGTCGTGAAGTTCCTGTGGGCGCCTGTCGTCGACAACCGCTGGTCGCCGCGCATCGGCCGGCGGTGCAGCTGGATGCTGCCGATGCAGACGCTCGTGGTGCTCTGCCTCGGCAGCCTCGCGCAGATCGGGATGACCGTCGCGACGGCCGGATGGGCGGTCGGCCTGCTGGCCGTCGCGTCGCTTGCGAGCGCGACCCAGGACATCGCGAACGACGGGATGGCCGCCGAGCACTTCAGCGGCGACACGCTCGCGAAGATCAACGCGATCCAGATCGCGGGCGTGATGATCGGCTTCTTCGGCGGCGGCGCCGGCACGTTGACGCTGATCGGCCTGTTCGGCCAGCGGGCCGCGTTTCTCGCGCTGGCGGCCGTGCCGCTCGCGAGCCTGGTCTGCGTGCTGTGGGTGTTGCCGCGCGATGCGGATCGTGCGCGCGCGAAGCCCGAGCATGATGCGAGCCTCGTCCGTTTCGCGAAGCGGCCGCGCTCGTGGTCGCTGCTGTCGCTCGCGCTGCTGTCGGCGATGACGGCCGTATCGGGCTTCGGCCTGTCGAAGCTGTTCCTCAACGACGCGGGCTGGACGCTCGACGCGATCGGCAAGCTCGGCATGGCCGGCGGCATCGTGACGGTCGTGCTCGGTTGCGGCGGCGGTGCGTGGCTCGTGAGGCGGCTCGGGTTGTGGCCCGCGTTTACGGCCGGCGTGAGCTGTGCGGGCGCGGCCGCGCTGCTGTGGTTCGCGCAGGCGGGCGGGTGGCTGCCGGTGTCGCCGTCGTGGGCATGGCTGTGCACGGTACTCGGTTCGCTGGCGACCGGGATCACGTCGGTGTCGATCATGACGGCCGGCATGCGCTTCGCGGGCGGCAGCGACCAGGCCGGCACCGACGTGACGGCCGTGCAGAGCACGCGCGACCTCGGCGAGCTGATCGCGTCGTCGACGATTCTGTCGCTCACCGCGAAGGTCGGTTATACGGGCGGGTTTCTCACGGGCGCCGCGCTGGCGGTGCTCGCGGCGCTGATCGCGATGCGGCTGAAGCGGCGCGAGTCGGCGTATGCGGTGAAGGGGGATGATGTGCTGGCGTCTTGATCGGCGCGCGGTCGGCCTGATGCGTCGCGCGCTTGAAGCTCGCGACGAATGACCGGATCGCGCGGGGCGTTCACTGCACTCACTGCGCCCATTACGTCTGCTACACCCATTACGCCCGTGCCAGCCGACGCGCAGCCAGCAGCCCGAGCACGAGCAGCACCGCGACGTAAGCGGCGACGCCCGTCCACGCGCCGTGTTGCCAGAACGTGCCGCCGATCGACCCGAGCACGCTCGACCCGAGATAGTACGCAAGCAGGTACAGCGACGCGGCGTGCCCTTTCGCGGCCCCCGCGAGGTAGCCCACCCAGCCGCTCGCGACCGAGTGGGCAATGAAGAAGCCGATCGTCACGAGCACGATGCCGACGACGATCGCGACGAGCGAATGCGACAGCGTCAGCGCGAGGCCCGCCGCGAACACGAGCACGCCGCTGACGAGCACCGGTGCGCGGCCGAGGCGGTCGGCGAGCGCGCCTGCGCTCGATGACGACACCATCCCGAACAGGTAGGCGCCGAAGATCAGCCCGCACGCGGTCGCACTCAGGTTGAACGGGGCCGCGGTGAGCCGGAACCCCGCGTAGTTGTAGATCGTCACGAACGCGCCCATCACGAGGAAGCCGATCGCGAACACGAACGGGAGCCGCGCGTGACGCAGTTGCTCGCCCCACAGCCGGAAGTGATGGCGCAGTGTCAGGTCGGTGCGCTTCACGAAACGTCGCGACGGCGGCAGCAGCATCACGAACGCGGCCGCCGCGACGAGATCGACGACACCGATCGTCAGCATCGCCGTGCGCCACGAAAAGTGCTCTTCCAGCATGCTCATGCCGATCCGTCCGACCATGCCGCCGAACGCGGTCCCGCCGACATAGAGCCCCATCGAGAAACCGAGCCCTTCCGACGCGATTTCCTCGGCGAGATACGCCATCGCGACTGCCGGGACGCCGCCCAGCGCGAAACCTTCCAGCGCGCGCCAGACCAGCAGCAGGTTCCAGTCGGGCGACAGCGCGGCGAGCACGTTGAACAGCGCGGCGAGCGTCATCGACGCGAACATCAGCCCGCGCCGCCCGACGCGTTCGGACAGCGCGCCGGCGCACAGAATGGAGATCGCCAGCATCCCGGTCGACAGCGACAGCGAGAGCGAACTCGAGGCCGCGCCGAGCCCGAACTCGCGTGCGAACGCGGGAAGCAGCGGCTGGACGCAGTACAGCAGCGAGAACGTGGAAAAACCGGCGAGGAAGAGCGCGAGAGCGATGCGCTTGTACGCGGCCGAGCGCGGGGAAACGCCGGCGGGCAGCGCATCGGGCGTGGCCTGTTGCGTGCCGGGCAGCGCACGGGAAAGCGAAGGGGAGGACATGACTGCGCTCGATGTGCGAAGGAATGCCTGAATTCTTGCGCACGGTCATGTATATGTCCAATATATGAAAGTAACCGCAGCGATATGTTTAACCACTGGCTGGTGAATCAACCCGGCACACCGTGAGAGCACGTACGAATGGAACTCCGGCATCTCCGTTATTTTCTGGCCGTGGCGGCCGCATCGAATTTCACCAAGGCGGCAGAGGCGCTCGGCATCGGGCAGCCGCCGTTGAGCCAGCAGATCAAGGCGCTCGAAAGCGAGCTCGATGTGGAACTGTTCAGGCGGACCGCGCGCGGCGCCGAGCTGACGCTGGCGGGCGAGGTCTTCGCGCAGGAAGCGCGCCGCGTGCTCGACGCCGCCGAGCGTGCGGTGCGCGCGGCAAGGCGGGCCGCGCGCGGGGAAACCGGGCATCTGCGCGTGGGTTTCACCGGGACGGCGGCGTTCAATTCGAAAGTGTCGGACCTGATCCGGCGCTTTCGGGAAGCGTTTCCGGATGCCGAGCTGACGTTGCAGGAGGCCGCGTCGCGGATGCTGCTGGAGGCGCTGGAGGCCGGGCACCTCGACGTCGCGATCGTGCGGCCGGCACGCCGGGCCGCCGCGACGTTGCGGTTACTCGACTGGGACGACGAACCGATGTTCGTCGCGTTGCCCGTTGCGCACAGGCTGGCGCAGCGGCGGCGGATCGATCTGGTGGAACTGGCGGACGAGTCGTTCGTGCAGGTGCCGAGGGAGGCCGGCGGCGCGCTGTTCGACCATATCGTCGCCGCATGCAATGCTGCCGGGTTCGAGCCGCGCATGGCGCAGCCCGCGCCGCAAATGGCGTCCGCGGTGACGCTGGTCGCGGCCGGGCTCGGCGTGTCGGTCGTGCCGAAGGCGATTACGCAGGTGCAGGTTGCCGGAGTCGTTTATCGGCCGCTGGCGGGGGATGCGTTGCGGGCACGGCTCGCCATTGCGTCACGATGCGATGAGTCGTCGGCGGTGGTCCGGAATTTCCTGTTGCTGGCGGGAGAGGATGGGGCGGTGTGAGGGCGGCGGAAACAAAAACCGCGTAGCGATGTGGCGTCGTGTTTTTCGAGCATGCTGGAAGCGCGATGATGTCGTATTCGACGGGCCGTTGGTCTTCGCATTTGAATGACTTCAATATCGACGAAGACGTATTTTTGCTAATTGTTGCGCGCTGCCGTCTGCAATCTGTCGATGTTGATCGCGAGATGAAATTGACGTTGATTTCAATTTCACCAGCACGCAGGTCGATGGAGTGGCTCGAATTTCCTTGTCGTTCGCCATGATCACGGCCTGGCAGGAGCCGGGTGGTGGGAAGCCGATCGATGTCATCAGGAAACACTTCAACGGTTCGTCCGAACTGCAGCGGCGGCCATGCTGGCATCGATGCCAGCGACGACAACCTGATCAAGCGCCAAGCATTACGAATTTGTTTTTATTTCGTGAAAATTGAAAAGAAATAGAAAGGCTGTAGTTTGGTAATTTGAATGATCCTGTCATCAAAATGAGAAACTCGGTTCTTTAATACTTCGTTTATCAATTTTTACATGGTCTTTTTGTTGTTTTCGCGAGCCGGGTACATTCTCACGACTCGTTGCTGCCGCTAGAATTGCGGCGGCATGACGGGAAGCCGTTCCCGTGAGAGTGCGGGCCGCTGCGGGCTCGCAAAGAACAAGAAGACGGATAACGAATGAACATGAACGAAGTGGCTCAGGCGATTCGTGGCGGCCTGATCCAGCAGGATCGCCTGCTCAAGACAAGCATCCCGGCGTTGCCGGAAAATGCGCTGGTGCCACGACGAGCCGTGACGTATTCCGAACTTGGCCGTGACTACAGCGTCACGCTCGATATGGTATCCACGGCAGGCGACATCGAGCTGAAAACGCTGATTGCCCAGCCGATGACGCTCTGGATTCAGCAAGCGAACAAGTCCTATCGACCGCTCAACGGTTACATTCATACGGCTCGCAGACTGGGTGCCGACGGCAGCCTTTCGAGCTATCAATTGACATTCGCTTCGTGGATGCATTTCCTCAGGTTCCGCAGCGATATGCGGTACTGGCAGGACAAGAGCGTCGACACCATCATCACGGACGTATTCAATGCGCATCCGCAAGCCCAGGGGCAATTCGAATTTGCTTTATTGAAGCCGCTGCCTCCGCGTTCGTATTGCCGCCAGAGCGAGACTGACTGGAATTTTGTCCATCGGCTGCTGGAGGAGGAGGGGCTGTTCGGTTTCTGGCGGCAGGATCAAGACGGGAAGTCGCATCGACTCGTCGTGACCGACGATGTCTACTCGCTCGATGAGATGTCTCCCAATTCAGTCGGTTTCTCCCGATCGGGTACGGGTGGAGAAACGGATGCTTTTACGCAGTGGGCGGGTTCGCGGACATTGCAAAGCGCAGTGCACACGACACGCACGTTCGACTACAAGGCGCCTTCGTCCTTCGCCAATCCCAAAGGCACGACGTTGCCGACGATGTCGGGCCAGGGGAGTTTGCCGGAGCAGGCCGAAGTTTACGAATACACCGGCGCTTATACGTATCTGGATCGCAATCGCGGTGAGCATCTTTCGAAGATGCACCTGGAGGAATGGGAGTCCCGGGCGAAGCGATTTTTCGGTGTGGGCGGCGTGCGGGGGATCGATGCCGGCTGCCGTTTCGTTCTGACCGGGCATCCGGAGCATGACCGCGATTCGGCAGCTCAGCGTGAATTCGCCGCAATCAAGGTGCATCGGTATATCGAGAACAACCTGCCGCTGTCGAGTCATGAATCGAGCTTTCCGTACAGCCTGCAGGGCGAACTCGCCCAGGCCAAGCTCGCGCAGGAGGGTGCAGTCGTTGCACACGCTGACGGTTCAGTCGGCTTTTATCGGGTGGAGGTCGAGGCGCAGCGTGTGACGGTCCCGTATCGGAGCCCGTTCGAGCACAAGAAGCCGGCGATGGAACTGGAAACGGCAATCGTCGTCGGGCCGCAGGGCGAAGAGGTCTATACGGACGCGCTGAATCGAGTCAAGGTCATGTTCATCTGGGACCGGCAAAACTCGGGAGATGCGAGCGCTTCGTGCTGGGTGAGAGTCGCCCAGTCGGACACGGGGGGCGGTTACGGGAGCGTTCACGTTCCACGTGTCGGCGAGGAAGTGCTGGTCGGTTACGTCGGTGGAGACTGTGACCGGCCCATCGTACTGCATCGTGTATACAACGGGAACGTTCAGCCGCAGTGGCACAGCAACGGCATCCTTTCGGGTTACCGGTCGAAGGAGTATTCAGGGGCCGGTTATAACGAAATGGTTCTGGACGATGCGACGGGACAGAATCGCGCAAGACTGTTCAGCAGCAATGGCAACAGTTTGCTGCATTTGGGATACCTGATCGATCAGAGCGGCAACGCGCGCGGCTCGTATCTGGGCTCGGGATTCGACCTGAAAACCGATGCGTATGGTGCCGTGCGAGCCGCACGGGGGTTGTACGTCACGACCCATGCGAAAGAGGCGAACAGTCAGCAACTCGACGTGCGTGAAGCCCAGCAGCAACTCGTCGGCGCCGAAAGCACGATCGAAGCAATGTCGCGGGTCAGCCTGGCGCATCAGGCGGAAGGTCTCGCCGAAGCGCACGAATCGCTGAAGGCGTTTACCGATGCAACGCAAGGCAGCGCGCAGGGCGTGCAGTCGGGCGGCAGAACGGCGGGCGGGGGCGCCGGCAACGCCAACGTTTTCCGGACCCCCGTCATGCTGCTTGCCAGTCCGTCCGGCGTTGCGTTGTCCACGCAGCAATCGGTCCATGTCGCGAGCGATCAGCAGACCAATCTGGTCAGCGGGCAAGGCATGTTCATCGCCAGCGGAAAGTCGCTCGTCGCGAGCGTCGCGGAGAAGATCAGTCTGTTCGTGCAGAACGCAGGGATGAAATTGTTCGCGGCGAAAGGCAAGGTCGAGATTCAGGCGCAGGGCGACCAGATGGCGCTTGCCGCGTTGAAGGATCTTACGATCACCAGCACCGATGGAAAGGTGGTGATCTCGGCGGCAAAGGAAGTCTGGATCGGCGCGGGCGGATCGTACATCCAGATCAATGGCAACGGGATCGTCAATGGTTCGCCGGGAACGATTCTGGAGCGGGCCGCGAGCTGGGATGTGCCTGGACCGGATTCGGCGCGCATGCCTTTGCCACCGATGCCCATACCCCAGAGCGCGGGCCCGTACAGCTTGCGATTCGATCTGTCGGGGGCGCTCGCAGATGGAGAAATACTCGGCAATGCACCGTACATGATCAAGGTCGGCGAGGATTCTCACTATTACGGAACGCTTGATGAGGATGGCATGACCGGCAGAATCTTCACGGAGTCGGAAGAGACGGTACAGGTCAGCGTGAGGAACGGCGATTGGACTCATCATTTGGACACGGTTCACGATGACCTGTTTTCTAGCGGAGATGGAGTGCAGGAATGACGCAGGAACACACTGGAAAAGTACGATTGAAGGGACTCTTCGAAGTCCGTTCGTATCAGGCTCGATTCAGATTTCTCTGGATGGTTTTGTTTTGTTCGGCGGCATTCGGTTGCAAGGCTCAGAGCCAGGTTTCCGTGGCGGAAAATGTCACGCCGGCAAGCTCGGAATATAAAACCGAGATCTTCAATCTCGTGGATCCGGATGGAAGTCAGGCCGACACCCCGGCCGGCCGGACGCTGTCGAGCGCGTTCGACCACTTTCTGAATACGTCCGGCCTGGATGTGCAGATGCTTCGAAAACGCCTGCTGAGTGGCCCTGCGACACAAGGATCGCTCTGGCGGGTGGGCGATTCACGCGAGTGGCTCTACCATATTTGCCAGGCCAATCAGTGCAACGTTACGAACGTCGCGATGCTTTATGACGAACAGTCTCATCGCACCGCGGGACGCTTGCTGTATCGCTGCGCGCCGCAATGGCTGGGAAGTCCGAGCGCGGCTGAAAAGACGTTGATCGAGACGCAATATCCGATCAGGATCGATGCGGACGACGCTCGAATTTTTTGCAAGAAGAAGTGAACCATGAGCAAGGGCGGAATCAAGGAATTCCTGGGCGCACTCTTTCAGAGCGAGGGTGGCGGGAACTATCAGGTCATCAACAAGTACGGATACGTCGGTAAATATCAGTTTGGCGAGTCCGCGTTGAGCGACCTGGGTTATTACGTGTCGGACGGTACGTCTCCCATCATCAAGTTGCCGAACCACCATACGAAGTTCCAGTATCAATGGAAAGGAACCTGGACCGGAAAGGATGGAATCCACAGTCTGGAGGATTTCAGGAACTCTCCCGATGAACAGGACGTGGCGGCCGTATCGTGGGTGCGGTTGCTTTGTTCGAGAGCTCGTCAGCAAGGTGCGGATCAATATGAGGGCAAGGTCATTGCCGGAATAACGATCACGCACTCCGGTATTGTCGGTGCGGCTCACCTCAAGGGTTTCGGAACAGCCACGCATCCCGGCGTGATGAAATTCCTTGAATCGAATGGAGCCGACGATCCTTCGGACGCGAACGGTACTACGGTTTCAGACTATATCGACAAGTTCGGCGACTACGATCTCGGCTGCTGCTCGGGTGCACTGGGCGTTCAGTTCGTCAACAAGAAAAAACAGCCTGTTTCCGGCGTGCACTACCAGGTGAAGTCCGGAGGGAAGGTGCTGCAGGAAGGCCATAGCGACGCGTCCGGAAAAATCAGTCAGCCCGTCAAGAACATTCCGTTCACACAGACGCTGGAGGTCTGGGTGAGGGAGGTGGAGACGAATCTCGAGCGGGCATGGACGGGTTCGCTTTCCGGCTCGTTTGCCACGTTGACGCTGACGAGTCCGCACAGCAAAGTCGAGGCCCGGACAAATTCGCATCCCGGGGCGCCGGGGGATCACCGACGGAATAGCAAGCTGGGCGCGTATACGGTCAAGAGCGGCGATTCGCTATGGAAAATTGCGCACCAGCACGGGACGAGCGTTGCCGAGCTCCGGCGAGTCAATCCAGGGCTGGACGGCAATTTGATTAAGCCGGGGCAGCAAATCAAGCTGCCGTCGAATGGTGCGTCATCGGGAGCCGCGCGCGCTCCAGCGGCGGCATCTTCGACGCCGGTGTCGCCGGCGGCAGCGCCCTCTCCAACGGCGACATCGTCGGCACCCGTGCCGCCGGGGGCAACGTCCGCTCCAGCGGCGGCATCTTCAGCGCCGGCGTCGTCGGCCGAGCAGGCGGATGCGCCTTCTCCGGACACGCATCAAGCGAAAGTGACCCGCAACGACAATGGTCATCCTGTTGCCGTGGCGCACGCGTCCGACGATCCGCCGCCGGACGGCGACCCCAAGCAGAAGATGTTCGAGATTTTGCGCAGGGACGCCAAGTACGGCAAGCGAAAGGCCAATTTCAGCGGGCCTGCCGCGGTCAAGAAGGCGAAGCTGGGGCAGCCGATCTACAGTGTCGCCAAAGCGCCCGGTGTGTCGACGATGGAGTGCTGGAAGTATGTGAAAATCGCGCTCATGGCTTCCGGCATGGTCGATTCGTACCCGCCGCAGGTCGAAGCCAAGGATGCCGGAATCGATCTTGAAAAGGCTGGATTCAAAAACATTCTGTCCGATCCGTCCTATCGCATCGCCAGCCCCTATGATGCCCCCGAGGGTGCCGTGATCGTCTACGGTACGACCGATGGATCGACTCATGGTCACGCCGAGGTCGTACTGCCCGGACCGCTTTTCGCGAGTGATTACATCAGTCCGAATAGCAGGGTGATGCGCAAGGGCGAGAAGCCCACGTTGATCGGAAAGGGTAGAAAGGTAACGGGAGTCTGGATCAAATGAAATGGAATGCCTGGTTTTTGATTTCTGGCGCAGTGCTTTCTTGCTGGGGGGCGACAGTTCTGGCCGATCAAGGCAACGCCGATCCGTTCGTCGCGTTTCAGCAGCGGTTCGGCGGCAATCAGGAGTTCGTTTGCACGGTAAAGGGAGGGAAGAAACTTTCCGTCAATGTTGGCGTGCCTCAGGCGGATGCCGATCAGATGAAGGTGGTGCCCCGCCAGGAGTGGGGCAATACCCTGTCGGTCTACCTGTCCGCTGGCGAGGGGAAGCCGATTGATTCGTCATGGGGAACGCCGACATTCGATCAATCGATGAAGTTCATGTCGATACGGTTGCGGAACGGCAAGACGCTCGTTTTCGAGCGATTTCGAAATATCCCCGATCCCGATGCGGACGAAAAGCATCTCGATCGCAAACCGTACTTCAATCTGACGATCGATAGCGGAGCAAAGCTGCCTTGCAGTCAGGTCTTCAACTTGCCCTGACGCGTGAATATCTCGTTGATCCCGTTGCGGCAGTCGACAGGTTGCCGAATGAGGGAAACTCCATGATTGATCTGATTCGACTCGGCGACACCACTGACCACGGGGGCGAGGTCATTACCGCCTCGGAGACCATGCGCTACGGCGGACGGCGTGTGGCGCGCAAGGGCGACCTCGTGAAGTGCCCCCTGCATCCTGACGTGAATCCGAACGTGATTCTGGAAGGCGATGCCAAAATAACCGATCGCGGCATATGGGTCGCCCGACAGGGGCACCACGCTACGTGCGGGTGCGCGCTGATTTCGAGCATCCGGTAAGGTTGCTGTCCCTGCGGCGCAGCCAAAAGTCGCGCGCATGATCGAACGGCCAAAAACGGCTGTTTGCGCACTGAACGTCGGAGTCGTATCGACCGGCGTGGCCCGTGCCCGTGATCCGGGCGCAAGGGAATGCCGCATTGAAGTCGACCGGACCTCGGTCATTTGCTTCTCTCAGATCGCGGAGTGTGGCCGGGCCGTCAGTAAAGCGTGACGCGCAGCATTCCCGACAGTGTCCGATCGAATGGACTTCAAGCTGGAAAGGGGAGCGTGCGGTTATCGATGTGGGCCAAGCTCCGACAGGCCTTGTCGGCCGGCAATTGGCGCATGCCGCGCCAGGCGGGCAATGAGGAAGGAACCACGACGAAAACCTCGTTGCGAGGCGGCTGGATCGTCGGAGCCTCGACGCAAGGCGTGGACTGCTGAACTCGAAATGCGGTTAAACCGCATCTGGTGCCGACGGCGAGACTCGAACTCGCACAGCTTTCGCCACTACCCCCTCAAGATAGCGTGTCTACCAATTTCACCACGTCGGCACTGCATTGCACTGCAAGGGGCGCAATTGTAGCGTCACATTTCGCGTTTGTGAAGAGGGTGTGACACGATGGGCGGATGCGCGAAAGCGATCCCGGTAGAATTCCGGCGATCGACCCGATGGCCGCCGCAACCGCAACCCATTTTCTCCGCGTGACACATACCCTCGAACAACTGCAGGCCGGGCAACTGGCCGGCGCACGGCAACTCAAGCTCGCATGCGGGTTGACGGCATTCCCGCGCGAGATTTTCGATCTCGCCGACACGCTCGAAGTGCTCGACCTGACCGGCAATGCGCTCACCGCGCTGCCGGACGACCTGCCGCGCCTGCATCGCCTGCGCATCCTGTTCGCGTCCGGCAACCGCTTCACCGCGTTCCCCGGCGTGCTCGGCGCGTGCGAACGGCTCGACATGATCGGCTTCAAGGCGAACCGGATTCAAACGGTGTCGCGCGGATCGCTGCCGCGCGCATTGCGCTGGCTGATCCTCACCGACAACGCAATCGACGAGTTGCCCGCCGATATCGGCGATTGCCCGCGCTTGCAGAAGCTGATGCTCGCCGGCAACCGGCTGCGCACGCTGCCGGCCGGGCTGGCCGCCTGCCGCGCGCTCGAACTGGTGCGCCTGTCGGCGAATCGCCTGGACGAACTGCCGGACTGGCTGCTGCGGATGCCGCGGCTCGCGTGGCTTGCTGCCGCCGGCAATCCGTTCGGCGCGGCACCGGAAGCCGCGGCGTCGGCGGAGCCGGACATCGCCGACGTCGATTGGGCATCGCTCGCATGCGAGCAGAAGCTCGGTGAAGGCGCATCGGGCGTGATTTACCGCGCGCGATGGGCGGCGGAAAACCGCGCGCCGCGCGCGGTCGCCGTCAAGCTGTTCAAGGGCGCGGTGACGAGCGACGGCCTGCCCGATTGCGAAATGGCCGCGTGCCTGCATGCCGGCCGCCACCCGAACATGATCCCGGTGATCGGCAAGGTGCGCGGGCACCCGGACGGCACGCACGGCCTCGTGATGGAACTCGTCGATCCCGCGCTGACGAATCTCGCGGGGCCGCCGAGCTTCGCGACCTGCACGCGCGACGTATATGCCGACGGTACGGAATTCGAGCCTGCCGCGGCGCTGCGAATCGCACACGGCATCGCGTCGGTCGCGGGCCATCTGCACGAACGCGGCATCATGCACGGCGACCTGTATGCGCACAACATCCTGCACGACGGTGCCGGTGGCGCGTTGCTCGGCGATTTCGGCGCGGCGTCGCTCTACGACGTGAACGACCGCATGCGCGGTGCGCGGTTCGAACGCCTCGAGGTGCGTGCGTTCGGTTACCTGCTCGGCGAGTTGCTCGATCGGTGCGGGCAGCAGGTGTGGGCCGGCCGGCCCACGCTCGACGCACTGGCGGCCGCCTGTTTGAACGAGGATGTCGACGCGCGGCCGTCGTTCGTGGAGATCACCGCCGCGCTGGCTGCGCAAACACGCTGACGGGACGGCGCGGCAGGTTCGGTCTCGACAATACGGGCGCTTACGCCTGCCGCGCAGTCAGCAGCTTGATCCCGAGCCCGACGAACAGCAGCCCGCTGGCGCGCTTGAGCGCACGCACCGCGCGGCTCATGCCGAAGCCGCGATGGAACCGGCGCACGCCGGCCGAATAGACGCTGTGAACGACCACGACGGTGCACGCGATCGTCGCGTACATCACGACGAACTGCAGCGCGAGCGGGCGGTCGTGCACGATGAACTGCGGCATGAACGCCGACAGGAAGATCATCGTCTTCGGGTTGCTGCCCGACACGAACAGCGCTTCGCGGAACAGCTTCCCGCGGTCGGGCGCTTCGACCTCCGCCGCGCCGGTCGACGCGCCGGCCTTGCGCTCGCCGCGCAGTTGCCTGACACCCAGGACCATCAGGTACGCGGCGCCGGCCACCTTCATCGCGACGAACAGCGGCGGCATCGCGGCGAGCACCGCGCCGACGCCGAGTGCGACGAGCACCACGACCACGCCCTGCGCGACGAGATTGCCCGCGATCGTCGCGGCCGTGCCGTGCGTGCCGTAGCGCACCGTGTTGCGGATGACGAGCAGCACGTTGGGCCCCGGCGACAGCGTCGTGGCGAGATAGGCTGCGGCAAACAGCATCCAGGTCTGAAGGGGCATGCGGCGCTCCGAGAGGCGGTTCCGGCGGGCGGGATGACGCGATGATGCCACGCCAATATATGGCCCGGCCTTGCCCGGAACCGTGCCGTCGCGGCGCGTCAGCGTGCGTCGCGCATGCAGTAGGCGGGGATCGACGGCGGCGTATCGATCGCGGCGGGCCGCGTCATCCACGCGATCCATCCGGCCCATATCCCGCAGACGATCAGCACGGCGACATTCAGCGGCGTCCGGTAGCGGACGATCAGGTCGGCCAGCGGCAGGCGGTGTTTCATGTGCGTCTCCTTCGATCGGGGGCGGGCGGCGTTACTGGCCGGCGTAGGTCGGCGCCTTGGCGTCGCAGGTCACGGATACCGTCGAGCCGTCCGCGAAACGCAGCCGGAACGGCACCTTCGCGCCGGGCGCGACGGCTTGGCGCGGCTGCTCAAGCATCACGTGATAGCTCTTCGGCTTGAAGGTCACCGTGCCGTGCGCGGGCACTTCGACGGCGTCGACGTGAACCATCTTCGCGGTGCTGCCGTTCGTTTGCGTTTCATGCAGCATCGCCATTCCGTATGCGGGCGTGTCGAGGCCCGTCAGCGTGACGGGCGCGTCGCCGTCGTTCTTCAGCGTGAAGTAGCCGGACGACGGCACGGTCGCCGGCATCGCACGGATCCAGCAGTTTTCTGCCTGTACGGCCGGCGCGGCGAACGTGGCGGGAGCCTGCAGCGCGAGCAGTGCGAACAGCAGGCCGGTCGGAATCGGGTGTTTCATGGTTGGTTCTCCTGATGGGTGGATGCGGCGGGTATCGGCGGCGACGCGATCGGCACGAAACGCCGATGCGCATCGCGAACGTCATTTCAGCGTGAACGCGTAGTGGCCTTGCGTGCGATGACCATCGCTGGCCACCGCGATCCACGTGACCGTGTACGTGCCGGCGGTCAGGCTGGCCAGCGCGACGTGCATGCGTTTCCGGTTGCCGGAGTCGACGGACGATTTCCCGTCGGCGACCGACTGCCCGTGGCCGTCGGTCACGGCGATCGAGCTGAAAGCGGGCTCGAGCGCCTCGCTGAAACCGATCGAGACCGCATGCGGCGCGGTTGAGAGCGTGGCGCCGGCGGCCGGTTCCTGCGTCTTCGGGAGTGCGTGCGCGTGGGCGGCCTGGATGGCGACGAAGCCGAGTGCGGCGAGCGTGCCGCGAATGAAAGTGGCGGTTTTCATGGTTGAGTGTGCGAGTGGCGAATCGAATGAAGCAACACGGATTCGACGGACGGATGCACGCGCACCATCGCAGCAGCACCGATGGCGGCCGACGCCGGCGCGAACGTGCGCGGCCGGGCGTTTGCCCGCATGCGAATGCCGGCGCGACGGTACGCATCGGCAGCAAGCGGCCGCACGCACGGAACGACGCCGAGCGCAACACGGTGAGACATGATCGTCCTTCGAAACGTGACACGTCGCGCATGCCGGCGGCATGCGCGAGCCGCGCGATGCGCTACGGCATCACGGGCGTTGACGACGAATCAGGACGTGAACGGAGGGGCGCGCGGTTGCGCGGCCGTGAGCGGCAGCGCGCGGCGCAGGCTTTCGAAGCGGGTCGCTTCGCGATGCTGAATGATGTGCACGTTGGCCGCGAACGTCAGTTCGGGCGCGGGCAGTGCGGGCGTATGGGCGAGCAGGCTGCAGTAGCCGCATGCCTGGAGGTGGGCCTGCAGGCTCTTCCGCGACGCATCGGCGGCGCGCTCGCCGGTGGCCGGCGCGGCCGTGCAGTAGCCGGCCAGCAGCGTATCGACGCGCTGCTGCGTCGTCAGGGCCTGCGAGATCGTCGGCGCGAGCGCCGTCATCAGGATGGCGAGCATCCCGATCAGACTGCCGATCTTCCGGAGACGACGACTCAGCATGCGATGCGCGGCGGCGTAGGGGCGACGATGGAGCGGATTATGCCACGCACGTCGAGTCGCATGTCGACACGGCGGTGCGGCGTTGCGGCGCGCTACGCGTGCCTGGCCAGGTATTTCGCGATCAGCGTCATCTGCGCGGCCCAGCCCTGATCGTTCATCTCGCGTGCCTTCGCGCGGCGCGTTTCGATCAACTGATCGAAGCCCGTTTCGGTGACCGTGAGCAGCGTGCCGCCGGCCTGCGCCGCGAGCGCGAACGTGACGAGCGTCATCGGCTCGGAGGTGTAATCGACATTCGGGTCGATCGCGAACGGATGCCAGCGAAAGGAGAACAGTTGCTTCGGCTCGACGCGATCGACGACGATTTCGAACACAGTGCCCGCATAGGGTTCTTGCGCCTTGGCGACGTCGTCGTCGACGCGGGTCGGCGTGATGCGGCCGAACAGCGGCTGGCCGGCGGCGAACGGCCCGTCGAACGAGACGCCGAACCACTGGCCGAATTCGCCGGAATTGCTGACGGCTTCCCACACGCGGTCGGGCGATGCGTCGAGCTGGGCCTGTTTTTCGATGCGATCGGTTTGCTGGGTCATGACGTTCTCCACACAGGATCAACCTTTGCCGGACGGCACGCGACCGCGGGCCGCGTCTAGTCGAGCATGACCGCGTCGGGCACGTCGAGCACGAGGTCCGACGTCGCGACGGCCACGCACGGCAGCGTATAGCCGTCGGCTTTTTCCTCGCGGCTCAGCCCTGGCCATTCGATCGTGTAGCGTACGCTGCCGCTGACGATCCGGCAAAGGCAGCTTCGGCATGTGCCGTTGCGGCACGAACGCGGCAGCGACACGCGCGCGAACGCGGCGGCTTCGAGCAGCGTGAGCGAATCGGGTGCATCGAAGGTCGCGCCGAGCGGCTCGATGCGCACGAGGGGAGGGTGTTCCGGATGGGTCATGGCGAAGGCGGGCGGCGATTCGGCGGCAACGCGCCAAGCATACCCGAACGGGCTGGCGGCCGGCGTCGGCCGGCCGCCAGCGTCAATGCCGGCGCAGGTGCCGGTACACGGTATTGCGGGCGAGGCCGAGCTCGCGCGCGGCCGCCGACACGTTGCCGCCATGCCGTGCCAGCACGGCATCGATCACCGCGGCCTGATGGTGTTGCAGCGTCGTGCCTTCGTGCGAGCCGGCCGATGCGGCCGATGCGGTCGGTGCCGCGGATGACGGCGCCGCCGGTGCGTCGTCGCAATCGAGCCAGAAATCGTCGGGCAAATGGGTGAGCGTGATCTCGTCTTCGTCCTCGGCCAGCATGCCGGCCGTGCGCAGCACGTTGGTCATCTGGCGCAGGTTGCCGGGCCAGCGGTGGCGCATGAACGCGTCGAGCACGTCGGCCGCGATGCGGCGCGGCATCGGTTCGCTGCGCGCGAGCCGCGCGAGAATCCGCTCGACGAGCGCGGGCAGGTCGGTGCGTGCGGCGAGCGCCGGCAGCGTGACCGCGAGCCCGTTGATCCGGTAGAACAGGTCTTCGCGGAACGTGCCTTCCGCGATCATCGCGCGCAGGTCGCGATGGGTCGCGCAGACCACGCGCACGTCGACCGGCACCGCGCGCGCGCCGCCGAGCGGCATCACCGCGCGTTCCTGCAGCACGCGCATCAGCCGGACCTGCTGCGCGAGCGGCATGTCGCCGATTTCGTCGAGAAACAGCGTGCCGCCATCGGCCTGCACGATCTTGCCGGGGCTGCCGCGCTTGCGCGCGCCGGTGAACGCGCCGTCTTCGTAGCCGAACAGCTCGGCCTCGATCAGCGAATCGGGCAGCGCCGCGCAGTTGACCGCGACGAACGGGCCGTCCGCGCGAGGCGATGCCTGGTGCAGTGCGCGGGCGAGCCATTCCTTGCCGGTGCCGGTCTGGCCGAGGATCAACAGCGGCAGGTCGCGCCCGCGGATTTTCGCGACGCGTTCGAGCACGGCGGCCATGCGTGCGTCGCCCGTGTCGAGCGTCGCGAACGTGATCGCATCGGGGTCCGGTATGCGCACGCGTGCGGCGGGCGCGGGCGGCGTGACGGCGACGGCGGTCTTGTGCGCTTCCGCGAATTCGCAGCGCGCCAGCACGCGTACCCCGGTCGACAGCGTGAGGCGGAACATTGCGCCGGGTGCGCGTGCCGCCTGCTGCGCGAGCTGGCTGAAGCGCATGCCGAACAGCGCGTCGCTGGCCTGATGTTGCAGTGCGTCGAACGACGCGCCGAGCTGGAATTGTGCGCTGCGGTTCGCGGCGATCAGGCCCCCGTCGGGGCCGAAGGCGACGAGCCCGGCGAACAGTGAATCGACGCATTCCTCGTGCGCATGAAAGCGCAGCCGCAGGGCTTCCGCGCACTGGTTCGCGAACAGGTGGTTCTCGATCAGTTGCGCGGACATCCGCACGAGCGCGAGCGTGTGCGGGCTCGAGCCGCGCGGATCGCCGCTGACGTCGAGCGTGCCGAGCGTGCGGCCGAACGGGTCGAAGATCGGCGCGCATGAGCAGGTGAGGATGTGGTTGGCGCGCAGGAAGTGTTCGTCGCCGTGCACGGCGACGGCCTGGCCCGATGCGAGCGCGGTGCCGATCGCGTTGGTGCCGCGTGCGCCTTCCGCCCACGAAACGCCCGTGCACAGCGCGACGCGGTTGGCTTTTTCGATGAAGTCCGCGTCGCCGATGCTGTGCAGGATGACGCCGTCCGCGTCGGTCAGCAGCACGAGGCTTTGCGTGTCGGCGATTTGCGCGTGGAGGTTCTCCATTACCGGGCGGGCGTGCGAGAACAGCGCGTGATTCGTGTCGAGCAGTTCGCGCAGCGCGAGGCGCGACAGCGGCGAGAAATCGGGGCGTTCGTGCGCGCGCAGGCCGACCGCGGTCGAACGCGCATGCGCCTGCGCGAGCAGGTCGGTGCGACCCGCGGTGGCGGGCAGCACGAAAGGTTGCGGCATGACTTGTCTCCTGTCGACCAGAGTTAGCGCTTTAGCGCTTACTCTGGTCCCATGCTTCGCGGTCGACCAGAGTTGGCGCTTTAGCGCTTGCTCGGGTCCTATGCTTCGCGGTCGACCAGAGTTAGCGCTTTAGCGCTTGCTCGGGTCCCATGCTTCGCGGTCGACCCGAGTTCGCGTTTTAGCGCCACCCAAGCCCCACGCTCCTCGAATCCGGCCTATCCGGCACACACGTGCTCGCCGGATTTCTCTACCGGTTCCCGCCTGCGCGTGCGGCGCACCATCGACGCGCGAACGCCGGCCATCCGGGCACACAACATCATACAAGCGCCGCGTGCGATGTGCGACCGCGTACAAAATCCACTTGCTTTTAAATACCCGCCTGCAATGATGGAAACGGAGCACGCACGCGCCGTGTTCCGCATTGCAACATGCATGCGACGCGACATGCATCCGTTCGGGAGACGCATCATGGTTCGGACGGAACTGAGAGTCGTGCTGGCGGCCATCGCCACATTCATCATGCTGGGCGGCATTGCCGTGGCGATCCACGGGCTGCTGTTCGATCTGACCGATGCGGTGCGATACGGGGCGGCCGCGATTGCGGTCGGCGCCACGACGGCCGCAATCGCGCTCAACGTCTGGCCCAACGATCCTCACTGACGCCGGTCTCCGAAACGGTGCCGGATGCCGCGCTGATCAGATGAAATGCGCGTCGGAACGACGCACGCCGTAAATTTTGTCTCCCGCGCGAAACCGTCTAAAGTGGAAAGCAACCGGCATGCATTACCCGCGCCATTACCCGCGGGCCGTGCCCCCGCCGGCGAGCCCGCGTACATTTCGTCCGGCCGGTGGCGGACGACGGACGCGGTCATTCGTTTTCTACCGGTCGAGGCGGGTCCCATGCAAATCCATTTCACGAACGAGAAGCCCGAGTATTCGGGGCGCGACCTGATGCTTGCGTTCACGGCGTTGGTGAATGGCGAGCGCGTTCAATGTCAGATCACCGCCGAGGCACTGGAAGACCACTTCGGTGCGGCTTCGCCGCGCTTCGAGGACATGGTCGGTGCATTCGACCAGCACCGCGATCGTATCGAGGCGGCTGCACGGCGCCTGCTGTCGGAGACGCGCGCGCAATGCGTGACGCTGCGCAGCGGCTACGTCCGCTTCTACGAGGCCAACTGGCGCTGACGACACGACGCCCGTCTTGCTGCGCGCGTCGCTGAACGCCGCGCACGCGAAGACGTTGCCTTTCATGCGATGCCGTTCGGCGTGCCCGGGCGGCATTTTCGTATGCGGGGCGCACCGGATTGCTGCCGCGCCCGGCCGGCTGCTGGTGTGCCGGCACGACCCGGCGTATCGATTCGTCAGGATCGCAGAGAAAATCATTCGAATCAGGCGTTGAAGCTCGATCCGGCGAACCGTCTGGCGCTCGAGGCAACGGGCATCGCGGCGATCCGCCGCAACCGGCCCGATGCGGCGGTCGGGATCTTCGAGGGCGTGAACCGCGCGTATCCCGACGACGCACACGTGATCACCAACCTGGCGGTCGCCTATCGCCGCACCGGGCGGATCGATGACGCGATGCAGTTGTACCGCCGCGTCAAGACGCTGGATCCGCAACTGGCGCAGCGGCTGTACGACGAGGAACTCGAGGGCGTCGCGACGCCGTGATGCGCGCGGGCGGGCCTGCGCGGCTCGCCCAACGAAAACGCCACCCGAAGGTGGCGTTCGTTCGTCGAGCATCGCGCTGAAGCGCGACCGTCACTCGCTGCCGAGATAGAAGAAGCGGAACAGGAACACGGCCGCGATGATCCACACGATCGGCTTGACCGAACGGGCCTGGCCCGTCAGCAGCTTCAGGCCGCCGTAAGCGATGAAACCGAACGCGACGCCGTTCGCGATCGAGTACGTGAACGGCATCAGCAGCGCGGTGAGCGCGGCCGGCACGGCTTCCGTTGCATCGTCCCACGGCACCTCGACCATTTCGCGCAGCATCAGGCACGACACGTACAGCAGTGCCGGTGCCGTCGCATACGCCGGCACGACGCCGGCGAGCGGCGCGATGAACAGGCACGCGAGGAACAGCACCGCGACGGTGATGGCCGTCACGCCCGTGCGGCCGCCGGCCTGCACACCCGATGCGCTTTCGATATACGCGGTGGTCGACGACGTGCCGAGCACCGAGCCCGCGACGATCGCCGTGCTGTCGGCGAGCAGCGCCTTGTTCAGGCGGTTCATCTTGCCTTCGACGAGCAGGCCCGCGCGGTTCGCGACGCCCATCAGCGTGCCGGTCGCATCGAACAGCTCGACGAGGAAGAACACGAGGATCACGTTGATGATGCCGGTCGACAGTGCGGCGCCGATGTCGAGCTTGAACAGCGTCGCATCGATCGACGGCGGCGCGGAGAACACGCCGTGGAACTGGTTGCCGCCGAAGAAGAACGACAGGATCGTCACGCCGATGATGCCGATCAGGATCGCGCCGCGCACGCGCAGGTGGTCGAGCGTGACGATCGTGAAGAAGCCGATGATCGCGAGGATCGTCGTGGGCTTGTGCAGGTCGCCGAGCGTGACGAGCGTGGCCGGGTTGCCGACGATCACGCCCGACGTCTTCAGCGAGATGATGCCGAGGAACAGGCCGATACCCGCGGTGATCGAGATCCGCAGCGATTTCGGAATGCCGTTGACGATCGCCTCGCGCACGCGGAACAGCGTGACGAGCAGGAACAGGCAGCCGGAGATGAACACCGCGCCCAGCGCGGCCTGCCACGTGAAGCCCATCCCCTTGACGACCGTGTAAGCGAAATACGCGTTCAGGCCCATGCCGGGCGCGCATGCGATCGGGTAGTTCGCGTACAGCCCCATGATGATCGATGCCAGCGCCGCGACGAGGCAGGTCGCGACGAACACGGATTCCTTCGGCATGCCGGCGTCGCCGAGGATCGCGGGGTTGACGAAGATGATGTAGGCCATCGTCAGGAACGTGGTGACGCCCGCGAGTATTTCGGTGCGGAAGTCGGTGCCGGCTTCAGCGAAGCCGAAATACCGCTTGATGGATTCCATGAAGGCGTTTCTCCGGTCGGGTTGTCGTGTTGCTTGTTGTGCCGAATTGTTGTACAGGCAGCGGACGGCCGGCTTAATGTAACCAGCCACTATTGCCCGGCTATCGGCGGATTGTAATAGCGCGGATAGCTCGGACGATATAGTTGGAGGGCACGATCGCAAGATCGGTCGGCAGCCTGCGCGCGAACGGTCTGGCAGCCCGGCCGCGCGGCGAAGGCGCGCATTTTACCGGTTCGGGTGGAACGAACCGGAAGAAATGGCGGAAACGGGAGCAAGGCAAGGAAGCAAGGCAAGGAAGCAACACCAGCGAACGGAGCCGGCCGATGCGTGCGCAACAACGAGAGAAGCGAGTGCAAGCCGGACGTGCAGGCGGACGCACAAAGCGGCGTGCGGTGTGGTGCGCGTGGCGGGTGCGGGATGACATCCGGCTGAAACGGATCGCCCGCATGCTGCACGAACGCGGGGCAGGCAGCACGTGCGCGGCCGGCGCGGAGGCCTGGCAGCGGCGTGCGGCGGCCATTCTTCAGGCCAGGGGGAGCAGATATCGGGCTATCGTGCGCCGAAGCCGTCCCGCCCGCAACTGTCATTTCGCGATGCGGGGGCGACTGTGGTTTCTGTGTAAAAGATTGCAAGACCCCATCGCATAAACCGGCAAGGCTTTCTAGGATAGATACACCGCGCATGCACACGCCGGCCGGTAATTGCCGACGCGGGGGAGTCGCAGTCCGTGCAGGCCGGGCGGTGAAGTGCGGTCAAGGCCGTTGCGCGTTCGGGCAGGCACGGCCGGTTGCGATTGCCCGATGCGGGTTCGTCCGTAATCACGGAGGTCAGCATGTTGAACTGGATCAGCCGTTGGGCGATGCGACACGCCCCCACGCCGGAAAAAACCGCTGCGTCGATGCTCGTGACGGCGCGCATGGAACTGTTCGCTGCCGAACAGCGCGTCATCGACGCGAAATTACAAGCGGATTACTGGCGCACACGTGTGTCATTCCTCGAAGAGGTGCAGAAGCAGGGCATCGATCCGTGGGTGACCTCGCAGGCAGCGCAACGCCCCGACCTCGATTCCACTCCCCGCAGCACGGGCCCGCGTCTCGCCGCCAGCACCTGATGCACCGGATGCACCAGCTGCATCGCGGCGCGCGATCGCTCGCGGCACGCACCGGCGTGCCGCGTCATTCGATGCGCACCCGCGGCGCCTCATGCCGCGGGTGCGTCCGTTTCCGGTCGCGGCCGTTCCGCGTCTCGCGTGCCTGACGGCACGTCGCTCATCCGCTCCTTCCCGCTATCCCGAAGAGCAAACGTTGCACTTGCGCGAGCGTGCGCCTGAAGCGCTCGCCGCGACGCACGTATGCGGTCGTGAGTGTCGCTTCGGCCGGCCGGTCGTCGGCAACGGTGCCGAGCCAGATGCGTTCGCCGCGTGCGATGCGCAGCACGTCGCCGGGCTGCACCCAGCAATCGTCGACGCTCGGCGGGCGCGTGACCCACAGCGCCGCGCCATGCGTGCGCAGCTCCGCGTCCCGCGGCGCGCGCCAGGTCATCGTCGTGCGCGGCGCGACCGCGAAACGGATCACGACAGTCGGTAACGCGATCGTGCCGGCGTGGCGCCGATCGGGACGGTCAAACAGCGGGCTTGCCTGGTCCATCGTCTTCTCCAGTGATTGAGCCGGATGGATGACGCGCACCAGAACAAAAAGGCCTCATCCGTTTCCGGCGAGGCCTTGTGTGACATGCGGTACTGCCCGATTGCTAACGCACAAGCGCCTCCCGTGAACCATTCTTTCGAATGTTCATCGATCGATGAATCGAGGCGGAGACGAGCGTGTACGTAGGCATGCGAACGAGTTTGTCTTCGTGGAACGGCGTTGTCAACGACAATTTTAGAGATAGTAAAGGGGATGCGTCGGCGGCTGCGCGCGAGTGGCCGCGCTCCCGGATCGCATGCGTCGCGACACGTTCGTCATGAGCGACTTCGACATCGTTCGCGCAACAGGCTGCGCATTCGCGCGAGCGCATGCGCCAGCCATGCGCCGCGTCCCGTCGCGTACGCGGTCGTGATCGATGCTTCGGCCGGACGGGTGTCGTCGGTGCTTATCCAGATGCGATCGCCGCGCCGCACGCGCAGCACGTCGCCGGTTCGTATCCAGTAATCGTCGACGCTGCCCAGCCGCGTGACCCACAGTGTCGCGTCGTGCACGCGAATCTCGGCATCGTTTTGCGCGCGCCACGCCAGCGTCTTGCGCGGCGCGACCGTGAACTGGATCACGACCCGCGGCAACGCGATCGCATCGGTGCGGCACCGATCGGGGCAGACAACCAGCCGGCTTGCTTGGTCCATCGTCATCTCCTTCCGTTGAGCCGGGCGGGATGACGCGCACCAAAACAAAAAGGCCTCATCCGCTTCCGGCGAGGCCTTGTGACATGCGCAACTGAATCTCGATGCTAACGCACAAGCGCCTCCGGTGCTCGCCACGGATGGGCGTTCACTCGGTTTTCATGCGCGATGGCGGCGGGCTTGAGCATAAGCATGCGAACGAGTGTGTCGTGGCAGCGCATCGATGTCAACGGAAATTTCGAGATACGTGACGGTTACGCGTCGCGTTGCGCGAGGCCGTTCACGAGCAGCTCGGACAGGAGGCCCGTCATCCCTTCCGGGTGCGTGGCCGCGCGCGCCTTCAGCTGTTCGACGAGTTCGGCATTGAGCTTGCATGCGAACGGCACGAGGCCCTGTTCCTGGTCGAGCTTGCGCTGCGCGCGGCGGTCGAGCTTGGCGACTTCTTCGGCACCCTTGCCGAAACGTGCTGAGCTCGACTGCTTCATCGCGTGCGTCAGCTTGAGCGCCTTGTTCTTTTCGAGATCGGTTTTCTTCATGGCCATCGCGGCACCTCCGGGAAATTGAAGCCGCGATTGTACGCATTTCGGCGGGCGCCGCTCGTGGAGCCGGCAAGAAACCCGGTCAGGCGCCCTTCGCCGTGCCCCAGTTGCCGCCGTGCGCGGCCGCCTGTGCGGCCGGCGAGCGGGCGAGGTACGCGAGCGCCTGTTCGGTCGAGCCTTCGTGATGCGGCGTATAGCCGGGCTTGAAATAGCGCAGCGCCGCGCCGATCACCTTCCAGAACGACGGCAGGTGCCCGCGCCGCGAGCCTTGCCACCACGCGAGCACGAAACCCGGGTAGCGGCCGGCGTCCGGGTCGCGCCGGTACATGAACTTCGCGCCCGTCGTGATGTAGTAGAGCAGCAGCAGGATCACGAACGCCATGTGCACGCAGCGCTCCGGATAGGTGCCGCCCATGTGCCGGTAGATGTCGAACGCGACCGTGCGGTGCTCGACCTCCTCCGCGCCGTGCCAGCGCAGCAGGTCGACCATCGTCGGATCGGCTTTCCCCTCGTCGAGCCCGTGCGCGTTGAGCACCCAGTTGCCGAGATAACCGAAGAAATGCTCGAGCGACGCGATCACCGCGAGCTGCTGCCGCAGCCAGAAACGCGTGTGGCCGATCTTCAGCCCGAGCGGTTGTTCGCCGAGCACGCGCGTGAACAGCCGGTTGAGCTTTTGCGTGAACGGCTTCGTGTCGATCCCGTGCCGGTCGTAGTAATGCTTCAGCACGCCGCCGTGCGAACGCGAGTGCACGGCCTCCTGCCGCAGGAAGCCTTCGGCCTCGTCGCGCAGGCGCGCGTCGGTGATCAGCGGCAAGGCCTTGTTGTACACGCGGCAGAACCACAGCTCGCCTTCCGGGAACAGCAGGTTCAGCGTGTTGATGATGTGCGTGCTGCCCGGGTCGTTCGGCACCCAGGTGACCGGTGTGTCGCTGAAGTCGAACTTCACGTGCCGGGCCTTGATCTTGTGATAGTCGGCGGTATCGGTCATCTTTGTCTCCCTGTGCGGCGGCGTGCGCCGTCAATGCGATGCCATGCTGACGCGGGCGATCATCCGGCCGAGCCACGGCATGAAGCGGCCGACGAAGCGCATCGCGTGCGCCTCGCCGCCGACGGCGACGACGGGGCGGTTGCGCAGCACGCCGTCGACCATCGCCTGCGCGACGGTTTCGGGTTTCAGGCCGCGCATCTGGTACAGCTTCGTCGCGCGCTTGCGCAGCCGCGCTTCGTCCTGGGCATTGGCGCCCGCGTATTGCGTCGACGCCATGATTCCGGTCTCCGCGAAGCCGGGGCACACGGCCGTCACGCCGATGCCTTTTTCCGCGAGCTCCGCGCGCATGCATTCGCTGAGCATCAGCACGGCGGCTTTCGTCGTCGCATACGCGGGCAGGTCGCGCGACGGCCCGAACGCGGCGGCCGACGCGGTGTTGACGATGTGCCCGCCGGTGCCGCGCGCGGCCATCTGCTGCGCGAACAGCCGCGAGCCGTGGATCACGCCCCACAGGTTCACGTGCAGGATGCGCTCCCAGTGCCGCGTGCTCGTGTCGAGGATGCCGCCGGCCATGCCGATGCCGGCGTTGTTGATCACCACGTCCGCGCCGCCGAGTTCGCTGCCGACCCACGTCGCCAGCGCTTCCATTTCGTCGGCGGACCCGACGTCGACGCGCTTCGCGTGGGCCTGCGCGCCGGTCAGCCCGATCAGCAGCGCGGTGCGTTCGGCGCTTGCGGGATCGATGTCGCAAGCGACGATCGTCGCGCCTTCGCGCGCGAACGCGAGCGCCGCGCAGCGGCCGATGCCGCTGCCCGCGCCGGTGACGACCGCGACCTTGCCGCTGAAGCGGCCGCTCGTTGCGCGGCGGCGCGCGTTCGCGAGCGCGGGCGGCTCGTTGCCCGATTCGACCGCGTCGATCAGTTGCCCGGCCAGATCCGCGAAGCGCGCCGGATCGGCGAGCGGCAGCCAGTGGCCGGCCGCGACCTCACGGCGGTAGTACTGCGGCACCCAGCGCGACAGGTTCTCGGACAGCGCGGGGCTCACGTACTTGTCGCCGAGCGGCACGATCGTCTGCACCGGTGCATGCGCATGGCGTTCGCGCGGCGCGAACAGGCAGCGGATGAAGTTCGCGCGATAGAGGCGCACGCCGCGCGCGCCGTCGTCGGCTTGCGTCGGACGCGGCGCGACGGGCGTTTTCTCGAGCCGGCGCAGCAGGCGCGGCCACGCGCGGCCGAGCCACAGCCGCCAGCCGAGCTCGGGGATGAACGGCAGGTGGAACAGGTACACGTACCACGAGCGCACGAGCTGGCCGCCGAGCCTGGCGAGCGACGCGGGCGTCGGGTGCAGCACGCGTTCGCGCAGCCAGAAGCCGACATGGTCGAGGCACGGCCCCGAGCACGACGTGTAAGACGCGATGCGGCCGGAAAGGCGCGGATCGGTGACGAATTCCCAGCCCTGGATCGAACCCCAGTCGTGCGCGACCAGATGCACGGCGCGGCCGGGGCAGAGCGCGTCGATCACCGCGACGAAATCGTCGGTCAGCTTCGCGAGGTGGTAGTCGGCCGTGCGCTTCGGCGCGCCGGACAGGCCCGCGCCGCGCACGTCGTATGCGATCACGTAGTGCTTGCGCGCGAGCAGCGGCGCGACGTGCTGCCAGACGCTGCTGTCGTCGGGATAACCGTGCACGAGCACGACCGGCGAGCGGGCCGCGTCGCCCCAGGTCCTGACCGCGAGCGTCAGGTCGCCGGAGGCGACCGCCGTTTCGCCATGAACCGATTCGAACAGGGCCAGCGGCGCTTCGTTGGAAAGAGGCTGCATCGTGAGTCCGTCGTTCAGGGAGTCGGGGGGAAGGCGAGGATGCGTCAGGCGGCGGCCGGGACGGTCGCGACGGCCTGCGCACGCTCGGCCTGGCGGCGCTGCCAGCGGCGCACGTGCGGCAGGTCTTCGTCGAGCCAGTACGCGTCGTCTTCGGTGATCACGAGCAGCTCCTCGAATTTCGCGCCGACACCGGCGAAGCCGAGATGCGGCTCGACGGCCCACAGGCCCGGCACGGGCGCATGCTCGGAGCGGCGGTCGATCGACCACAGCGGCGACCAGCCTTGCCGTTTCGCCGCGCGGCCCTGGTCGAGGAGCAGGTTGCGCGTCGCGTTCAGCCCGAAGCGCGCGACGAAGCGCGGCTTCGACAGCTTGTGGATCTTCGCGACGCGATGCGCGAGCACCTTGAACGGATAGGCCTTGTGGCGCGGCTCGACACCCTGGCGGCGGCACAGCGCGTCGACTTCCTGCGCGACCTCGGCCATCGGCCGGCGCGCCTTCACGAGCCGCACGATCAGGTCGCGATGGTCCATCAGGTCATCCTTCAGCTGCTCTAGGATCGGGTTCTGGCCGAGGCAGTGCGCGTAGCCGACGTCGGCCACGATGCCGTCGAGCACCGGCGCGACGTCGAGGATCACCGGCATGTCGGTTTCGAGCTGGCGGTTGCTCGGGAAGAACGCGAGATTGAAGCCGCCCATGTGCTTGAGGCCCGAGAAGCCTTCGAACGCGGTGCGGTCGCCGAACCACGCGAACGGCTTGTGCAGCCAGTCGTGTACGCCGTTGTCCTGCAGCCATTCGGTCAGCAGGCGCGCGGCTTCCTTTTCGGTGATGCCGGGGTAGAGCATCGCGCCGACGGTCTCGACACAGCGGTAGGCAAGCTGCTGGACCGCGCGGAATTGCGGCAGCTCGTCGAGGTGGACTTCCGGCAGCGAGTGGTCGGCCATGATGCGTCTCCAAGGGGGCGCTGATCCGGAATCCGTCCGCTGGCGTCGCCGTCGCGGGTTATTCAGTCAGCATTTAATGTGTCATTGATCAATGTAACGATCATAGACGGTTCCACGTGCCGGGACGTGAGGATTTGTCCTAATGGCAGGGGGAAATGGAGGGGAGCCTCTAGGTTTCCGGACGATGTCGCGAGCGGCTGCGTCGCCGGCCCGGACGGCCGTGTTCGATCGCTTCGTGATGCCCGGCATGTCGCGCCGGATCAACTCGCCGTCGTGTCGCGGCGTGACGCTGTCAAATTGCCGAAATAATTTCGTCACATCATTCGTCCCCCGATTCGAGGCAGTCCCGGCTTCGCGGTGGCGATGACCCGCCAGTGCGCCGCACGGGGCAGTGACCGGAACCGATTCGACATTTCCACGGAGAGAGACCATGCAACGCCGCCAGTTCATGAACACCCTTGCCGCGGCGACCGCTGCGACGTCGCTGATGCTCAAGGCCGGCACCGCCGACGCAAAGAGCGCCACCGCGCCGGACGCGCTGGACCCGGGCCGCTGGTCGCCGTTCAACGCCGCGCGCCTGCAGGCGGTGCTCGACCAGCATGGCGTCGCGAGCGCGCGCTACGACGAAAAGCGCCGCCCGTACGCGGTGTTCGACTGGGACAACACGTGCATCATGAACGACTGCGAAGAGGCGTTGCTGATGTACCAGATCAACCATCTGCAATACAAGCTGACACCGGACGAATTCGTCGGCGTGATGTGGAAGGACGTGCCGAAGGGCGCGTTCATGAAGGACTACACGACCGTCGACGGCAAGCCGGTGACGATGGAGGATCTCGCCGCCGACGTCGAATCCGACTACCGCTGGCTCTACGCGAACTACAAGGGTTTCGGCGGCAGCAAGAGCCTCGACGAGATTCACGAGACCGACCAGTTCAAGGATTTCCGCGCGAAGCTGTACTTCATGTACGACGCGATCTGCGACACGCACCCGCTCGAAGTCGGCTACAAGTGGATCATCTATTTCTACAAGAACATGACGACCGCCGAGCTGCAGGCGATGGCGGAAGCGTCGGACAACTACGGGATCGGCGACGCGCTGCGCAAGGTACGCTACGAAAGCCCGAAGACGCTGCCGGGCAAGGCCGGCGTCGTCGCCGATACGCATTTCCACGGCATTCGCATCCATGAGGAAATCCGCGCGGTGATGCACACGCTGCGCGCGAACGGCATCGACGTGTACGTGAGCACCGCGTCGCTCGACGATGTGGTGCGCGTGTTCGCCGGCAATCCGAACTATGGCTACGGCGTGCCGCCTGAAAACGTGATCGGCCTGCGCCTCGACATGCAGGACGGCAAGTACACGAGCACCTATCCGGCCGGCTGGCATTTCAACTGGGGGCCCGGCAAGACGGTGGGCATCCGCAACGTGCTCGAATCGAAGAAGGGCTACGGCCCGCTGCTGGTGTTCGGCGACAGCGACGGCGACGCGTGGATGCTGCGCGACTTCAAGGACACCGCTGCCGGCGTGATCGTCAACCGGATGAAGAAGGGCGAGATCGGCGCGGACAGCAAGCTCGCGGCCGGGCAGATCGGCCAGCCGGATGCGCGTTTCCTGCTGCAGGGCCGCGACGAGCACACGGGCCTGATGATTCCCGACGAGAAGTCGATCAAGTACGGCAAGACCGAGCGTAAGCTGCTGGCCTGACGGGTGCTTGATGCCGGGCCGTGGCGGCCCGGCGTCCGGCATCCGGCGGGATCGACGGCGGCGCGTCGCGCGAGCCGGAACTCGTTCGTCTCAGCGCTCGCGCGGCATACCCGGCCGATCCAGCAACGCCCCCAGCAGATCGATCGGCAGCGGAAACACGAAAATGAAGGAGAAGCGCAGGACGATCGATCAGGTGCGGGAGTGGTACCGAATCCGGGGAGGGAAGCGGATCGAGCTCGCAACGGAGGAGGCGGGCAATAAAAAAGGACGCTTGCGCGTCCTTTTGCCGTCTGAAGTGTTGCGCATCGTCGAGAGGCGTCCCCAGCGTTTTCATCGGCAATCCTAGCGAAGTATCGAACGAATGTCAAAATGCATCGTGTCGAAAACGGATGCATGACGGGCATCCTGCCGCGTGTTCGGTTGTATCCGCCCTGAACTCACCGCCACGCCGGCGTCGAATGCCAATCGGTCGTGAAGCCGAGATGGGCCGCCGCGTCCACGTGCTCACACCCCGTCAACGTCGCTCGCAAGGCTTCGCGCCATTCGCTCCCATGACCGAGTGGGTCGAGCAGGGCCTTCATCATCGTTGCGCGGGCGTAGAACGTCTCCGGCCGGGTCATTTCCGGAGCATACCGGGCGAGCGTTCGCCCGGCCGGCTTGGCGGGAGGCGATACCGTCAGCTTCATTCCCCAAAGCCGGGCGTGGTGCGCACACGCATTGCGCAGGTCGGTGAGCGATTGCAGCCAGCTGGTGAGCACCGTATCAGGGATGTCCGGCCACGCATGGCGTCCGGCGACCTTGCGGTCGCGCATCGAGAGCGCGCTGAAAATTCGGGACAATGCGCCCAGGCTCAGCCGCTCGCAGACCAGCCAGATCGGCGGCAGGTCGGGGCTGGCATAGGTCCGATAGTAGTGAGTCAGTGCCGAGCCCTTCCGGGTTTCACACTCCCGGGCGATCTGATCCAGAACGCGCGCGTAGTGGCGCAGGTCGACGAAACGGTCCCTCTCGACGTACCAGTGGCTGCCGTAGTCGATTGCGAGGGGATCGCTGAGTGCGGCGCGCAGTGCAACCTCAATGCGCTCGACCGCGTCCATCGTGATCGAGCGCAGACGTCGATCGAATGCGTAGAGTTCAACGATGTCGGAGAATCGGGTTCGAGGCCAGAATCGCCTGGTCGTGGGGTTCTGGAACCGCCGCATGTAGACCAGCAACCGGAAATGGCCGATCGACCGGAGCATGCGCAAGTTCGCCGGGCGATCGTCGATGCGCAGGCCGCGTTGCCACAGCCGATGAAGCGTTTCCTCGGCACTGAGGGCCACCTTGCCATAGGCCCTGGTTGGCGTCGCCGGTGCCGTCTTCCTTGTCCGAGTCTTGCCCATCGTCGATCCGTACTGCCATGCATGAGGATCTCGTTGTATACGCCATCGGACCGTAAGCGGCCACCTTCCATACCATTCGGCAGATGGGGGCGCCGGTCGGTATCGATGCCTGCTGCCTCTCGTCCGGCGAATCCGGTGAGGATCCGAATGTCTGCCTCATTCCTCCCGCTTTCCTCCCAACCGCTCCAGCAACGCCCCCAGCAGATCGATCGGCAGCGGAAACACGATCGTCGAGTTCTTGTCCGCCGCGATCGTCGTCAGTGTCTGCAGGTAGCGCAGCTGCATCGCCTGCGGCTGCAGCGCGAGCCGCTGCGCGGCCTGCAGCAGTTTCTCCGACGCCTGCAGTTCGCCTTCCGCATGAATCACCTTCGCGCGCCGCTCGCGTTCGGCCTCGGCCTGTCGCGCAATCGCGCGGATCATCGTCTCGTTCAGGTCGACATGCTTGATCTCGACGGTCGACACCTTGATCCCCCACGCATCGGTCTGCGCGTCGAGCGTCTTCTGGATGTCGGCGTTCAGCTGCTCGCGCTCGGCCAGCAGCGCATCGAGCTCGTGCTTGCCGAGCACCGAACGCAGCGTCGTCTGCGAGAGCTGGCTCGTCGCGTCGAAGAAGCGCGCGACCTGGATCACGGCCTTCTCCGGATCGACGACGCGGAAATACACGACCGCATTGACCTTCACCGACACGTTGTCGCGCGTGATCACGTCCTGCGCGGGCACGTCGAACACGACGGTGCGCAGGTCGATCCGCACGACCTGCTGAACGATCGGGATGATCAGCACGAGCCCCGGCCCCTTCACCTTCCAGAAGCGGCCGAGCATGAACACCACGCCGCGCTCGTACTCGCGGAAGATGCGGATCGACGACGCGACGAGCACCACGGCGAAGACGATCAGGACGCTGCTGAAGCCGAATGTGTAGCCGATCATGTTGGTTCACCTTGGTGTTGTTGTTCCTGCGCCGGCACGTCGTACAGCGGCGCGACGGTGAGCAGCAGCCCCTGGCGGCCGGTGACGCGCACGCGGCAGCCCGCGGCAAGCGGCGCGCTGCTGGCCACCCGCCAGCGCTCGCCATGCACGCGAGCCCAGCCCGCGGCCGATGTAGCCGTGCCGGCTGTCTCGTGCGGCTGGTCGGCGCGCAGGCCGTCGTCGAGCACTTCGCCGATGCTGCCGACCATCGCCTCGGCACCCGTCACGACCGGGCGCCGCCGCGCGCGCAGCGCGACGCTCGACACGCCCGCGACGAGCAGCCCGCCGCCGAGCGCCAGGCTCGCGATCACGGGCCATGGAATCCCGTAGCCGGGCACGTCGGTGTCGATCAGCATCAGCGCGCCGATCGTGAACGACACGATCCCGCCGAAACCGAGCACGCCGAAGGTCGGCAGGAACGCCTCGGCGACCAGGCAGCCGAGGCCGAGCAGCACGAGGCCGAGGCCCGCATAGCTGATCGGCAGCAACTGCATCGCGAACAGCCCGACCAGCAGGCAGATCGTGCCGGCGACGCCCGGCAGCACGAAGCCGGGGTTCGCGAACTCGAAGAAGAGGCCGTAGATGCCGATCGTCAGCAGGATCAGCGCGACGTTCGGATCGGCGATGATCGCGAGGAAGCGGCTGCGCCAGTCGGGCTCGACGATGACGAGCGGCGCGTGCGTGGTCGCGAGCTTCACCGTGCCGGCGGTGGTCGTCGCGGTATGACCGTCGAGCTGGCGCGCGAGGTCGGCCGGATCTTGTGCGATCAGGTCGACGACGTGCTGCGCGCGCGCCTCGCTGGCCGACAGGCTGACGGCTTCGCGCACCGCACGCTCGCCCCATTCGGCATTGCGCCCGCGCAGCTGCGCGAGGCCGCGGATGTAGGCGGACGCGTCCTGCATCGCCTTGCGGATCTCGGTCGATTGCGTGTCGGTCGGCAATGCGGCCTGCGTGGCGGCCTCGGATGCGCCGGATGCCCCTGACGCACCCGGGGTTCCGGCCGGCGGGCGTGGTGCAGCGGGGTTCGCACCCGGTGGCGCGGCGCCGCCGATGCCGAACTGCACCGGCGACGCCGCGCCGAGATTGGTGCCGGGCGCCATCGCCGCGAAGTGGCTGGCATAGACGATGTAGGTGCCCGCGCTGGCGGCCCGCGCGCCGCCCGGCGCGACGAACGCGGCGACCGGCACGGGCGAGCCGAGGATGGCCTTGATGATCTGCCGCATCGACGTGTCGAGGCCGCCGGGCGTGTCGAGCTGCAGGATCGCGAGCGGCGCGTGCTGGCGTGCCGCACGGTCGAGCGAGCGCACGATGAAATCGGCGCTGGCGGGCCCGATCGCGCCGTTGATCGGGATCACGATGACCGGGCGGGCGGCGGCGGGTGCGGCGGGTGTGTCGGGTGTGTCGGCGGACGGCGGCGCGGCGACCGCGGCACACACGACCAGCAGCGCCGCGAACAGCGCGGCGCGCGCGACCCGCGCGGACAGCGGGTGACGAGGGTGGCCGCCGGGCGTGGCAGGCACCGGCGACGGCCCGTGACGGTGAAAGTGCATCGGGGCGTCCGGGCGGCGCGTGGCCGTGCGCCATCCGGCTTGCGGAAAGGGCGTGGGCCCGATGCTTAAAGATTAGGCGGTTTCGGCGGAAAGCGCGAAGCGAGTGCCGTGCCGGCCTCAGCTCGCGCCGCCGCCGCGCGCAAGCACTTCGTCGCGATAGTCGGCCGGGCTGCGCCCGCTCCATTTGCGGAACGCGCGGTAGAACGCGCTCGGTTCCGCGAAACCGGTTGCAGCCGCGACGTCGGCGATCGTGCGCGCGGGATCGGCCAGCGCCTCGAACGCGAGGTCGCGCCGCAGCGTGTCCTTGATCGACTGGTACGCGTGGCCTTCCTGGTGCAGCTTGCGGCGCAGCGTGGCCTCGGCCACGTGCAGCCGCGCGGCCATCCCGCCCGCGCCCGGCCACGCGGCGGGCGGCATCCCGCGCAGCACCGCGCGCACGCGCTGCGCGAGCGCGTTCGGGTTGCGGTACTTGACGATGAAGCTCGCCGGCGCGTTGCGCAGGAACGTCTTCAGCGTCTTCGCGTTCTGCACGACCGGCAGCGTCGCGAATTCGGGATCGAAATCGACATACGAATCGGGTTCGTTGAAACGCATGTCGTCGCAGAACATCGACGGGTATTCATGGTCGGCGGGCGGCGTGTCGCAGCGGAAGCTCGCATGCAGCAGCGGGATGCGCCGCCCGATCAGCCAGCAGGTCAGCCCGTAGACGATGATGAAATAGGTCGCATACGTGAACATCGCCGGCGTCGCACCGTTGTTGCGGTGCACGAAGCGCAACCGCACGCGCTGCGGGTTCGCGTCGAGCTCGGCGTGCAGGTCGTCGAGCACGCAGTGCATGAAATTCACCGCGCGTGCCATCGCGTGCAGGCCGTCGCGCGCGGTCAGCGCCGCCTGGCTCATCGCGATGAAACTGCCGCTGCGCATCGGGTGGCGATCCTGCCCGAAAAACTCGTCGTCGAGCGTGCGCGCGATCGCGTTCCACAGTGCGCCGTATTGTTGCGCGGACACGCGTGCGCGCGGCTGTCCGAGCAGCGCCGGGGCGATGCCGGCCTGCGCGAGCAGCGGTTCGGCCGCGACGCCGCGCCGGGTCGCGAGCGCGACGCTGTAAGCGACGAGGCTGATCGCGACGGTTCCCTTGTCTTCCTGCTTCATCCGTGCCGCCGGTGTGGCAAAAACGCTCAGTGTAAATGAGCGGCGCGAGCATCGAACAGTCGCGCGTGCTTGCCTACACTTGTTGCATCGAAACGCAAGGACGGTCGCGCCCGGCGGCCGCGGGAGACAGCAGCACCATGGACGAGCTTTACACCGAAGACCAGCGGATGATCCGCGACGCCGCACGCGCCTTTGCCACCGAGATGCTGGCGCCGAACGCGGCGCAGTGGGACCACGAAGCACACCTGCCCGACGCCATCGTCGCGCAGCTCGGCGAACTCGGCCTGCTCGGGATGATCGTGCCGCAGGAGCTGGGCGGCTCGTATACGGACTACGTGGCCTACGCGCTGGCGATGGAAGAAGTCGCCGCCGGCGACGCCGCGTGCGCGACGATGATGAGCGTGCACAACTCGGTCGGCTGCGGGCCGATCCTCGGCTTCGGCACGCCCGCGCAGAAGGATCGCTGGCTGGCCGACATGGCGGCCGGCCGCGTGATCGGCGCGTTCTGCCTGACCGAGCCGCATGCGGGTTCCGAGGCGAACAACCTGCGCACGCGGGCCGAACTGCGCGACGGCAAATGGGTGCTGAACGGCGCGAAGCAGTTCGTGACCAACGGCCAGCGCGCGGGTGTCGCGATCGTTTTTGCCATGACGGACCCGGAAGCCGGCAAACGCGGCATTTCCGCATTTCTGGTGCCGACCGACACGCCGGGCTTCATCGTCGGCAAGCCCGAGAAGAAGATGGGCATCCGCGCGTCGGACACGTGCCCGATCACGTTCGAGAACTGCGCGATTCCGGAAGAAAACCTGCTCGGCAATCGCGGCGAAGGGCTGAAGATCGCGTTGTCGAACCTCGAAGGCGGGCGCATCGGCATCGCCGCGCAGGCGCTCGGCATCGCGCGCGCCGCGTTCGACAAGGCGCGCCGCTATGCGGGCGAGCGCGTGCAGTTCGGCAAGCCAATCGCCGAGCACCAGGCGATCCAGCAGAAGCTCGCCGACATGGCCGTGCAGATCAACGCCGCGCGCCTGCTCGTGCATCACGCGGCGAAGCTGCGCACGGCCGGCTTGCCGTGCCTGTCGGAAGCGTCGCAGGCGAAGCTGTTCGCGTCGGAGATGGCCGAGCGCGTGTGTTCGGACGCGATCCAGATCCACGGCGGCTACGGCTACCTGGTCGATTACGAAGTCGAGCGCCACTATCGTGACGCGCGCATCACGCAGATTTACGAAGGCACCAGCGAAGTGCAGCGGATGGTGATCGCGCGGCAGCTTTGAGCCGCGACATCCGGGTCGAAAAGAAGCATCGCGCAGGGCACGAGGGCAGTGCGGTGAACGCGGCACGCAACGACGTGACCGTGCACCGCGACAGAGGAGACCGGGCATGCGCTGCAGTCATGCTGCCGGTTCACCGCGAGGCATGGGACGAGAGGAAGCGTTGAAGCGCTGACGCTCGTCGACCGCGCAAGGCATGGGACGAGAGCAAGCGCTGAAGCGCTGACGCTCGTCGACCGCACGAGGCATGGGACGAGAGTAAGCGCTGAAGCGCTAACTCTCGTCGACAGGAGACAAAACGATGACGGTACAGGCATTCCTGAACGCACGCGACTTTCTGCTGCGCCATCGCACCGACTACGAAACCGCGTACCGCGATTTCGAATGGCCGGTGCTCGACGCGTTCAACTGGGCGCTCGACTACTTCGACCCGATGGCGCGCGGCAACGACCAGCCCGCACTGTGGATCGTCGACGCGGCCACCGGCACGGGCGATCCGTATTCGTTCGCGCAGATGTCCGAGCGTTCGTCGCGGATCGCGAACTGGCTGCGCTCGATCGGCGTCGTGCGCGGCGACCGCATCCTGCTGATGCTGCCGAACCGTGTCGAGCTGTGGGACGCGATGCTCGCCGCGATGAAGCTGGGCGCGATCGTCCTGCCCGCCACCACGCAACTGTCGCCCGACGACGTGCGCGACCGCGTGCAGATCGGCGGCGCGAAATACGCGATCGTCGACGAGAACGAAACCGCGAAATTCGACCAGCCCGACCTCGGCCTCGCGCAGAAGATCGTCGCGGGCGCGCCGCGCGCGGGCTGGCTCGCGATGAACGACGGCTATGCGGCGAGCGCCGAATTCGAGCCGGACGCCGTCACGCACGCGAACGATCCGATGCTGCTGTACTTCACGTCGGGCACGACGTCGAAGCCGAAACTCGTCGAGCATACGCATCGCACCTATCCGGTCGGGCACCTGTCGACGATGTACTGGGTCGGCCTGCAGCCGGGCGACATCCACTGGAACATCAGCTCGCCGGGCTGGGCGAAACACGCATGGAGCTGCTTCTTCGCGCCGTGGAACGCGCAGGCCTGCGTGTTCGCATTCAACTACGCGCGCTTCGAGCCGAAGGTGGTGCTCGATGCGCTCGTCAAATACCAGGTGACGACGCTGTGCGCGCCGCCGACCGTGTGGCGCATGCTCGTGCAGCAGCCGCTCGCGTCGTTCGACGTGAAGCTGCGCGAGATCGTCGGCGCGGGCGAGCCGCTGAATCCCGAGATCATCGAGCGCGTGAAGAAGGCGTGGGGCATCGCGATTCGCGACGGCTACGGCCAGACCGAAACGACCTGCCTGATCGGCAACTCGCCGGGCCAGCCGGTGGTCGCGGGCTCGATGGGCCGGCCGCTGCCCGGCTACCGCATTACGCTGCTCGACCCGGACGGCGCGCCCGTGACAGAAGGCGAGGTTGCGCTGCCGATCGGCGCCGACGTCACGCGCCCGGTGGGCCTGATGAAAGGCTATGCGAACAACCCCGATGCAACCGCCTACGCGATGCGCGACGGCCACTACCGCACGTCGGACATCGCGATGCGCGGCGACGACGGTTATTACGTCTACATCGGCCGCGCGGACGACGTGTTCAAGTCGTCCGACTACCGGCTGAGCCCGTTCGAACTGGAAAGCGTGCTGATCGAGCATCCGGCGATCGCCGAGGCGGCCGTCGTGCCGAGCCCCGACCCCGTGCGGCTGTCGGTGCCGAAGACCTTCATCACGCTGCGGCAGGGTTACGAGGAAAGCCCCGCGCTCGCGCTGGAGATCTTCCGTTTCTCGCGCGAGAAGCTCGCGCCGTACAAGCGCATCCGCCGCCTGCAATTCGCGGAGCTGCCGAAGACGATCTCGGGGAAGATCCGCCGCGTCGAGCTGCGCCGCCGCGAGATCGAGCGCGGCGACGACGCGACCGCGCGCATGCCCGGCGAATACTGGGAAGAAGATTTTGCTGCCGAACTGAAATGACGTGACCGCGGGCCGCGCGCCGCATTCCGCGGCCGCCGCCCGCAGCCGAACTGAACCGGCCGCGCGGCGATATCGCGCTTCGCGGCCCTCTGCAAGGAGAAGGGATCGATGAACGCGAATCCGACGCCCCGGACGGGGCAAGACGTGCCGACGGTCAAGCTGCTGATCGACGGCGCTTTCGTCGAGTCCGCCACGAAAGAGTGGCGCGACATCGTCAACCCGGCGACGCAGCAGGTGCTCGCGCGCGTGCCGTTCGCGACCGTCGAGGAAGTCGACGCGGCCGTGCAGGCCGCGCACGCCGCGTATGCGACGTGGAAGAACACGCCGATCGCCGCGCGCATGCGCATCATGCTGAAGTTCCAGGATCTGGTGCGCACGAACCAGCAGCGCATCGCGAAGACGCTGACGGCCGAGCAGGGCAAGACGATCCCCGATGCCGAAGGCGACATCTTCCGCGGCCTCGAAGTGGTCGAGCACGCGTGCTCGATCGGCTCGCTGCAGCTCGGCGAATTCGCGGAGAACGTCGCGGGCGGCGTCGATACCTACACGCTGCGCCAGCCGCTCGGCGTGTGCGCGGGCATCACGCCGTTCAACTTCCCCGCGATGATTCCGCTGTGGATGTTCCCGATGGCGATCGTCTGCGGCAACACGTTCGTGCTGAAGCCGTCCGAGCAGGATCCGATGTCGACGATGGAGCTCGTCGAGCTCGCGATCGAGGCCGGCGTACCGAAAGGGGTACTGAACGTCGTGCACGGCGGCAAGGAAGTCGTCGACGCGATCTGCACGCATCCGCTCGTGAAGGCGATCTCGTTCGTCGGCTCGACCGCCGTCGGCACGCACGTGTACAACCTCGGCAGCGCGCACGGCAAGCGCGTGCAGTCGATGATGGGCGCGAAGAACCATGCGGTCGTGCTGCCCGATGCGAACCGCGAGCAGACGATCAATGCGCTCGTCGGCGCGGGCTTCGGCGCGGCGGGGCAGCGCTGCATGGCGACGTCGGTCGCGGTGCTGGTTGGCGAAGCGCGCGACTGGCTGCCCGATCTCGTCGCGAAGGCGAAGCTGTTGAAGGTGAATGCGGGTGCGGAAGCCGGCACCGACGTCGGCCCGGTCGTGTCGAAGGCCGCGAAGGCGCGCATCCTGTCGCTGATCGAAGCGGGCGTGAGCGAAGGCGCGAAGCTCGAACTCGACGGCCGCGACGTGAAGGTGGCCGGCTATGAAAGCGGCAACTTCATCGGCCCGACGATCTTCTCGGGCGTAAAGACCGACATGTCGATCTACACGCACGAAATCTTCGGCCCGGTGCTCGTCGTGCTCGAAGCCGACACGCTCGACGACGCGATCGCGCTCGTCAACGCGAACCCGTTCGGCAACGGCGTGGGCCTGTTCACGCAAAGCGGCGCGGCCGCGCGCAAGTTCCAGAGCGAGATCGACATCGGCCAGGTCGGCATCAACATCCCGATCCCGGTGCCCGTGCCGTTCTTCAGCTTCACCGGTTCGCGCGGCTCGAAGCTCGGCGATCTCGGCCCGTACGGCAAGCAGGTCGTGCAGTTCTACACGCAGACCAAGACGGTCACCGCACGCTGGTTCGACGACGACACGACGGCCGGCCCGGTGAATACGACGATCCGGCTCCACTGAGCCGTGGAGGACAACATGAAAATCGGTTTTATCGGCCTCGGCCACATGGGCGCGCCGATGGCGCTGAACCTGCTGAAAGCCGGCCACGAAGTGCACGCGTTCGACCTGAGCGCTGACGCCTTGCGCGCACTGCAGGATGCCGGCGCACAGGTGGCCGCGTCGCCGCGCGATGCCGCCTCGGGCGCGACGTTCGTCATCACGATGCTGCCGGCCGCGCCGCACGTGCGCTCGGTGCTGTCCGGCGAGAATGGCGTGCTCGCCGGCCTCGGCGCGGGCGCGACCGTGATCGATTCGAGCACGATCGACCCGGCGAGCGCACAGGCGTTCGGCGCGCTCGTGCGCGAGCACGGCGGCGCGTTCGTCGATGCGCCCGTGTCGGGCGGCACCGGCGGCGCGGCGGCGGGCACGCTGACCTTCATGGTCGGCGGCAGCGACGCGGATTTCGAGCGCGTGAAGCCCGTGCTCGCGGGCATGGGCAAGAACATCGTCCATTGCGGTGCGACGGGGATGGGGCAGGTCGCGAAGGTCTGCAACAACCTCGTGCTCGGCATCTCGATGGCGGCGGTGTCCGAGGCGATGTCGCTCGGCGTCGCGCTCGGCATCGACCCGAAGGTGCTGGCGGGCATCGTCAACACGTCGACGGGCCGCTGCTGGAGCTCGGACACCTACAACCCGTATCCGGGCGTGATCGAGACCGCGCCGTCGTCGCGCGGCTACTCGGGCGGCTTCGGCACCGACCTGATGCTGAAGGATCTCGGCCTCGCGAACGATGCCGCGAAGCAGGCGCGCCAACCCGTCTATCTCGGCGCGCTCGCGCAGCAGCTGTACCAGACGATGAGCAGCCGTGGCGACGGCCAGCTCGATTTCTCGGCGGTGATCCGCCTGTACCAACCGGCCAGCAAGAAGGACGCGTCATGATCGAACTGGACTACGTCGACGACGGCGCGATCGCGTGCGCGACGCTCAAGCGTCCGCCTGCGAACGCCTTTACCGCCGACGGGCTGCGGCAACTGCAGGACACCGTCGCCGAACTGAATGCGAACCCGCGCGTGCGCGCGCTGGTGATCACGGGCGACGGCCCGAAATTCTTCAGCGCGGGTGCCGACCTCAACACCTTCGCCGAAGGCGACCGCGCGGTCGCGCGCGCGATGGCGTCGCGTTTCGGCGCGGCGTTCGAGGCGCTGCACGACGCGCGTGTCGTGACGATCGCGGCGATCAACGGCTACGCGATGGGCGGCGGCCTCGAATGCGCGCTTGCGTGCGACCTGCGGATCGCCGAGACCCATGCGCAGATGGCGCTGCCCGAGCCGTCGGTCGGCCTGCTGCCGTGCGGGCTCGGCACGCAGACGCTGCCCTGGCTCGTCGGTGAAGGCTGGGCGAAGAAGATCATCCTGACCGGCGCGCGTGTCGACGCGGCCACCGCGCTGCGCATCGGCCTCGTCGAGGATGTCGTGGAGTCGGGCGCGTCGCGCGACGCGGCGCTGGCGCTGGCGCGCAACGTCGCGCGGCAGAGCCCGCACGCGGTCGCGTACAGCAAGGAGCTGATCGGTCTCGCGCGCCGCGGCGTGCCGCGCGGTGCGGCGCTTGCGGTCGAGCGCGAACGCTTCGTCGACCTGTTCGATACCAGCGATCCGCGCGAAGGCGTGGCCGCGTTCCTCGGCAAGCGCGCGCCGCAGTGGCACATCGACGGGGAGGGGCAACGATGAGCACGCCGGTCACGAATCACGACGCGTTCGCGGAGCATGCCCCCGAGGTGCTGTTCCGCGTGGTGAATCGCGTGGCGCTGATCACGCTGAACCGGCCGGCCGCGTTGAACGCGCTGTCGTACGCGATGATCGGCGAGCTGGCCGCGCTGCTCGAACGCTGCCGCCATGACGACCAGATCGTCGCGGTCGTGTTGCGCGGAGCGGGCGAGAAGGGCTTCTGCGCGGGCGGCGACGTGCGCGCGCTATACAGGATGGTCGCGCAGCGCGAGACCTGGCTGCCGTTCTTCGTCGACGAATACCGGCTCGATTACGCGATCCATACGTTCCCGAAGCCGGTGGTCGCGCTGATGGACGGCGTGACGATGGGCGGCGGGATGGGCCTTGCGCAGGGCGCCGGGTTGCGCGTCGCGACCGAGCGCAGCAAGATCGCGATGCCGGAAACGCGCATCGGCCTCGTGCCCGATGTCGGCGCGACGCATTTCCTGTCGCGCATGCCGGTCGAACTCGAGCTGTACGTCGGGCTGACCGGCGCGATGCTGTCGGGTGCCGACGCGCTGACCGCGAAGCTCGCGGATCTGTGCGTGCCGTCCGCGTGGCTCGACACGTTCGAGACGCGCATCGAAAGCGTCAAGTGGGAAGGCGATGCGCTGCCGCTGCTGCGCAAGGTGTTCGAGCCGCCGTGCAACGTCGTGCCGCATGCGGCGCTCGACGGGCAGATGCCGTGGATCGTGCGTCACTTCGACAAGCGCTCGACCGTCGAGCGGATCGTCGCGACGCTGACGCAGGATCTCGCGCGCGAGGAACTGTCGCGCGAGCACCGTCAATGGCTGCAGGCGACGCTCGATGCGCTCACGGGCCATTCGCCGACGATGCTGTACGTGACGCGCGAGGCGCTGCTGCGCGGCCGCCAGATGACGCTCGCCGAATCGTTCCGGATGGAGCTCGGCATCGTCGCGCGCGCGATCGAGGAAGGCGACTTCTGCGAAGGCGTGCGCGCGCATCTCGTCGACAAGGATCGCAAGCCGCGCTGGGCGCCCGCGTCGCTCGTCGAGCTGCGCGCCGAACGCGTGCGGCATTTCCTCACGTCGCCGTGGAAGCTGTTCGCGCACCCGCTCGCCGATCTCGGCGCGGCGTGAGCGCGTAGCCGGCGCGCCGCGCGGGCACACGCTGCCGCGCGGCGGGCGTTGCATCTCACCGCTCGATCATCGGCGGAATCGCCTGCGCGAACGCGTCGATCACGCAGCGCGTCTTGCGCGGCAGGTAGCGCGTCTTCGGCCAGATCGCGTGGATGTCGCCTTCGCAGACGAAGCAGCGGTCGAGCACGACCGTCATCTCGCCGCGCTTCACGTAGTGATCGAGCAGCCAGCTCGGCAGCCAGGCGATCCCGAACCCCGATGCGCCGGCCGCCGCGATCGCCTGCACGTCGTCGAAACTGAGCTGGTGCGGCATGTCGATACGGACCGTCGTGCCGTCCGGCGCGCGCAAGTCCCACGGTTGAACGACCCCCGAGCGGGAATACGCGATCGTCCGGTGATGCTTCAGGTCGTCGAGCGTCTTCGGCATCCCGTGTCGCGCGAGATACGACGGCGCCGCGCCGAGGCTCCCGTATTGCGTGCCGAGCCGCCGCACCGCGAGGCTCGTGCTGTCCGCGAGCGTGCCGATCCGCACCGCGAGGTCGATGCCTTCCTCGACGAGATCGACGAAACGGTCGGTGATCGACACGTCGATCCGCAGATCCGGGTAGGTGCGTGCGAGATCGAGCACGACGGGCGTCACGCAGTGGTGCCCGAACGCGAGCGGCACGCTCAGGCGCAGCTTGCCGCGCGGCTCGTTACGGCCGCAGTCGAGGTCGGCCTCCGCCGCTTCCAGTTCCGCCAGCGCGCGCACGCAGCGGTCGTAGTACGCCTGGCCGTCGTCGGTCAGGCTCTGGCTGCGCGTCGTGCGCTGCAGCAGCCGCGCACCGAGCCGCTTCTCGAGCCGCGCGACCGCCTTGCCGACGGCCGAACGCGTCATGTCGAGCCGCTCCGCCGCGAGCGCGAAGCTGCCCGATTCCACTACCTGGACGAAGGTCGTCACGCCGTCGAGTCTGTCGGTCATCGGAGGGAGGGGTGATTGAGTCCTGTAGTTCCCCAGTCTGGAGAAATGCCTGCGTCAATGGGGATGGAAATTCTCACTATAGTACCGATTCCGGTTCAGCGTGCGTTGCCGGTCGCGCGCGACCCATCCTTTTCATCTGGAGGCACGCGCGGCCCGTTGCCGGGCCGCCGCGCAATACGCATGACGCTATCCGACTCCCGCAGGAATGCGGTCGCGCTCGCGGCCGTCTGTCTCACGTCGCTGATGTTCGGCCTCGAAATCTCGAGCGTGCCGGTGATCCTGCCGACGCTCGAACACGTGCTGCATGGCGATTTCAACGGCATGCAGTGGATCATGAACGCGTACACGATCGCGTGTACGACCGTGCTGATGGCGGCCGGCACGCTCGCCGACCGGTTCGGCCGCAAGCGCGTGTACGTGATTGGCACCCTGCTGTTCGGCGCGACGTCGCTGCTGTGCGGGCTCGCGCCGAACGTGCCGGTGCTCGTCGCGGGCCGGCTGCTGCAGGGCGCCAGCGGCGGTGCGATGCTGATCTGCCAGATTGCGGTGCTGTCCCACCAGTTCCGCGAGGGGCGCGAGCGCGGCCGCGCATTCGGGATCTGGGGGATCGTGTTCGGCATCGGGCTCGGTTTCGGGCCGATCGTCGGCGGCGCGATCGTCGCGCTGGCGAACTGGCCGTGGGTGTTCCTCGTTCATGCACCGCTCGCGGCCGTCGCGCTCGCGCTGATCGGCGGCGCGGTGCAGGAGTCGCGCGATCCGCATGCGGGCAGCCTCGACGTGGCGGGCATCGTCACGCTGTCGCTCGCGGTGCTCGGCCTGGCCTTCTACATCACGCAAAGTGCGGAACTCGGGCTGACGAGTGCCGCCGGCCTCGGCGTGCTCGGCGCGACCGTGCTGGCGGTGGCCGGCTTCTTCCTCGCGGAACGCGCGAGCGCGCGGCCGATGTTCGACTTCTCGGTGTTCCGGATTCGCGCGTTCACCGGCGCGATCTTCGGCTCGATGGGGATGAACTTCAGCTTCTGGCCGTTCATGATCTACCTGCCGATCTGGTTCCAGGTCGCGCTCGGCTACGACAGCGTGACGGCCGGCCTCGCGTTGCTCGCGTACACGCTGCCGACGCTGGTCGCGCCGCCGTTCGGCGAACGGCTCGCGCTGCGCTACGGGCCGGGCGTCGTGATCCCAGGCGGCTTGTTCACGATTGCCGCCGGTTTTGTGCTGATGCGGATCGGCAGCGCGGCCGACCACGCAAGCTGGGTGACGATGCTGCCCGGCTGCGTGATCGCCGGCATCGGGCTCGGGCTCACGAACACGCCGGTGACCAATACGACGACGGGTGCGGTGCCGAGCGCGCGGGCGGGGATGGCGTCGGGCATCGACATGAGCGCGCGGATGATCTCGCTCGCACTGAATATCGCGGCCATGGGCTTCGTGCTGGTCGCGGGGATCGTCGCGAGCCTGAAGGGCGGTGTCGCGGGCACGATCGGCGACGGGGCGCTGCGCCGGCTCGCGCAGGAGATTGCTTCCGGGCGAACCGACGGGCTGCACGAGATCGCACCGGCGCTCGCACAGGCCGACCCGACCGGCGCGGCGTTGCACGCGGCGCTCGTGCACGGGTTCGGCTGGGTGATGGTGTACGGCGCGGCCGGCGTGGCCGTGCTCGCGACGGCGAGCGCGGTGGCGTTCGCGCCGGCGCGGCGCGGGGCGGCCGTGTGCGAATGACGCCGCGCATGGCCGGCGGGGCAGGGGCGGCCGGCCCGGTGCGCGGGCCGGTCAGGACATCCCGCCGCCGAGCGCGCGGTACAGCGTCATCTGGTTGTTGAGCCGGTCCAGCCGCGTCTGTTCGTCGGCGCTTTGCGCATCGCGCAGCCGCTGCTGCTGGTCGAGCCATGGTTGCACGGCGGTCGCGCCGGCTGCGAACTGCGCGGCGGCGAGCCGTTCGGCGCGCTGCGCCTGTTCGAGCGACAGCGCGCGCTGTTCGGCCTCGCGTTCGAGCTGGACGCGCGCCGACAGCGCGTTCTCGACTTCCGCGAGTGCCGTGTAGAGCTTCTGCCGGAACCCGACGACGGCCTCCTCGTACTGCGTCTTCGACACCTTGATCTGCAGCTGCATCGTGTTCCACTGGATGAACGGCAGGGCGAGGCCGAGCCCGAGCGTGCCGACCGGATTCGCGAGCACGCGCTCGAGGCTCGTGCTCGACGTGCCGGCCGCGCCGGTCAACGTGAAGGTCGGGTAGAAACTGGTACGTGTCGCGTCGACCTGCGCGAGCGATTCGCGCAGCCTGAATTCCGCCGCGCGCAAGTCGGGGCGCCGGCCGAGCAGGCTGGCCGGCAGGCCGGCCACCACTTCCGGCGGCGGCGCGTCCGGCAGCGCCGGCGGTTCGGCCGCGTGCTGTTGTGGCGGCCGGTCGAACAGGATCGCGAGGGCGTGACGGTTCTCGGTACGCTGCTGGATCAGGCGTGTCTGCGCGGCCCGTTGCGTGGCGAGGCTTTGTTCGGCCTGCGCAAGGTCGAGCCCCGACACGGCGCCGGCCGTGTGTCGTGACCGGACGACCGCGAGCGTGCGGACCGCATACGCGATGTTCGCGTCGCCGAGCGCGATCTGCCGGTTCAGGAAGCCGATCCGCCAGTACAGCGACGCGGTCGTGCCGATCAGCGACAGCCGCGCGGCTTCGAGATCGGCGGCCGTCGCGTCGGCTTCCCAGCGCGCGGCGTCGCGCAGCGCGGCCAGCCGGCCCCACAGGTCGATTTCATAGCTGAGCGAAGCGTTCGCGTTGCTCGACCGGCTCATCTGGTGCGTATCGAGCGTGCGCGATACGGCGCCGTTCGCGCCGAGCGTCACGTTGGGCGTCAGGTTCGTATTCGCGAGCCCGGCCTGCAGTTGCGCGCGGTACACGCGGATCGCCGCGATCGCGAGGTCGTTGTTGGCGCGCAGCGCGTCGTCGATCAGCGTGTCGAGTTGCGGATCGCCGAAGCTGCGCCACCAGTCGCGCGTCGTGGCCGGTGCGTCGGCGGAAACCGGCGCCGCCCAGTTCGCGGGCATCGCGACGGCGGGCAGCGGATCATGGCGTGCGCCCGCGCAGCCGGCGAGCAGCGCGGCCGCGCATGCGAATGCGCCGAGGCGCTGAAACGATGAGGAACGCGTCATGGCGGGCCTTGCGTCAGTCGCGCGCGAGCGCATCGATCGGATCGAGCCGCGATGCGTTGCGCGCGGGCATGAAGCCGAATATCACACCGGTGAGCGTCGAGCAGACGAACGCGGTCACGATCGCGCCGGCCGAGAACACCATCTTCCACTGCGCGACGAACATCGAGAACAGCGCGCCGAGCCCGAACGACAGCGCGATGCCGATCGTGCCGCCGAGCAGGCAGACCAGCACGGCCTCGACGAGAAACTGCTGCAGGATGTCGGACTGGCGCGCGCCGACCGCCATCCGGATGCCGATTTCGCGCGTGCGCTCGGTAACCGACACCAGCATGATGTTCATCACGCCGATCCCGCCGACGACGAGCGAGATCACGGCGATCAACGACAGCAGCAGCGTCAGCGACTGGCCGGTCTTCTCGACGGTCTTCACGACGCTGTCCATGTTGTACGTGAAGAAGTCCTTGCGGCCGTGGCGCTGCTTCATCAGCGTTTCGAGGCTTTTTTCGGCGGCGGCGCTCGGCTGGCCGTCGCGCACGCGCACGGTGATGCTGTCGAGATAACGCTGCCCGAAGAGGCGCCCGCTCGCGGTCGTGTACGGCACCCACACGTTCAGGCTCTTCACGCTGCCGAATGCACTCTTCTTGTCCGCCGTCACGCCGATCACGACGCACGGCACGTTGTCGACCAGGAACACTTCGCCGATCGGGTTGCGCGTCGCGCCGAACAGCTTGCGGCGCGTGTTCTGGTCGATCACGGCCACCTGCACCTGGCGGCGCACCGCGTCCTCGTCGAATGCGACACCGAGCGCCAAACGCATCCCGCGCGCCTGGAAGAAGCGGTCGCCGACGCCGCTCACGAGCGCGTTCACGTCGACGTTGCGGTAGCGCAGCAGCAGCGTGCGCGACGTTTCGGGCGTCGCGCTGTCGACATACGGCTGCTCGGCGAGCGCGGCGACGTCGGCGGGCACGAGCGTCTGGATCGCATCGGCGCGGCTGTCGCCCCAGTCGGTGCCCGGGTAGATGTTGATCGTGTTCGTGCCGATGCTGCCGATCTCGTCGAGCATGTAGCGCTTCGCGCCTTCGCCGATCGCGACGATCGACACGACCGACGTGATGCCGATGATGATGCCGAGCATCGTCAGCAGCGTGCGCAGCCGGTGCGACACGAGTGCGATCCACGCCATCCGGCAGGCCTCGGCGAAGCGTCCGGAGCCGGCCGCGAAGCGGCGCACGCGCTGGGCGGCATCGGCCTGCGGATCGGGGGCGACTGCCGCGGGCGGCGACAGCGTGTCGCGACGATCGCGGGTGGATGGTGTGCCGGTTTCCGCTTCGCTCGCTTCCGCTGCATCTGCGCCCGCGGCTGCTTCCGCGAGGGCTTCCGCATGGTGGCGGTTCGGCCGGTCGGCGACGATCTCGCCGTCGCTGATCTCGATGATGCGCCGCGCATGGCGCGCGACGGCCTTGTCGTGCGTGACGATGACGATCGTGTGGCCGAGCGCGTTCAGCTCGTGCAGGATGCGGATCACGTCCTGGCCGCTTTTCGTGTCGAGCGCGCCGGTCGGTTCGTCGGCGAGGATCACGTGGCCGCCGTTCATCAGCGCGCGCGCGATGCTCACGCGCTGCTGCTGGCCGCCGGACAGTTGCCCGGGGCGATGGTGTGCGCGATCCGCGAGCCCGAGGCGCGCGAGCAGCTCGCGTGCGCGCGCGTGCCGCTCCGCGCGCGGCGTGCCGGCATAGATCGCGGGCATTTCGAGGTTCGCGACGGCATCGACGTGCGGCAGCAGGTGATAGCGCTGGAACACGAAGCCGAAGTGCTCGCGACGCAGTTGCGCGAGCTCGTCGCTGTCGAGCATGTGCGTGTCGCGTCCGCCGACCGTGTAGGTGCCTTCGCTCGGGTGGTCGAGGCAGCCGAGGATGTTCATCAGCGTCGACTTCCCGGAGCCCGATGCGCCGACGATCGCGACGATCTCGCCCGCGTGGATCGACAGGTTGACGTTGTTCAGCACGACGACGTCCTTGTCGCCGGCCGGAAAGCGTCGTGTGACGGCGGAGAGTTTCAGCAGGGGCTGGCTCATCGTCACACCACGTCCGCCAGCGGCGCGTGGTCGTCCGCGGACGCTTCGCCGATCACCACGCGTTCGCCGTCCTTCAGGCCGGCCAGCACTTCGACGCGCACGTTGTTGTTGATGCCGATGCGGACGTTGCGCGTTTCCGTGCTGCCGTCGGCGCGCAGCACGCGCACCGCGTAGGTGCCGTCCTTGCGTTTCTCGCCGAGCGCGGCGGCCGGAATGCTGAGCGCGTTGCGCGCGTTGCCGAGCACGATGTTGACCTGCGCGGTCATCGAGATGCGCAGACGGTGCTCGGGATTCGGCACCTCGAACAACGCGTTGTAGAACACCGCCGAATTCGGTTTCGCGCCGCCGCCCGCGCCGCCGCCGAGCGCGCCTTGCGTTTCGGCGTAGTTCTGCGGCGCCGGCTCGATCGCGCGCAGCTTGCCGTAGTGGCGTCTGTCCGGTTCGCCCAGGATCGTGAAATACGCGGTCTGGCCGGCGTTCACGCGGATCACGTCGGCTTCCGACACCTGCGCCTTCACGGTCATCGTGTCGAGATCCGCGAGCTTCAGGATCACCGGCGCCTGCTGTTGCGCGATCACCGTCTGGCCTTCCTGCGTGACGATCGCGACGACCTGGCCGTCGATCGGCGCGACGATGCGCGTGTAGCCGAGGTTGGCCTGTGCGGTCTCGATCTGGATGCGGGCCGAGCGGATCTGCGCGGCGAGCGACGCGAGCGTCGCGCGCTGCACGTCGAGCGTCGCGCGCGCGGCTTCGAACGACTCGCGCGACGTCGCGTCGTCGGGCAGCATGGCCTGCTGGCGCCGGAACGCGAGTTCCGCCTGCGTGAGTTGCGCGGCGGTCGACTGCTGCTGTGCGCGCAGGCTTTCTTCGCTGGCGCGTGCCTGGCGCAGCGCGTTTTCCGAGAGCACGGGGTCGATCTCGGCGAGCCACTGGCCCTTCGTGACCTTGTCGCCGAGCTTGACCTTCAGCGATTTCAACTGCCCCGAGACTTGCGCGCCGACGTCGACCTGCCTGAATGCCTGCAGCGCACCGGTGGCCAGCACCGCGTTTTCGAGGTCGCCGCGCGAGACGGGCGCGGACAGGTATTGCGGATGCTTGTCGGGTGCGCACGCCTTCAGCGTGACACCGGTGGCGATCGCGACGATGGCGAGAGAAGCCAGCACGATGCGCCGGCGGCGATGGGTCTTCTGAGTCATGAGAGCGCAGCGAGGATGAAGCGGGCGCCGGCGATGCGTGCGGCCGACCGGGACGATCCGGCCGGCGTCGCATGCAGGGCGTGTCGCCCGCGACGGAATCCGCGTACGCATCGCGCGGGCGTGCCGATTCGAATCAGGCGCTCATGGTAAGCGAGGAATTCACGACAAATCGTGTGGAAATTGTGCTGAATTGTGCGGACGCCGCGCCGGAGCGGGGGCCGCGCGACGTCATTGTTGCGATCTGTGAAGTCTGCGGACGACGGCCCGCGTGCGTACCGCGCTCCGCGTTATCGCTGCGCGGCGACGAGTGCCATCATCGGCCGGTCGCGTTCCTCGTCGAGTGCGGGCAGGGCATCGACCTGTTCCTGCGTCGGCCCCCATTCGTCCAGGTGCGTGAGCGTGAAGCCGCTGCCGATCAGCAGGTTCACGAGCGTGCCGAGCGTGCGGTGGTGCTTGACGACGCCCGGCGCGAGCCAGTCGGTCACGCGTTCGCCTTCGCGCTGATAGCCGTCGAGCGGCCACGAGCGGTTGCCCTGCGCGTCGACGACGAAACCGGGCCGGCGCGGCGCCGTATAGACCGGATGCTCGATCGAGAACACGAGCCGCCCGCCCGGCACGAGCGCGCGATGGAGCGTGCGGAACAAGGTATCGAGGTCTGCGATGTAATGGAACGCGAGCGAGCTGTACGCGAGATCGAACGCGGCATCCGGCAGCGCGAGCGTTTCGAGGTCGGCGCGGCGGTACGTGATCGCCGGATGCGCGGCGCTCGATGCCGCACGTTCGAGCATGCGCTCGGACACGTCGATGCCGAGCACGCTTGCCGCGCCCTGGCCGGCGGCCCAGCGGCTGAACCATCCGTAGCCGCAGCCGAGGTCGAGCACGCGGCGACCGTGCAGGTCGGGCAGCAGCGCGCGCAGCGCGGGCCATTCGGGGGCGCCGTCGAGTCCGTGGATCGAGCGGTTCAGGCGGCTGTAGCCTTCGAAGAAGGCCGGGTCGTCGTAGATGTTCTGCGTCATGCGTAGGGCCTCGTGCGGGCTGGGTGCGCGGTGTCGCGCGCCCGGTTCCGCGAGCTTACGCGTGCTGCCCGCTCGCGTCGATCCGGCGTTGCGTGTCGGCGTCGACGATGTCGCGGATCGCGCTGAACAGCGGTGCGGCGTCGGTATAGCGGCGGCCGTAGCCGAGATTGAACGCGTAGTCGAAGCCGGGCGGATTGCGGCCCTGGGTGTGCTGCAGGATCGTCTCCAGCTTGTCGAACGCTTTTGCCGCGCGCGCTTCCGGCGACGCGGCCGCTTCGTATTCATCCCACAGTGCGACGATCTCGTCGCGCTGCGCCGGATCGAGCGGCGCGGTCAGCGTCAGCAGGTCGTCGCGTTCGTGCGCGCTCTTGTCGGGGTGCGCGGCCTGCTCGATCGCGGGGATGTCGCCGTGCAGCGCCTCGCCGAGATCGTGGACGACACACAGCTTCAGCAGCTTCAGCGTGTCGATGCCGGGCAGCGCGTCGGCGAATACGAGTGCCATCAGGCACAGCCGCCAGCTATGCTCGGCGGTGCTTTCCGCGCGCCCGGCCGACGTGTGGCCGCTGCGCAGCACATCCTTCAGGCGTTCGGCTTCGCGCAGGAACGCGAGCCGCGCGTGGATCGTATCGGGGTTCATGGTCGGTGTCCGTGCGATGAGCCGTCAAGCGTAAGGCGGCCACGCACGGTTCGTCCACGCATGAAATATGCGCGGGGTCGTACTACAGCGTTTCCACGAGCCGCGCGGCCGACCCGTCCGACAACGTCATCCGTGTCCACCGGCACAGGCTGCCGCGGATCGGCACGACGCGCGACGCATTCGCGCCGGTGTCGAATTCGACGCTCGGCGGTCCCGCGCGATCATGCCAGCCGAGCGTATCGAGCGCGGTTTCCATGCGGACGATTGCCGGCGTCGCATAGCGCCACAGCGACGTGCCGAGCAGCATCGACAGCGGTTGCGAGAATTCGGCTGCACGCGCAGGCGAACAGGCGAGCAGCCGATGCGTGAGGTCGCACACGAGATGCATGCGGCCCGCGCTGCCCGCGACGAGCCGCGCAAGCGCGTGATCGCCGGCGGAATCGAGGCGCGCGGCGAGCAGCCGTTCGGCCGTCGCGCGTTCGCCGGGCGACATCTGTTGCAGGCCGGCTTCCCAGCGTGAGATCGTCGACTGCGCCACGCCGAACAGTTCCGCTGCGTGGCTCTGTTTCACGCGGTGCAGCGCACGCCAGCGCTTGAGTTGCGGGCCGAGTGGCGGCGTGTGTAGCGGTGAGGCAGACATGGCGGTACTCCGTTCGGTGTGTGCGTCGCGTGGCGGCTGCGGTGGATGGAATCGTCATTCCTGCGGCGCCTGAAGCACGACGAGTTCGACCGGAACCAGTGCCGCGCCGCCGACGACGAGATCGCCATCGGCGGTGGCGGTGATCGGCGTGGGTTGCATCGTGAGATTCAGGCCCGCCAGTGCTGTTGTCACATGCCGGGCAGGGATCGTGTACGGCCGGTCGAGCAACTGGGCGGCGACCTTCGGCGGTATGTCGAAACCCTGGGTGGAATAACGCATACCGGCGATATTGCCCTCGAGCGCGAAACCGTCCCGCACGGCGACGTACCCGTGCGCGACCGCTGCCAGCCGATCGATTGCCGAAGCGCCATCCGGCAGCACGACACGGTAATGGCCTTTGACATGCCCGCCGATCGCCTGGAATTCGGTAAACGACCAACGCAGTGACGCCCGGTAGCGGGACGACAAGGCCGACCGCAGCGTGTCCGGCAGATCGAGGACGAAGTGCACGGGGCGACCCAGCACGACCAGCTTCGTATGGTCTGCGGTGGTCATGAAGCCGGATACCACTTCGTCGTACGGCGCGTCCCGCACCAGCCCGGACTTGAACAGCTGATCCTCGGATGGCGGTGGCTCGGCTTGCGCCTGCGGCTTGTGACAGCCCGGCAGCGCGACGCAGCCCGCGGCAAATGCGGCGGCGAGCCACCGTCGGCGTGCGATCGATATGGTCATGGTCTCGTCCCGTCTTGTGCGGTTTGGTCTTTTGACGCCCTCGGAAGCCGGATTCTCGCGTATCCGCTGCGCGTTGTCGAACGGGAAATCTGCCTGGGCAGCGCTCGCAATCCGGCCCTGTCCAGCGGCATGCTGCGCTCTCCCGACTCGCCGCCAACGTTTTCGTCGCGCTTTCAACCGTCTCCGCCATATCTTATTATTCGGCCAGTGCGGAGGCGTACCGGCCGCCAACGGTCATGTCGAGGCATGACGCGCCGGCATGAATGACCGCTTTTCGGCCGGTGCGTCGCTCGACGCGCGGTCGAAACGACAGGACCCGCGTGGCCAGCGCGTGTCCCAAAAAAATCACGAGAGGGCGCGATGGTACGACTGGTCTTGCTGCTGCTGGGCATCGAATACTTGCGCACCCGCTGGCGCGGGCTGACCGCACTTGGCTGGGTGTGGGTCGTCGCGGGTGTGGTGATCTTCGTCGACGCGCTCGACGGCGCGCTGCATTTTCCGATCCAGATCTTCGCGTGGCTGTTCCTGATCGAGGGGCTCGCGACGCTCGCGGTGGCCGGCAGCGGCGTCGGCGGGCAGCGCGTCCTGCGCTACGTGAAGGGGATCGCGGTCGTGGTGGCCGCCGGGCTCGTGTTCGCGGGGCATCATCACGGCCATTTCCTGCTGTCGATGATCTTCGGCACGCTGTTCCTCGTCGACGGGCTGCTGCAGTGCACCGCCGCGTGGATGGTGCGCTATCGCCGCTGGAACGTCGCTTTCGCGTGGGGCGTCGTCGAAATCCTGCTGGCGATCTTCTTCTACCAGCCGTACCCGACCCACTACGTGGGCACCGTGCCGTACTGCCTCGGCCTGCTGCTGATATTCGGCGGGATGCACATGCTGAGCCTCGCCGCACGCGTGCGGCGACTGACGCGCAATCCGGCGTTCGCGACCTCGCCGGCGCCGGCACTCGCGCCGGACCTCGACGATGCGCGCGACCTGCCGCATTTTTCCCAATCCGAATGGGACGGCCCGCCGGCCGACGGCGAGCATGCGCTCACCGTGCACGTGTGGACGCCGACCGGCACGTCGAAAGCCGAAGCGCAACGCTACCCCGTGATCGACCGCTATATCGCGGCGGTGGACGTCAACGGCGTGATCTCGACCGGGCACGCGGCGCTGGAATCGCCGGAGGGCATCTATATCAGCCTGTATCCGGGCGTCGAAATCGATCGTTCTCCGGACGAATTCACGCGCATCCTGCGTGCAACCCGCGAAAACGACGTGCCGGGCCTGTTCCAGCCCGACTACGCGACCGAGTCGAAGGCATGGTGCCCGTCGACCGTGCGCGTGCGGATCCGCAACTACGATCCGGCGAAGCTGGACGCGTTCTGGTCGTCGTACCGGCAGAACGTGACGTACAACCTCACGCACCGCAACTGCTCGAGCACCGTGTCGAACGCACTCGAAGCCGCGCTCGACGGCGCGGTGTGGCGGCTGAAGGGGGCGCGCGCCGGATGGGGCGCGTTCGTGCGGTTGCTGCTCACGCCCGAGCTGTGGGTTGCCGCGCAGATCCGCAAGCGCGCGGTGACCATGGCATGGACGCCCGGGCTCACGCTCGACTATGCGCGCGCGCTCAGCATGCTTGCCGACCCGCGGCCGTTCGCGTGGTGGAAGGTCGCGCGCTCGGCCGTGAAGGCGATCATGGAGTCGCGCCGCACGTGGCGCGAGCAGGACAACGCGGCGCTGTCGCCGGGCGGATCGGAGGCCGCGTCGTTGAAGTGACCGCGTGCCGCCGGACGAGGGCCCGGCGGCACTGAGGCCGCCACCGCGCGGCCCGGCGATGTTGCCCGCCACAAGAACCCACAGATACGAACAACAATGAACAAGACGAGCGCATTCCGCATCCTGATTCCAGCCGTGCTGGCGCTGACGAGCGCCGGTTTCGCGCAGGCGAGCGCGGACGAAGTGCCGCACATGAGCGACGACGTGTACCGCACCTCGGTGTCGTTCTGCTCGAACGTCGCGGCTGCGGAGAAGATCGCGTGCCAGGGCGACATGATCGCCGCGGGCAGCCGGATCGTCGCGGCGATCGGCGGCCTGCCGCCGGCATCCGCCGTGTCGATCGACGAAGGCGCGCGCAACAAGCTGCCGGCGGCGGAGCGCAGGGGGCTCGCGCCTGTCGAGCCGCGCGCGATCGACAAGGACGACGACGTTGCCGGTCTCGCCGGCATGGTGCGCCTGTGCGACGTGTACGAATCCGAACCGGCATCGCGTGCGCGGCATCACGCGGCGTTGAAGCAGCAGGCGCCGGATGCGGCGCCGCGCGTCGAGGCGTTGCTGGCCGATGCGTCGACGGCGGCGCGCCAGCGCGTCAGCATCGGCGTGTGGCAGATCCTCGCGCTCGAAGGCCCCGAAGCGTCCGCCCGCGCGTGCACACAGCTCGGCACCGGGTCGTGAGTGCCTGTTCGCCACGGATGCCTGTCGTGTGGGCATCGACGCGCGGCCGTCGATCGTGCCGAGTCCGGCGCGCCGTGACGGTCAGCCGCTGACGATCGTGGCCGGCCTGACCCGTATCGGCCTGCCGAGCGTCCGGGCGACCGGAGAAGCCTGCACCGCGTCGCGCACGAGTGTCTGCTGCGCGTGCGACAGCGGCGCCGCGAAGCGCAGTGCGATGTCGAAGCCCGTTTCGTGGTCGAGGCGATCGACGGCGACGTCCGCCGTGCAAGCGGGCAGCGTCACGCCCGCGCGTCGTGCGGCCAGGTCGATCGACATGCAGACGCAGGCCGCGAGCGCGCTTTCGAGCAGTTCGTGCGGCCGCATGCCGGCGTCGCCGCCCTGGCCGTCCTTGTGCGTGTCCGAGCGCACGACGCTGCGCCCGTTGCCGATCTCGACGCAATATGGCTTGCCGAGCCGTGTCGCGGTCACCATGGCGATGCTCCGTTGCAGGATGAGGGTGGCGACACGGTACGCCGGCGTCGCGTGCGGCGGAAGGCAACCGCTGGTACCGGTACCGGATGTAACCGCTTCGGCGGCGACCCGCGCATTCTTTCGTCCACCTTCACATTCGTGCCACGTTGCGACGGCAACAATCGCGGTCGGACATTCGACAACCGTGCGGCGCATCCCGCGATCGCATGCCTTTTCCGAGGAAACACGCCATGCTCAAGACGCTCGCCCGCGCCGCTGCCGCACTCGCCGTTGCTTCCGTGTCGCTGCACGCCGCCGCGCAGACCAGCTACGACTACCTGTTGCTCGCCGCATCGTGGGAGCCCGGTTTCTGCGCGTCGCACGACACGCCGGAATGCACGAACCTCGCCGGCTCGTATGCGGCGACGAGCCTGTCGCTGCATGGCCTGTGGCCGAATCGTTATGACGGCAACCAGCCGTTCTACTGCGGCGTGCCGCAGAACGACATCGACCTCGACAACGCGCACCAGTGGTGCAGCATGGACGCCTACCCGATCAGCAGCGCGACCCGCAACACGCTGTCGACGTACATGCCGGGCGTTGCGTCGTGCCTCGACAAGCACGAATGGTTCAAGCACGGCACCTGCTCGAACTCGGCGACGCCCGATGCGTACTGGAACCAGGCGTCCGGCATGATCAGCCGGCTCGGCAATACGTCGTTCAACGCATTCCTGCAGGCTAATGCGGGCAAGACGGTCACGCGCAACCAGTTGCTGTCGGCGTTCGAAGGCGCGTTCGGCAGCAACACGCGCAGCGCGGTGTCGCTGAAGTGCACGAAGACGAATGGCGTCAGCTATTTCACCGAAGCGTGGATCGCGGTGAAGACCAATGCGACCGCGCAGTTCCCGAGCGCCGCGTCGCTCGTGACCGACGGCAATACGCAGGGCACGTGCCCGACGTCGGGTGTGTTTATCGCGAAGTAACGCGGAAGAAGGGGGCGGCGCGCGCGGCATCGCGCACGCCGTCGCCCGTTACGGGTTCGGCGGGACGCTCGACCACGGCAGCCGGGTCTGGTGGCCGTCACCCTGCAGGTCGACTCGGGTGATGACGTTGGTCCGTCACGCTCGCGCGCGTGCGTGCGCTTACGCGAGCAGCCGCAACGCGTCCTCTAGCGACAGTACCGTCGTGCGCGATTCGAAGGCGGTGGCGAACAGGTGTTCGTGAACCACCGGGTCCGGGTCGTAGCAGCAATCCTTGACCGTAAAGAGGCGGAAGTCCGCATCGCTCGCGTGGGCGACCGACGACAGCATCACGCCCGTCGACGCGATGCCGACCATGATCAGCGAATCGACACCTTGCTCGACCAGGCGCGCTTGGAGATCGGTGCCGAAGAACACGCTGGCGCGGTGCGCGACGATCAGCGGCTCGTCGGCCTGCCGACCCAACTCCGGGCATGGGCCGTCGTCGATGAAGCGGCCGAGCTGCTTGATGCCCTGGCCGTTCTTGTTGCGCGGGCTGACTTCCGGATAGCCGGGACTGAACCGGAGGTTCGCGAACCAGACGCCGACGCCGCTTGCCCGCGCCGCGCCGCAGAGCCGGCGCGTATTGGCGAGCAAACCGGGCGCGACCGACGGAAAGAGGCCGAGGATGTCGGTCTGGTAATGCATGACGAGCAGCGCGGTGCTTGACGGCACGATGGCGGGAATCGGGGCGGATGGGGCGTCGCCGGGGTTCGTGCGGGGGGCCGTTGTTGCGATTTCCGGTGCGGTTTGCCGAGTCATGAACGAGGGTCTCCGATAGCTCGCGGGGAATTTCAGCGTCCCCGATTTGTACCGGAAAATCGGGGTGGCCGCCGTTGCGATTTTCGTAGGGGCATTTTGTTGCGTCGCGCGGTGGTTTCCGTCATACCGGCGCCAAGTTGCCGCTCGGCTGCAATATGCTGACGTGCGCTTTATCGACCGACAGTCGGTTGCGGTAGGGTGACAACGAGGTCGATGGCCAGCTTCTGCTGCTCGCCTTTTCGCATGTTCCGTTGGGATTGCGCGGGCTGGTCGGCGCAGGTACAGCTGGCCAACATCTGGGTTAGTAAACGCGATGGCAAAACCGTTCTTAACCGTACTAGTGAAGGGTTCATTCCCGGAAGCTTTTGGCTTTGTCGAGACTTTGCTTCAACCTCTTGGATTCCTGCTCGTCAATCCCGATAGCGGAAAAATCACGCACTGGAGCGATGACGGGCAGCAGATCGCAGTATCCCGAACCTGGATTATTGACGAAGCACCGACAGGTATAGCGAAGAACGTACAGTTCTGGCAATCCGGCTGTGACGATCTGTTTGTGTCCTGGATCGATGCGTCGCCGGGATGGGAGTTTTCTTTTCATCTCGATGGCGTCACGCCGGAATTGAAGGTCGCGTTGGCGACCGCACTCTCAAATGCGATCCTGGTCGATTTGAGGCTTCAATACGGAGAAGAGTGTGCGTTGAGGATCGAATTTGACTAAGGTTCCAGTCGATAGACTGGTATGGATTCCGGTTGCCCGATTCCCCGAACAAGTCGTCAACCATTTCAGCGTAATACCATTCCATGTCGTTACGGGCGGCTACGGTGCATATATTGCCTTTCGGCAGACAACCAAGGGAACGGGTACTGATGAGCATTCGAGGGAAAGACCGCCAGATCGATAACATCGAATTCAATGTCAGCGATATTGGACGAAGCAAGGCCTTCTATGGCAGCGTTTTCGGCTGGACTTTCACCGATTACGGCCCGACCTACACCGAGTTTCACGACGGCCGGATCGCAGGCGGGTTGACAACGGGTGAGCCTGTCCGGCCAGGCGGCCCGCTAGTCATCCTCTACGCCGATGATCTGGCTGAAATCCAGCGAAGGATCGAGGCGACGGGCGCCACCATCAACCGTCGGACTTTCTCGTTCCCTGGCGGCCGGCGCTTTCACTTTATTGACCCCGATGGTTATGAACTGGCCGTATGGTCAGCAGACGAATCGTCCCAGTAACCAAAACGAGTACCGGCAAGCGATGAGTCCGCCGCGTTGTGATTACTGCCAGGTTGGCCCGTGAGCTCATAGAGCTCAATCCACACGTTTCTCCGCAAGTGCCGACGTGACTGTCGGCAACCGAGAAAGGGGCGGGCCGCTCCGGGGCGATTGCTGCCGAACGACGAATTCGCCGTTGAGTGTGCCGGAACTCACCAGCCGCCGTTGCGCCAGATGAGTCTCACTTGACTTTCACCACCTCAAAAAATTGACCCTCCCGAATAAGTCGTCAACCACTCCAACGCCAGCGTGCCCGCACTCCTGCAATATAAACTGACAGGTAACATCCCCGGGACAAACTCTGCGGGCCAGTGTCGCGCCGCCTTCGACGACCGAGTTCGGCCAGGAGGCGCCATTGGCTTTCATTACTACCAAGCCGCTCGGACGTTGGCTTCGCGTCATTGCCCGAAGTTGCCATTGACATACGGCGACTCGGACCACGGAACGGCACTCGACTGCAGCTGCCCAGCAGGCTGCCGCCGGCGGCAGCTTGCTCGGTTCGCGGTGCTGCCCGGCAGGTTTGCGCATGACGAAGTACGTTGTACCTCCGCCAATTTGCTAGTCGTGTAATTGCCTGTAATTGATCCGCTAGGCCTTCTGGTCGATTCTTGAATCGTCATCTGAAGACCCGAGCGACTTGATTTTGAAAATATGGCGGGCTTATGTGTGACGAGATGTATTCGATCAACGTAATCAAAGACGAGGCTCAAAATGACTGAACCGGTACGCGAAGTGGCAATTGTATATGCGGGTTACGGCTACCTTAACAAGACAATTGACGTCACCAACGGTATCCGAACGGAATACAAGGAAGGCGCACGTACTTTTCTGGCGACCAATCGATTTGGAGATCCTGATCCTGGCGCGACAAAGGCGCTGTACATCCTCTGGGAGTATGTGCCTCCCGTGAAACCGGGCCAGGCACCGTTCTCCGGGGTCACGTTCGAGGGCGATAAAAAAGGAATCAAGATCGATTGACGGAAAATCGATTGAACCCTTTTAAAATGGTTTGGTGGTGCATATTGCCTGCCAAACCATTATTTCGTACGCGAAGTGACGGCCCTGCATAAAGTTCATCTTTCTTGATTTCAGTGCGAAATCACGTAGGCCATCGCTCGCCAAGGCCGGCGTGCTGTCGGCAGACATCGGTTCACGAACGTCTGCTCCGACTCTGGTAAAACGATTGACCTCTCGCAATGTCGACGGCCCGCTCAGGGTCGATTGCTACCGATGGACGAGTTTTCCATTAGCCTGCAGGTGCGCGCCGATATAAATCTGCCACCGTTGCGGTAAATGAGGCACGCCAAACTTCGCCTCTTCAAAAGATCGACCGCCCTGAATACGTAGTCAACCATTCCAAAGCTGTGGTCCCCGCCAACGAGTTCCCATTAGCATCGAGCCCCGGCGCCCACACACAAACCGCCATTTCCCCGGGCAGCACCGCTACGATCCCGCCACCGACACCACTCTTCGCCGGCAACCCGACGCGATACACAAAATCCCCCGCCGCATCGTAAGTGCCGCAGGTCAGCATCAACGCCGACAGCCGCTTGGCGGAACTCGAATCCACGATCCGCTCGCCGGTCACCGGCGCGACACCTCCGTTCGCGAGAAACAGCGCGGCGCTTGCCAGCTCGACGCAGTTCATCTCGATCGCGCACTGCCGGCAATACGCGTCGATCACCGTATCCGGCGGCATCTGCATGTTGCCGAAGCTCGCCATGAAATGCGCCATCGCGCGGTTGCGCTCCGCGTGCTGCAGTTCCGACTGCGCGACGCGCGAATCGTAGTCGATGTCGTTCGCGCCGATCAGCCGCCGCACGAATTCGACGAGCGCCGTCTCGGCCTTCACGAAGCGGCGGCACAGCACGTCGGTGACGACCAGCGCCCCCGCATTGATGAACGGGTTGCGCGGCTTGCCGCGTTCGCTTTCGAGCTGGACCAGCGAATTGAACGCGGTGCCGGACGGCTCGCGGCCGACCCGTTCCCACAGTGCGTCGCCCAGCAGTTGAAACGCGAGCGTGCACGCGAACAGCTTCGAGATGCTCTGGATCGAGAAGCGCTCGTGCGCGTCGCCGACCGTGCAAACGTTTCCATCGAGTGTGACGACGGCCATCCCGAACTTGTCGGCGGGCACTTTCGCGAGCTCGGGAATGTAATCGGCGACCCGTCCCTGGCCAATCCAGGGGGCGAGTTCGGTGTGGATGCGTTCGAGGATCGTTTGATAATTCATCAAGTCAGGCGGGCAGCGCATGGCCCGGATTCAGGCGAGCCCGTATGGAACCGTCCCGGCGCCGATTCGTCAAGCTCGGCCGATATCGTTCCCTTATTTTCAAGACCGCTAAACAGGCAATCGGCTGTCGCAGTATCATGCGGTACGTTTCGGCCACTGGCCGGCGTCCGGCACCGGCCGGCGCCGCCGCGGCTTCCCCGATGAACCGACCGCTGCCCATGTCTTTTCGCATCCTGCTCGTCGAAGACGACACCCGCCTGTCCACGCTGATCGCCGGCTACCTGCGCAAGAACGACTATGAAGTCGACACTGTGCTGCATGGTGACGCCGCGGTGCCGGCGATCCTGTCCATTCGCCCCGATCTCGTCATTCTCGACGTGAACCTGCCGGGCAAGGACGGCTTCGAAATCTGCCGGGAGGCGCGCAAGCAGTACGACGGCGTGATCATCATGGTGACGGCCCGCGACGAGCCGTTCGACGAGCTGCTCGGCCTGGAATTCGGCGCGGACGACTACGTGCACAAGCCGGTCGAGCCGCGCATCCTGCTCGCGCGGATCAAGGCCCAGCTGCGCCGTGCGCCCGCGCGCGCGCCCGAGAGCAGCGCGCCGCAGCCCGAACGCTACGCGTTCGGCAAGTTCTCGATCGACCGCACCGACCGCTCCGTCGTGCTGCCCGACGGCAGCACGCCCGACCTGACGTCGGCCGAATTCGACCTGCTGTGGGCGCTCGTATGCCATGCGGGCGAAGTCGTCAGCCGCGACGACCTGATGCTGCAGTTGCGCGGCGTCGAATTCGACGGCCTCGACCGCACGATCGACGGGCGCATCTCGAAGCTGCGCCGCAAGCTGCGCGACGACGCGAGCAACCCGCAGCGGATCAAGACGATCCGCAGCAAGGGTTATCAATTCAGCAAGCACGCGTGGGAATGACGCGGCCTTCGGGCGACGCCGTCACGTTCCGCGCGGGCATTCCCCCTGCCGGCCGGGAGCCGAGATGATCCGACGAACCCGTTCGCACCCCGATGCACCGCCGCTGCCGACGCTGCGCTACGTCAAATGGCGCTGGCTGCATTTCCGCCGCGCGTGGACCGATACGCGCGCCGACCGCATTCCGAGCTGGTCGCGCCTTTACGTGCGCACCTACCTGCATCTGCTCGGCCTCGTGCTGCTGACCGCGCTCGTGCCGGCGCTCGCGCTGTGTGTCGAATTGTCGCCGCAGGTCGTGTGGCATGCGTTCGATTCGCTGCCCGGCGACATCTGGATCGTGCTCGCGTTCGTGTTCGCCGCACCCGCGCTCGCGGCGTACCGGTGGATGCGGCCGGTGTGGTCGGATCTCGTGATGGTGCGCGAGCGCGCGATCGACTTCACGGGCGGGCGCTTCAACACGCGCGCGCGCGAATCGCACAGCGTGATCATCGGCCCGCTCGCACGGACGCTGAACGCGCTCGCGATGCGGATGGAACGCCTGATCGCCGCGCAGCGCGACCTCACGAACGGCATCTCGCACGAGCTGCGCACGCCGCTCGCACGCGTGCGTTTCGCGCTCGAAATGCTGCGCGAGCCAAGTTCCGCGGCCGAATACCAGAGCGCGCTCGAGAGCATCGCGCAGGACGTGACCGAGCTCGAGGAACTGATCGACATGAGCCTGACGTTCGCGCGGCTCGAATACAGTTCGCTGCAGTCGAATCTCGAGATGACGGCCCCCGTCGCGTGGTTCGAACACCAGGTCAACGATGCGCAGCTGCTGTATCCGGAACGCGCGATCGAGTCGCGTATCGCGATCGCGTCGGACCTGCGGGTGAAGATGGACCGGCGGCTGATGTCGTACGCGATGCGCAACCTGCTGCGCAACGCGAGCAAGTACGCGAGGTCGCGGATCGTCGTCGGGATCTCGCTCGTTCACGGCAACATCGGGATCTTCGTCGAGGACGACGGCCCCGGCGTGCCGGAGAGCGAGCGCGAGCGGATCTTCGACGCGTTCGTGCGCCTCGACCGCCGCACCGGCGGTTATGGCCTCGGCCTGTCGATCACGCGGCAGGTGCTTCACGCGCACAACGGCCGGATCGCGGTCGTCGACCCGATGGAACTCGGCGGCGCACGCTTCGAGATCAGCTGGCCGGTCTGACGATCCGCAACACGAATCCCGGGCCCCGGGACTCGACAGCAACCCCGCACGACCCCACGACAGCCGCGCGCGCCGGATTCGAGCGCGTCGCCGGCTTGTCCCGCCGTTCCTTTCCCGTCCCGATGTCTGCCCGCACCGCCACCGCATGACGATTCGTTTGCCGCACGTGCGCGCTTTGCATTACGATTGCAATTGCAACTGTGTGGACGGGCCGATCCGTGTCAGTGGAGGCGGGCGGCCCGCGACGCAGCCGTGAAGCCGGGGCAGCCACGATGGCCGCTCCGTTGTTCATGCATTCCTGTCAGGGTCATACGTCATGCGGCTTTTGAATATCGTGTCTTCTCCCCGCGGCGCGAGGTCGGCGTCGATCGCGGTCGCCAATGCCTTTGTCGATGCGTTCCGGGAAACGGGCGCATCGATCGACGTCGATACGCTGAATGTCTGGGAAGAAGACTTGCCGGACTTCGGCAGCGACGCGATCGGCGCGAAGTACAAAGGCGTCGCCAACGCGCCGATGGACGACGCGGAACAGTCGGTCTGGCGGCGCATCCAGGCGCTCGTGAAGCGCTTTCAGGAAGCGGACCGGATCGTCGTGGGCGTGCCGATGTGGAATTTCGGCTATCCGTACAAGCTCAAGCAGCTGATCGATCTCGTCAGCCAGCGGAACATGCTGTTCACGTTCGACGGCAAGGCCTACGGTCCGCTGCTGGAGATTCCGCGCGCGCTGGTCATCCATGTTCGCGGACAGAGCCGGGAGACGGGCGCCGGTGCCGACAATCCGGGGTTCCGGCATCAGGCCGACTACATCGAATTCTGGTTGAAGTTCATCGGCGTGAGCGAGGTCAGGAGCCTGACGGTTGAACACACGTGGGGGGCGCGGGCGAGCGACAGCATCGAACAGGCGCAGGCCCGGGCGGTCGCGATGGCTGCGGCGTTCTGATCCGGGCGTGTCGCGCGAAGGTGTGGAGGATGCCGCCGAAGCGGCACCCGCGCACGCTCAGTACGTGCGGCCGAGCTGCAGGTAGAAGTTGCGGCGGCCGCCGGGCGCGAGCGCCACGCCGAGGTAGACCGGCCCGAACGCGGTCGACAGGCTCGTGAAGAACGTATAGCTCTGCTTGAGCGCGCCGCCGCCGATCTGCTGCCCGCTCGACCAGACGTTGCCGACTTCCGCGCTGGCGCCCACCGACAGCGCCTTGATCGGCGATGCGTTGAACGTCATCAGCTGGTTCATGTAGGTCACCTGCGCATACGCGAGTTCGTTGCCGTTCAGCTGGTCGGCCGCATACGCGGACAGATGCTGGAAGCCGCCGAGCGTGAAGTTGAACGCGTTGATCAGGTTGGTGCCGCCGATGCTCTTGCCGCCTTCGATCGTCGCGCTGACGCTGTTGCTGCCGAACTGCTGCGCCACCATCGCCTTGCCGTAGATCTCGGTGTAGGGCGCGTTGTTGATGCTGTCGTCGAATTCGCTCGCCGAGCCCCCGTTGCGCGACACCAGCGAGCGCTCGACGCGGAACTCGGTGAAATAACCCTTGCGCGGGAACAGCGGATCGTCGAGCTGGTCGATGACGAGCCGCGCGCGCGCGATCAGCGCCTGCGACGTGAAGCTCGGCCACAGCAGCGTCTGGCCGCTGCCGTCGTCGAACGGGACGTTGTAGGTCGGCGAGCCGTGCCCGGTCACGTACCCGACGCCGATCCGGAAATCGCCGAGCCGCGCGATCGGCAGGCCGAAATCGAGCCCGGCGCGCGCGGTCTGCATCAGGTACTGCGTGATCTTCACGTCGCCGGAGTCGTCGTACAGGTTCGCGTAGCGGCGCTGGTATTCGGCGTAGGGCGACAGATAGACGCCGTACGCCATCGACAGCGGCTGGCGGAATTCGACGCGCGCCGATTGCAGGTCGCTGCCGATCGTCGTGTCTGCGCGGAATTCGAGCCCCGATTCGGTCAGCCACGGGCGCCGGTAGCCGACATGCAGGCGGAAGCCGCCCTCATCGGTCGAGCTGCTCGACATGCCGAGCCCGAACAGCAGGAAATTCGGCCCCCAGTATTTCTCGCGGGCGTCGATCTCGAGCACGTTCTCGTCACCGCGGCTCACGATCTGCTGCGTGACGCTCTCGAAGTTGCCGCCCGTCGTGAGGCCGAGCAGATCCTGGCTGACGGTGTTCGGATCGTACGTGTCGCCGGGCTTCACGTGCAGCGCGTTGCTGACGACCCGCTTCGGCACGCCGCCGGAGGTCTTGATCTCGATGCGCGTGATCCGGATCGGCGGCGGCAGCGGTTGCGCGTGCGCGGAGCGGTACGCCGCATATTGTTCCGGCGTGAGCGCGAAGCGCTGCAGCCTCGGCAGCGCCGCGGTCGCGGCGGCCGCACCGGCGGCGATCGCCTGCTTCGCGTTCTGGAAATCGGTGAACGCGAGCGAGCCGAGGTCCGGCGTGAGCAGCACGTCCTGCGCGTCGAGCTGCTTGCGCTGGGCGGTCACGTTCTGGCGGATCAGGATGCCGACCATCTGCTGCATCACGTCGGCGGGCGACGCGAGCGCGTCGAGCGGGCGCAGTTGCGAGCCGATGTCGACCGCGATCACGACGTTCGCGCCCATCTGCCGCGCGGTGTCGACGGGCAGGTTGCTGACGAGCCCGCCGTCCACCAGCGCGCGCCCGTTGATCTCGGCCGGCGCGAACAGGCCCGGCATGGCCATGCTCGCGCGGATCGCGAGCGGCAGCGAGCCGCGGTCGAGCACCACCATCTGGCCCGTCTGCAGGTCGGTCGCGACCGCGCGGTACGGGATCGGCAGCCGGTCGAACGGCTGGTTGGTCGGCACGGCGGCCGTCCAGTTCGCGAGCAGCGCCTGCAGCCGGTTGCCCTGCACGAGGCCGACCGGCGCCTTCACACCTTTCTTGCCGAAACCGAGCGTCAGCCCGTTGATGTACAGGCGTTCGTCCTCCCGGCTGGTTTGCGGCAGGTCCGCGCGGTCCGTCACGTCGAACGCGATGTCCGCGAGGTTGACCTCCGAGAGCCGCTTCTGCATCTCGCCGGCGGCCATGCCGCTCGCATACAGCCCGCCGACCACGGCACCCATGCTGGTGCCCGCGATGCAGTCGATCGGGATGCGGTTGTCCTCCAGCACCTTCAGGACCCCGAGGTGTGCGTAACCGCGCGCGCCGCCGCCGGACAGCACGAGGCCGATCGACGGGCGGCCCGCCGGGCCGCCGTCGGCGTCGCAGGTGTGCCCGGATGCGGCGGGCGTGGCAGCCGGCGCGCTGGCGGCGGTGGCCTGGGCGGCGGCGGATTCGGGGGCCGGCAGCGGTTGCGCGGCGACCGTGCAGCACCAGAAGGCGACGAGCGTCGTGCAAAGCGGGCGCACCCGCGCCCAGCGGAAGGAAACGGTCGCTGTCATGGAGGAAATACCTGGCGTGATCGGGCGTCTGAGGCCTGCCGGGAGCAGGCAAGACCGAGAGATTACCGTGTTTTACAGACGCAATGCGAGAGGCTGTGGCGTAGCCGGATGTGTCCGGAACGGCACATTTGACAATTGCGTCGCGAAAAAATCATTGGAATTGCCTAAAGTATCGGAACGATTTGCCGCTAAGTCCGTGATGGAGCGGCATGGCCGCGCCACGGAAATGCGGCGCGGCTGCCCCGCGTCCGTTCGATTACAAGGGTTTGATATGTCGACACCGCTGTTCGGAAAGTTGTTTGCGCAACCCGTTGCGATCGACCCTGGAACGGCAAGTACGCGGATTTATACGCACGAACGCGGCGTGGTGCTGAACCAGCCGTCGGTCGTCTGCTTCCGCAAGGCCGGCGCGACCGACGCACGGCCGACGCTCGAGGCCGTCGGCGAGCTCGCGAAGGCGCTGCTCGGCCGCGAACCGGGGCATCTCGAAGCCGTGCGGCCGATGCGGCACGGCGTGATCGCCGACGCGCACGCGGCCGAGCAGATGATCCGCAGTTTCATCGACATGTCGCGCACGCGGTCGCGTTTCGGCCGCCGCGTCGAGGTCACGCTGTGCGTGCCGTCCGATGCGACGGCCGTCGAGCGCCGCGCGCTCCGCGAGGCCGCGTTCGCGGCGGGTGTATCGGAGGTCGAACTGATCGAGGAATCGCTGGCGGCCGGGCTCGGCGCGGGCCTACCGGTGACCGAGCCGGTCGGCTCGATGGTCGTCGACATCGGCGGCGGGACGACGGAAGTCGCGGTGATCGCGCTCGGCGGCATCGTCTACCGCGAGGCGATCCGCGTCGGCGGCAACCAGTTCGACGCGGCGATCGTCAACCATGTCCGCAACCTGTATGGCGTGCTGCTCGGCGAGCAGACGGCCGAGCACGTGAAGCAGTCGATCGGCTCGGCCACCAGCGCGGTGCCGCGCAGGTCGACGCGCGCGGTCGGGCGCAGCGTCGGCGACGGCCTGCCGCGCTCGATCGAGCTGTCCAACCACGACGTGGCGGACGCGCTGGTCGCGCCGCTCAAGCAGGTGATCGGCGCGGTGAAGTCAGTGCTGGAGAACGCGCCGGCCGAGCTCGTGACCGATATCGCGAATCGCGGCGTGGTGCTGACGGGCGGCGGCGCGCTGCTCGCGGATCTCGAGCGCCTGCTGTACGACGAGACGGGCCTCGTCGCCCGGATCGCCGACGAGCCGGCCACCTGCGCGGTGCGCGGCGCCGGCGAGGCGATGGGGCGGCTCGCGATGTGCCCGGTCGACTGATTCGGGCCGGGCCGGGCATCGCGGCACGGTCATTCACGTTTCTTCGATCTCCGTAGATCTCCGCAGGTTTTCCCTTTCCAGTTGCCTGCCCGCTTCGCCGGGCACGCTGCTCCGGTCGACTTGCCGGAAGGCCGGCCATCGTCCGGCATCGGTCCGCCGCGTGGACACCCGGACGCGCACCGTGCTAGCGTTACGCGCCCGCGCGGGGCCGGGCATGCCGAAATGCCCGGCGAGCCCGGCGAGCCCGACGAGTCCGACGAGTCCGACGAGTCCGACGACCTGAGAGACCGAAAACCTTGAAAAACCGTACCAAACGGGGCTTCTTCGCCCGAACGGGCCGCCTGCTGGCCATCGTCGCCTGCCTGTGGATCGTCGCAGCCGTTGCGCTCGTCGCGCACGGGCTGCGGATGCCGAGCGAGCCGGCCGACGTTGCCGTGATCTTCGGCAATGCGCTCGACGCGACCGGCGCGCCGAAGCCCGTACTCGCCGCCAGGCTCGATGTCGGCGTGCGCTGCTACCGCACGGGGCAGTGCCCGGCGTTCCTGGTCAGCGGCGCGATCGACGGCCCCGGGCTGAACGAGGCGACCGCGATGCGCGACTATCTGGTGGCGCGCGGCGTGCCGGCCGACCGGATCGCGGTGGACGACCAGGGCGACAACACGCTCGCGACGGCGCAGCACACGCTCGCTTACCTGCAGGCGCACCGCGTGTCGCGCGTGCTGATCGTCAGCCAGTTCTACCACCTCGCGCGGGCGCGGCTCGCGTTCGAGCGCGTCGGCATCGCGCGGGCGAACATCTCCGCCGCGTACCCCGCCCGTTTCCAGTTGCGCGACATCTATTCGAGCTGGCGCGAAGTGCCGGCCTACGCGGTGTATGCGGTGCGGTTGTGGGTCAACCCCGATGCGCGGCCCGTCTCGTTCCGGCCGATGCTTTATCTGATACGGCTGTTTTCGTCACGCGGTGCGGGTTTTCCGGTCGACGCGTGACGAACATCGACTAACCCTGGACATCCCGCACGTTTCGTCTGATGAATTAAGGCGGGTGGATTATCGAGTGTCGATACTTCCCGCGCATGTGGATATTGCGTTGCAAAAAAATCGGCCGTGATAATCGCGTGGATATCCGTATTTTCACGGATGCGTCATTTTCGCTACTGTAAATAAATATCCGGGAAATTGACAAAAAAGGAATGCGGATTTACCTGTCTGACGCGTCCCGATAAGTAAAAAATGCGTGCCCGCCGGACCTCGATCAAATGGGGAAAAGATCGACTGGAAAAGCCTGTTTTTTTGATATAGCCTTGTCTGACAAAAGCAGGGCGGTGATCAAATCAACCAGAAAATCGCTGCAGAAAAACAGGGGCCATCGACATGTCATTCGACTAGTTTCACGCCTGCCTTCCCGGGCCAATTAAAGATTCGTCCATGAATTAACCGACGTCGCATCGCGACAGGCGGCGTGGATGCTTTTGTCCGCGATTTTCTGCTGCCGGCCGTTCGATTTCACGGTAATACCAATTCCAATAACGAGGGAAAGCATGAATCTTGCGCGTTCGAAAAAAGCCGGCGAACCGTTTCCGAGATTGCTGTTGCCGACGGGCGTTTTCCTGGCGTTGTCCGGCGCCGGTATCGTGCCCGCCCAGGCGACCTGCAGCACGGCGGGCACGACGGTGACCTGCTCCGGGGTCGCCAACCCGCTTGCGCCGAGCTATGCGAACAGCGCGAACAACGTCCAGGCCACCGTCAATCCCGGCGCGAGCGTGGGCGTTCTGCTCGGCGTCGGCGGCACCGCGATGTCGCTGACCGGCAACGGCGTCAGGCTGACCAACAACGGCACGATCGACCCATCCGCACTCGGCTCGGGCCTCGGCGTGCTGTCGAGCGGGGCAGTGGTCGGCAATGCGTCCGCGAGCGCGAACACCACGGTCGTCAACAACGGCACGATGAACGGCTCGACCGGGGTGGCGATCAGTGGCGTGACGGGCATGGCGCTGTCGGTCCAGAACGGCACGGGCGGTACGTCGACGATCAACAACACCGGCACGATCGGCTCGAACCCGCTGGTCGGCGCGATCCTCGTCGGCGCGGACGCGCCCGTGGTGGCTGCGTACGGCGGCGCCACGGTCAACATGACGAACAGCGGGACGATCAACGGCCGCGTGTCGCTCGGCTCGAACGGCACGCCCGGCCAGGGCAATACGTTTACCAACTCGGGCACGATCAACGGCGGCGTGTCGATGGGCGCGAACAGCACCAACACGTTCAATGCCGTGACGGGTTCGTCGGTCAACACGGCGGGCGGCACCGGCGGCGGATTCAACATCACGATCGGCCCGAACACGATCAACGTGGCGGCGACGGGCACGGTCGACGGCGGCGCGGGCGGCAACAACACGCTCAACCTGCAGCAGGGCACCAGCGCGAACGGCACGATCGCGGTCAACAATTACGTCAACTTCAATCACGTCGACGTCCAGAGCGGCAACTGGACGATCAACGGCGCGTCGACCGCGCAGGACACGACGCTGGCGGGCGGCGTCGCGATCATCGGCGACAACGCGTCGCTCGGCACCGGTAACGTCACGGCCAACGGCGGCGCGCTGCAGGCGGGTGCCGCCGGGCTCAACGTCGCCAATACCGTGACGCTCGGCGCGGGCGGGCTGACGGTGCAGGGCGCGACCGGGCTCACGCTGTCGGGCGCGGTGACGGGCGGCGGCGCGCTGACGAAGAACGACGGCGGCACGCTGACGTTGAACGGCGCGAACAGCTATACGGGCGGCACGAACCTGAACGGCGGCGGCATCGTCGTCGGCAACAACGGGGCGCTCGGCAGCGGTGCGCTGAACGTCAACGCCGCGGCCTCGCTCGACTCGAGTGCGAACACGACGCTCGGCAACAACGTCAATCTCGCCAACAGCAGCACGCTGACGGTCGGCGGCAGCAACAATCTCGGGCTGGCCGGCACCATCAGCGGCAACGGCGGTCTCGTGAAGAACGGCGCGGCGACCACGACACTGACGGGCGCGAACACCTACACGGGCGGCACGACGATCAATGCCGGCACGCTCGCGGTGGGCGCGGGCGGCAGCCTGGCGGCGACCGGTGCGGTGAACCTGGCGAACGCGGGTGCGACGCTCGACCTGAGCGCCGCGACGAGCGCGCAGGCGATCGGCGCGCTGGCGGGCTCGGCCGGTACCAGCGTGAACCTCGGCGGCAATTCGCTGACGCTGAACGGCACCACCAATGCGACGTATGCCGGCTCGATCGGCGGCGCGGGCGGCATCACGCTCTCCGGCAGCGGCACGCAGACGTTGACGGGCACGAACGTGTACTCGGGCGGCACGAACCTGAACGGCGGCAACCTCGCGGTCGGCAGCAATACGGCGCTCGGCATCGGCGCGGTGAACGTCAACGGCTCGTCGTCGCTCGACGCGACCGCCAACGTATCGCTCGCGAACAATGTCAACGTCGCCATCGGCACGACGCTGACGCTCGTCGGCAGCGCCGATGTCGGCCTGAACGGCACGGTCTCGGGCGGCGGCGGTCTCGTGAAGAACGGCGCGGCGACCGTGACGCTGTCCGGCGCGAACAACTACACCGGCGGCACGACGCTGAATGCCGGCGGCCTGGTGCTCGGCAACAACTCGGCACTCGGCACGGGTGCGTTGACCGTCGGCGGTGCGGCGACGCTCGATACGAGCGCGAACCTGTCGGTCAACAACGCCGTCAACCTTGCCACCAGTTCGACGCTGACACTGGGCGGCAGCCATGCGCTCACGCTGAGCGGCGGCATTGCCGGCGCGGGCGCCCTCGTGAAGGACGGCGCGGCGACCACGACGCTGACGGGGACGAACACCTACACCGGCGGCACGACGATCAATGCCGGCACGCTCGCGGTGGGTGCGGGCGGCAGCCTGGCGGCGACCGGCGCGGTGAACCTGGCCAACGCGGGTGCGACGCTCGACCTGAGCGCCGCGACGAGCGCGCAGACGATCGGCGGGCTGTCGGGGGTGGCCGGGACGAACGTCAACATGGGCGGCAACGGGCTGACGCTGGACGGGACGGCCAGCGGCACCTTCGGCGGCGCGATCGGCGGCACGGGCAGCCTGACGCTGGCCGGCACCGGCACGCAGACGCTGAACGGCGCAAGCACCTACTCGGGCGGCACGAACCTGAACGGCGGCAGCAGCGTCGTGCTCGGCAACAATGCGGCGCTCGGCACCGGCACGCTGAACGTCGGCGGCGCGGCGACGCTCGACACGAACACGAGCCTGTCGGTCAACAACGCGGTCAATCTTGGCAACGGTTCGACGCTGACGCTCGGCGGCAGCAACGCGCTCACGCTGAGCGGCGGCATTGCCGGCGCGGGCGCTCTCGTGAAGAACGGCGCGGCGACCACGACACTGACGGGCGCGAACACCTACACCGGCGGCACGACGATCAACGCCGGCACGCTCGCGGTGGGCGCGGGCGGCAGCCTGGCGGCGACCGGCGCGGTGAACCTGGCCAACGCGGGTGCAGCGCTCGACCTGAGCGCCGCGACGAGCGCACAGACGATCGGCGGGCTGTCGGGAGTGGCCGGGACGAACGTCAACATGGGCGGCAACGGGCTGACGCTCGGCGGGACGGCCAGCGGCACGTTCAGCGGCGCGATCGGCGGCACGGGCAGCCTGACGCTGGCCGGCACCGGCACGCAGACGCTGAACGGCGCAAGCACCTACTCGGGCGGCACGAACCTGAACGGCGGCAGCAGCGTCGTGCTCGGCAACAATGCGGCGCTCGGCACCGGCACGCTGAACGTCGGCGGCGCGGCGACGCTCGACACGAACACGAACCTGTCGGTCGACAACGCGGTCAATCTTGGCAACGGTTCGACGCTGACGCTCGGCGGCAGCAACGCGCTCACGCTGACCGGCGGCATCGCCGGCGCGGGCGGTCTCGTGAAGGACGGCGCGGCGACCACGACGTTGACGGCCGCGAACACCTACACGGGCGGCACGACGATCAACGCCGGCACGCTGGCGCTCGGTGCGGGCGGCAGCCTCGCGGCGACGGGCGCGGTGAACGTGGCCGGCGCGGGCGCGGCGCTCGACCTGAGCGCCGCGACGGGCGCGCAGACGATCGGTGCACTGAGCGGCGTGGCCGGCTCGGCCGTGAACCTCGGCACGAACGGGCTGACGCTGAGCGGGACAGCCAGCGGCAACTTCGGCGGCACGATCGGCGGCACCGGCGGCCTGACCGTGGCCGGCACGGGCACGCAAACGCTGTCCGGCACGAACACCTACACGGGCGGCACGACGATCAACGGCGGCAGCACGCTGGCGCTCGGTGCGGGCGGCAGCCTCGCGGCGACCGGTACGGTGGACCTCGCCGGTGCGGGCGCGACGTTCAACCTCAGCGGCGCGTCGGGTTCGCAAACGATCGGCGCGCTGACCGGTGCGGCGAATACGAATGTGGATCTTGGCGCGAACGGGCTGACGTTGAGCGGCAACGGCAATCACGCGTTCGGCGGGACGATCGGCGGCACGGGCAGCGTGACGTTCGCGGGTGCCGGCATGCAGACGCTGACGGGTGCGAACACCTACACCGGCGGCACGACGATCAACGGCGGCAGCACGCTTGCGCTCGGCGCGAACGGCAGCCTGGCGTCGGGCGGTGCCGTGAACCTTGCCGGCGCAGGCGCGACGTTCAACCTGAGCGGCGCATCGGGCTCGCAAACGATCGGCGCGTTGAACGGCGCGGCGAATACGAACGTGGATCTTGGCGCGAACGGGCTGACGCTGAGCGGCACGGCCAGCGGCACGTTCGGCGGGACGATCGGCGGCACGGGCAGCGTGACGTACGCGGGTACCGGCACGCAAACGCTGACCGGCGCGAACACCTACACCGGCGGCACGACGATCAACGCCGGCAGCACGCTGGCGCTCGGCGCGAACGGCAGCCTCGCGTCGGGCGGTGCGGTGAGTCTCGCCGGCACGGGCGCGACGCTCAACCTCGGTGGCGCATCCGGCGCGCAGACGCTCGGCGTGCTGACCGGCGGTACCGGCACGAACGTGAACCTCGGTGCGAATGGCCTGACGCTGAACGGCAGCGGCAACAACACGTTCGGCGGCGCGATCGGCGGTACGGGCAGCGTGACGTTCGCGGGTGCCGGCACGCAAACGCTGACGGGCGCGAATACGTACACCGGCGGCACGACGATCAACGGCGGCAGCACACTCGCGCTCGGCGCGGGCGGCAGCCTGGCTTCGGGCAGCGCGGTGAATCTCGCCGGCACGGGTGCGACGTTCGACGTGAGCGGCGCGTCGGGCGCACAGACGTTTGGTGCGCTGAGCGGCGCGGTCGGCACGAACGTGAACCTCGGCGGCAACGCACTGACGTTGAACGGAAGTGGCGGGACATTCGGCGGGACGATCGGCGGCACGGGCAGCGTGACGTTCGCGGGTGCCGGCACGCAAACGCTGACGGGCGCGAACACTTACACCGGCGGCACGACGATCAACGGCGGCAGCACGCTGGCGCTGGGGGCGGGCGGCAGCCTCGCGTCGGGTAGTGCGGTGAATCTCGCCGGCACGGGCGCGACGCTCAACCTCGGCGGCGCATCGGGCGCACAGACGCTCGGCGTGCTGACCGGCGGTACCGGCACGAACGTGAACCTCGGTGCGAATGGCCTGACGCTGAACGGCAGCGGCAACAACACGTTCGGCGGTGCGATCGGCGGCACGGGCAACGTGACGTTCGCGGGCGCCGGCACGCAGACGCTGACGGGCGCGAATACGTACACGGGCGGCACGACGGTCAACGGCGGCAGCACGCTGGCATTGGGTGCGGGCGGCAGCCTGGCGTCGGCGGGCGCGGTGAATCTCGCGGGCACGGGTGCGACGTTCGACGTAAGCGCCGCGACGGGCGCACAGACGATCGGTGCGCTGACCGGCACGGGCGGCACGAACGTGAACCTCGGCACGAATGCGCTGACGCTGAACGGCAGCGGCAACAACACGTTCGGCGGGACGATCGGCGGCACGGGCGGCGTGACGGTTGCCGGTAGCGGCACGCAAACGCTGACGGGCGCGAACACCTACACCGGCGGCACGACGATCAACGGCGGCAGCACGCTCGCGCTGGGCGCGGGCGGCAGCCTGGCGTCGGCGGGTGCGGTGAATCTCGCGGGCACGGGTGCGACGCTCGACGTAAGCGCCGCGACGGGCGCGCAGACGATCGGCACGTTGAACGGTGCGACCGGCGCGACGATCAATCTCGGCGCCAACGCGCTGACGTTGAACGGCAGCGGCAACGGCACGTTCGGCGGGACGATCGGCGGTGCGGGCGGCGTGACGATCGCCGGCACCGGTGTTCAGACGCTGACGGGCGCGAACACGTACACGGGCGGCACCACGATCGCGGCCGGCGGTGCGCTGCAACTCGGCAACGGCGGCACGTCGGGCAGCATCGCCGGCAATGTCGTCGACAACGGCGCGCTGATCGTCAATCAATCCGGCAACGTGACGATTGCAAGCGTGCTGTCCGGCGCGGGCTCGCTGACGCAGGCCGGCAGCGGGCAACTGACGTTGACGGGCACCAGCACACTGAGCGGGCCGACCACGGTCAGCGCGGGCACGCTCGCCGTCAACGGGTCGCTCGGCCAGTCGACCGTCACCGTGCAGAACGGCGCGACGGTCACGGGCACCGGCACGATCGGCGGCCTCGTGGTGCAGGGCGGCGCGACGGCGGCCGCGTCGCAGCCGGGCGCGGCGCTGAACGTGGGCGGCAACGTCACGTTCCAGCCGGGCTCGACGTTCCAGGTCGCGGCTTCGCCGCAGCAAAGCGGCAGCCTCGCGGCAGGCGGCACGGCGACGCTGAACGGCGGCACCGTGCAGGTGCTCGCGAACCAGAGCGGCTACCAGCCGAGCACGACCTACACGATCGTGACCGCGGCATCGGGCGTGCAGGGCGCGTTCAGCCAGGTGAATGCGAACTATGCGTTCCTGATGCCGACGCTCAGCTACGACCCGAATCACGTGTACCTGCGACTGGTCCAGAACGGCACGTCGCTGCCCGACGTCGCGACGACGCCCAACCAGCGCGCGGTCGCGGCCGCGCTCGGCGGGCTCGGCGCCGGCAATCCGCTGTACGACGCGGTCCTGACGACCGACGTGCCGACCGCACGCCGCGCATACGGGCTGCTCGACGGCGAACTGCAGGCGAGCCTGAAGAGCATGCTGCTGCTCGACAGCCGCTACGTTCGCGACGCGGTGACCGATCGCGTCCGCCAGGGCCTCGCGCCCGGATCGGGCCCGCTCGCCGCGCTGTCGTCGGGCGGTGCCGCGCTGTGCGGGGACAACACGGCCGGCGCGGTCGACCCGACGCTGCCGCCGGAACGCCGGATCGGTTCGCGCGAGGGCTGCTACGGCGGCACGCCTTATCAACCGGTGGTCTGGGGGCAGGCGTTCGGCGGCCGCAGCCGGCTCACCGGCGACGGCAACGCGTCGACGATCAACCGCAGCATGACGGGCTTCATCGCCGGTGCCGACATGGCGCTCAACGACAAGTGGCGTGCGGGCCTGGCCGCGGGCGTCACGCACAGCTCGCTCGACAACGCCCAGAGTTCGTCGGCGTCGGTGAACAGCTACTACCTGTCGCTGTACGGCGGCGCGCAGTACGGTGCGCTCGGCGTGCGCGGCGGCGCGTCGTACACGTGGTACCGAATCAACAGCGACCGCAATCCGGGCTTCGCGGGTTTCTCCGATCACGATTCGGCCGGTTACGACGCGAATTCGGCGCAGGTGTTCGGCGAAGTCGGCTACGCGCTGCCGGTCGGGCCCGTGGCGATCGAACCGTTCGCGGGCCTCGCGTATGTGAACCTGCATACCGACGGTTATACGGAAACGGGCGGCGCGGCCGCACTGCGCGCCGGCGGCGAGACGACCCACGTCGGCTTCTCGACGCTCGGCTTGCGCGCGGCGTCGCAGCTCGGCTCGATCGGGAGCGGCACGTTCACCGCGCGCGGGACGGTCGGCTGGAGGCATGCGTTCGGCAACGTGCGGCCGTCGTCGGCGTTCACGTTCGCGAACGGCGGCACGTCGTTCCAGGTGTCGGGCGTGCCGATTGCTCGCGACAGCGCCGTGCTCGAGGCCGGCATCGACGCGAACATCACGAAGCGCCTGACGCTCGGCCTCACGTACAGTGGCCAGTACGGCAGCGGCGTGCGCGACAACGCGATCCTCGGCAACATCCTGTGGAAATTCTGATCCGCACTTGATGTGCCTGTAAGCGACGCCAGGCGGCGACGGCAACGTCGCATGGCGTCGCGCTCTTTTCGTCGCTGCGCACGTTCCCCGTTCTGTCCTATCCTGTGCGAACCACGCGGCGCGCCACGCGCGTCGCGCTCGACACAGGAGCATCGATGCTGAATCACGCCGAAGCCACGACGACCCAGGCGCCGCAGGTTGCGCCAACTGCCCCGACCCACGCGTCGGGCCCCGCCTTCATCGCGCCCGAAGCCGATCCGCAGGCACTGGCGCGCAACAACCAGTACGTGCTGAAATCCGGCAACGCGTTCGTGGTCAGCGACGCGCTCGGCGACATCGGCGGTCATGACGACGGCCTGTTCGTCGACGACATGCGCGTGCTGTCGAAGTGGCGCCTGACGTTCGGCGGCCGCGCGCCGTCGCTGCTGTCGGGCGCGACGAGCGCCGACAACGCGTCGTTCACCGCCCACCTGACGAACCGCCCGCTGCCGCCGCTCGGCGGCCACGAAACGCCCGAGGGCGTGATCCATATCGAACGGATGCGCGTGCTCGCGGGCGACGTGCTTTACGAAGCGCTGACGCTGACGAACTACGGCTCGAGCGAGGCCGAAGTGCCGCTGTCGCTGTCGTTCGCGGCCGATTTCAAGGACATGTTCGAGGTGCGCGGCACCCAGCGCCCGAAGCGCGGCACCGTGGTGGCGCCGCGCGTCGACGCGGGCGCGGTGCGCCTGCGCTACGACGGCCTCGACAGCGTCGAGCGCAACGTGACCGTGCATTTCTCGCCGGCGCCCGACGCGCTGTCGGTCGATCGTGCCGATTACACGCTGACGATCGCCGCGCAGGCATGCGTGTCGATCTACCTGACCGTCGATGCGACGCTCGGCCCGGTGCATGAGGAAGGGCCGGGATGCGGCCGCGTCGCGCTGCGCACCGCGCTCGTCGGCGTGCACCGCGAGATGCGCGCGCGGCGCGAATCGATGGCGCGCGTGAACACCGGCAATCCGCTGTTCGATGCGTGGCTCGACCGTTCGCTCGCGGATCTCGGGCTGCTCACGACGCAGCTCGACACGGGGCCGTACCCGTATGCGGGCATTCCGTGGTTCTCGACGCCGTTCGGCCGCGACGCGGTCATCACGTCGTTGCAGATGCTCTGGCTGCAGCCGTCGCTCGCGCGCGGCGTGCTGCGGTTCCTGGCCGAGCACCAGGCGCGCGAGACTTCCGCGTTCCGCGATGCCGAGCCCGGCAAGATCATGCACGAGTTCCGCCGCAGCGAGATGGCCGCGACGGGCGAGGTGCCGTTCGCGCTGTACTACGGCGGTGTCGATACGACGCCGCTGTTCATCGTGCTCGCGGGCGCGTATGTCGAACGCACCGGCGACGATGCGCTGATCGACGAACTGTGGCCCGCGCTCGAGCGCGCCGCGCAATGGGTGATCGACAAGTGCGACCGCAATCCTTACGGATTGCTCGATTACCAGCGCACGTCGGAGCGCGGCCTCGCGAACCAGGGCTGGAAGGACAGCCACGATTCGGTGTTCCATGCGGACGGCCGCTTTCCGGATGGGCCGATCGCGCTCGTCGAAGTGCAGGCGTATGCGTGCGCGGCGCTCGATGCGATGTCGATGTGCTCGTACCGGCGCGGCCACGCGGCCGACGCCACGCGTTATGCGCTGCGCGCGAAGGCGCTGCGCGAGCAGGTCGACGCGCTGTTCTGGATGCCGGAAGGCGATTTCTACGGCATCGCGCTCGACGGTCATGGCGACCTGTGCCGCGTGTTCGCATCGAACGCGGGCCACCTGCTCGCGTTCGGGCTGCCCGACGCCGAGCGCGGCGCGGCGGTTGCCGGCGTGCTCGGCTCGGCGCTGTTCCAGACCGGCTGGGGCATCCGCACGCTGGCCGCCGGCCAGCCGCGCTTCAACCCGATGGCGTATCACAACGGCTCGGTGTGGCCGCACGACAATGCGCTGATCGCGCGCGGCCTCGCGCGCTACGGCGACAAGACGGCCGCGGTGAACCTGCTGCGCGCGCTGTTCGAGGCGGCGGTGAGTTTCGAGATGCGCTTGCCCGAGCTGTTCTGCGGGTTTCCGCGCCGGCGCGGCGAACCGCCGACCGCGTATCCGGTGGCCTGCCTGCCGCAAGCATGGGCGGCGGGCGCGCCGTTCATGATGCTGCAGGCCTGCCTCGGCGTGAGCATCGACGCGTCGCGTCACGAGGTGCGCGTCGAGCGTCCGACGCTGCCGGAAGGCGTCGACTGGCTGCGGATCGACGCGTTGCGCGTCGGTGAAGAAACCGTGTCGCTCACGTTCCGCCGCGTCGACGGCCAGGTCGTCGCGTCGGCGGAGCAGCCGGGCCGCGTGAAGGTGGTCGCGGTGCTGTAGCGGTGCCGCGCGAACGTTGCGCGATGTCGCGCCACGTTCGCACGACGCGGCATAGAATCGTGACATGACCCTTGAACGATGGCGGAGGTAAACGATGACGACCGACAACCGGCCCGACGACGGCGAGCACAAGCTCGAGAATCTGGAAGCGGCGGTCGACCACCTGCACAAGTCGATCGAATCGCAGAGCATCGCGGTCGGCGCGGCGAAAGGCATTCTGTTCAGCCTGATCGAAACGCTCGGCGCGCTGATCGGCGATCCCGACCTGCCCGAGCACGCGCGCTCGGGTTACGAGGCGCTGCGCGACAAGGCGAGCGAACTGCGCGGCGGGCTTGACCGGCATTGATGCGCGGCTGGCGCCGGCGTTGGCCGAAAGGGCTGCGCCGGCGCTGCCCGATTCCGCAGACGAAGCACAAAACCCCGTGCGCTCAATGAGTTAGGTGGCCGATGCGCAGGATATCCACAAGCTTGCCAACACAATCTGTGGAGAACCGTCCGGCCCCGGGTCAGAGGTGCGGTGCGTGCCGTGCGAAAGCGTGTGCGGTGCCACACGGTTGACCGCGCAAGGTCCTGGTATCGAATCCCCTTTTGTATCAGCGTGTTACGCGCCGCATCGGCGGGATATCCACAGGCTTGCCAACATATTCTGTGGATAACTCGCAATCGATTGCGTCGCGACAGTTGAGGATCGGTCCGCCGAGGAGCCCGCTCGCGAAGCCCGGTGCACACGGGCTGCCCGATGTCTGCGTCCGCACGCTAATTCGTGCGCGATCAACGGCTTACGCCCCGGGTACCCAGGATATCCACATCCTTGCCAACACTTTCTGTGGACAAGCGGGGCCGTGTCATTCGTCCTGCGCCGCGGCGGCTGCTTCGGCCACGATCCAGTCGCGAAAGAGCGTCATTGCCGGCGTGAGCGGCTTCGACTTCAGCGAGGTGAGCCAGTAGCCGCCGGCACGCACGTCGATGTCGAACGGCCGTGCGAGCAGGCCGAGCTGAAGTTCGCGTACGAACATGCATGCCGGCGCGAGCGCGACGCCCGCGCCCTGCATCGCGGCCTCGACCATCAGCCGCGACGAATCGAACACGGGCCCGTTGACCGCCCATGGCGCGAGCTGCGCGGCGTCGAACCAGCCGAGCCATTCGTCGGTGCGGTACGAGCGCAGCAGCGTTTCGTTCGCGAGATCGGCCGGTTGCGCGAGGCGTCGCGCGATGTCCGGCGCGCACAGCGCGGTGAGCGGCGCGTCGAGCAGGTGCTCGTTGCGCGTCGCCGGCCAGCTGCCTTCCCCGAAGCGGATCGCGAAGTCGAGGCCCTCGGCGGCGAGATCGACGACGTTGTTGTTGGTCCGCAGCCGCAGCTCGACGAACGGGTGCGTATCGCCGAACTGCTTCAACCGTGGCATTAGCCAGCCTATGGCAAAGGTGCCGACGACGCCGAGCGACAGCACCTCGTGGAAGCGCCCGCCGTCGAACTGCTTGAGCACCGTCTCGATGCGGCTGAACGCGTCGCTCAGCACGGGCAGCAGTGCGCGCCCCTCGTCGGTGAGCCCGAGGCCGCGCGGCAGCCGCGTGAACAGCGTGCAGCCGAGCCGCTCCTCGAGCGAGCGCACCTGCTGGCTGACCGCGGCCTGGGTCACGCTCAGCTCAAGGCCGGCGCGCGTGAAGTTCAGGTGGCGCGCCGACGATTCGAACGCGCGCAGGGCATTGAGCGGAAGATGAGGGCGGAGCTTGGTCATAAGATTTTCTTTTGTCAGCGCTCAATTATCGTTGCTTGTCAGGCAACCGTAAAGTCACGATAGTGCTGTCTCGGCGGCCGGCCGTTTTCACTATCGATTCGCCTCCATTCCATCACGAGACAACCGACATGACCTACTCATCGAAACGTCGAACCCTGTTGCTGGCCGCCGCGACGGCGCCGCTCGTTCTCACCGTCACCGCGTGCGCGTCGCGGCAGGCCGCCGCGCCCGACGAGGCAAGCGCCGCCGCCGCGGCCGCTGCGGCGGCCGTGGCGCCTGCCGCCGCCGGGCAGATGCTGGCCGAGCTCGAAAGCAGCGTGGGCGGCCGCCTCGGCGTGTGCGCGATCGACGCGGCGAGCGGCCGCGTCATCGCGCATCGCGCGGACGAACGCTTCCCGTTCTGCAGCACGTTCAAGGCGATGCTGAGTGCGGCGGTGCTGGCGCAGAGCGTCGAGCGTCCGGCGTTGCTGCAACAGCGCGTGACGTATACCCGGGCCGATCTCGTCAACTATTCGCCGGTGTCGGAGAAGCATGTCGGCGAGGGCATGACGGTCGCCGCGTTGTGCGAGGCTGCGATCCAGTACAGCGACAACTCGGCCGCGAACCTGCTGATGAAGCTGCTCGGCGGCCCGTCGGCGGTGACGGCCTACGTGCGCTCGATCGGCGACGACACGTTCAGGCTCGATCGATGGGAGACCGAACTGAATACCGCGCTGCCGGGCGACCTGCGCGACACGACGACGCCGGCCGCGATGGCCGCGAGCATGCGCGTGCTGATGGTCGGCGATGCGCTGCCGGCCGCGCAGCGTGCGCAGCTCGTTGCGTGGATGCGCGGCAACAAGGTGGGCGACAAGCGGCTGCGCGCGGGCGTGCCGGCCGGGTGGACGGTCGGTGACAAGACGGGCACCGGCGACTACGGGACGACCAACGACGCGGGTGTCGTGTGGTCGCCGTCGCGTGCGCCGATCGCGGTGGCCGTGTACTACACGCAGGCGCGTGCCGATGCGCGCTCGAAGGACGACGTGATCGCGTCGGTCGCGCGCATCGTGGTTCAGGCATTCGGTTGACGCGGGCGGTGCGGTGCGCATGCTTGATGCGATGCGCAGGCGGGCCGTGCCGCAGCCGTGACCCGCGCGATCAAACGTTGTGCGATCAACGACTTAGGTCACGCATGCTCAGGATATCCACATGCTTGCCAACAAAAATTGTGGACAAGCCCGCGCGCGGCCGCGCCCGGCGTGGCGCGGGCCGGCGTGCCACATTTGAGGCGGCGCGGACAAAGTCTTTCGGATCAAGCGCTTGGTCGCGGTATGCGCAGGCTATCCACACGCTTGCCAACACAATCTGTGGACAAGCCGGTTCGCCCGCGCGGAAGGCGGCCCGTCACGTGGCGCGACGACGTGCGAGCGGCACTTTGCCTGCCGCGTGCCGCATTTGAGGCGGCGCGGACAAAGTCTTTCGGATCAAGCGCTTGATCGCGGTATGCGCAGGCTATCCACATGCTTGCCAACAAAAATTGTGGACAAGCCCGGCGGCCGCGGCGGCGACGGTCAGGGCTGCCGATCGTCGACCGTGGGCCAGCGCACGAACGCGAACACCCACAACATGACGAAGTTCAGGATCGGGACGAACATCGTCAGGATCCACCAGCCCGAATGCCCGGTGCGCCGGACGATGCGGACGTACGGATAAACGACGACGGCGACGAGCACGAGTGAGACGACCAGCTGCCACGCGGTGAAGTGTTCCATGGCCTTCCTCGGAGTGATGTGTCGGGCGGAACGTCCGGCCCGTTTAGCCGTCGCGCGAAGCCGGTGATGCGCGGCCGCGTGCGGCTCGCGTGATCTTGACGCGCGGCGGGCGCGAGCGTCAAGGCGAGGGCGGTGCACGGCGGCGGCGCGTCTGTCGCGCGGGATCGTCCGCATTCGCGCATGTCCGGGCCGCACGCTGCCGCAACCGTGACGCGGCGCATGAACCCTAAGCCGATCAACGGGTTAGCGCACGCGTGCGCAGGATATCCACAAGCTTGCCAACAAAATCTGTGGGTAAGTGGCGCAGCGCATGGCCGGCCCGTATGCGCCGGCTGCGGCGTGCATCGTCGTGGCGTCGTGATGCGAAGTGCGGCGAAGCGGTGGACGCGGCGGCCGTCACCGGGGCCTCGTCTGCATCACGCGTGCCAAAGTCCATCGGATCAAGGGTTTAGCGTTGCGGTGCGCAGGATATCCACAAGCTTGCCAACATTTTCTGTGGAGAAGTCGGGGTGCGTGCGCGACGCGCAGGACACCCGCGGATGCCACGTGTTGCCGCGATGCGTGCGGGCACTCACGCAGTGCAGATGCCGGCCACGCCGACTTTCTGGAACAGGTGCGGGCTCGCGACGGCGGACGACGGATAGGCCGACAGCTTGGCCACGAACCCGGGGTGCGTGAAGGCCGCGCGAAATGCTTCGGTCGATTCCCAGATCGCGTAGTTCAGGTAAGTCGGACTGTCGCCGAGCGCGCGATGAAGCTGGGTCGAGATGAATCCCGGCTGCTGCTTCATGAATTCGGCATCGTCCTTCCACACGGAGAGAAAGTCCGCTTCGTCGGCGGGGGCCAACGTGAACAGGTTGACGAGAACGACCGGCTCGGCGTCGATGCCGATCTGTTGCTGGATCGGAAAGGCCGGATCCATCGGCTTGAATTGAGGCATGGGAACTCCTTCGGGTGAGGGGGGCGGGCGCGATTGAGCGCTCACATCGGTGCATCGGCGCCATGTGCGCTGGACATCGCTGACAGCACGCGGATCGCCGCGTCCAGGTCAGCCGAACTGAAGTCGCCGGCGATGTCGCGGACATGCTGTTGCCACTCCCCGACCACGGCCTGATAGGCCGCATCACCACGCGGCGTCAGCGCATACAGAGGCGAGCGCTTGTGCGCCGGATTGGGTAGCGACTGGATGAGCCCTTCGTCGGTCAGCACGTTGACCTGTTTCAGCACGGCCTGCCGCGTGATGCCCATTGCTTCGGCGATCTGCGGGATGTTCGGGGCAACCGGTGCCATCGCGATGGCACCCAGCACCTGCCAGCGCGCACTGGTCAGCCCGTGCGGGCCGGCAAAGGTGTTGCCCCATTCGATCAGCAGGCCGTTCAACCGGAATACGGACAGCGCGACGGTGGTCAACTTCGCGGATTTCGTCATGTTCGATACGCGTGATGAATTGACAACTACTTTACGTAATGGACAACTGGTTGTCAAATTGGCGAATGAGCGTCACTGAGCGTAGTCAGGCCGGTAAACTGGCAACGCGATCCGGCACCGGTAACATTTGCCGCGACGGATGGCGGGCCAACAACAAAGAACCTGGAGAGAATCAGTGAGAACCATCTGGAAAACGGTCGCCGTGCCGCTGCTGGCGATCGCATGCGGAACGCCTGCACACGCGTGCCTGCCGGCCCGATACGAGACCGCATATTTCGGCACGGCCGAATACATGGGCGACGCACTACGCGACAAGGTAGTCGACGACATCCGCGCCAATCACTACACGATCATCGAGCCGAAAATCGGCTTGCTGTTCTACGCGATCGTCCGGAAGGGGGACGGGATCTATCTGGGCGCTGACCGGATCGCCACGGGGAGCGATTCGTTCTGGTACCTCGGGCACGGCTATTACCAACTGAACGGTCAGCTCTATTTCATGGGTGAACACGTCGGCGCGCATCCGTTCGACGGTACCGTGGTCGTCCACACCGAGGATCGCACCCGGCAAAGGCCGGACGACTATCCCAAGGGCCGCCTGTTTTGCGTCGTGAAGAAATACGCCAGCATTCTCGAAACCTCGACCGGCCTGCGGATCGAGCGGATCGTCTTCGACAACTGAGCGGGGAGCATGAGTGACCCGGGCGGCGCATTTCCGACGCAGCCCTGACAAACCCTTTCCGATCAATGGCTTGGTGCCGTTAATGAAAGGTTGTCCACAAGCTTGCCAACACAATCTGTGGAAAAGCTGCGTGTCGTGTGTCGCGCGGCGTCAGGCCGGCAGCGGAAAGCGCACCGTGACGGTCAGCCCGCGCCCGCCGCGTGTCGTGCCGAGTGCGACCGTCGCGCGATGCTGTTCGGCGATCCGCTTGACGATCGACAGCCCGAGCCCGCTGCCCGACGACGTGACGGCCTGCGCGCCTTCGCCGCGATAGAAACGCTCCCACACATCGGTGCGTTCGGCTTCCGGGATGCCGGGGCCGTCGTCGGCGACTTCGAGCACGGGCGTCGTGCCGTCGAGCCGCGCGGACACGTCGACACGCGCGCCGTCGCCCGCATAACGGATCGCGTTGTCGACGAGGTTGTTCAGCAGCACGCGCAGCGTGTCGGCATTGCCCGACGTCATCACGGGCGTCGATACGATCGCGCCGAGATCGATCCGGTGCGCGTCGGCGACGCGCGTGCGATCCGATACCACCGACCGGCACAGCGCGGAGAGATCGACGGGCGCCGACGCGGAGGCGGCCGCCTGCGCATCGGGTTCGAGGCGCGCGAGCGTCAGCAGCTGTTCGGCGAGGTGGCCGAGCCGCGTCGTGCCGGCATGGATCTGCGCGAGGATGTGCTCGCGTTCCTCGGCGGTCGACGCGCGCCGCAGCAGCTGCGACTGGATCGACAAGCCCATGATCGGCGTGCGCAATTCGTGCGCGGCATCGGCGATGAAGTGCCGTTGCAGCGTGAACGAACGGTCCAGGCGCGCGAGCAGGTCGTTGATCGCTTCGGCGAGCGGACGGACTTCGTTCGGCATCGCGCCGACGTCGACCGGCTCGAGATTGTTCGCATTCCTGCGTTTGAGGCCGGATGCGATCGTGCGCAGCGGCCGCAACCCCGCGCCGATGCCGAACCACAGGCCGATCGCGAGCAGCGGCAGCATCGAGAACACGGGCCACAGCAGGTGCACGGCGATACCCGCGATCGCTTCCCAGCGCGCATGGCGTGCCTGCGCGAGCCGGATCGTCGTGCCGCCGCGTTCGGTCACGTAGGTGCGCCACGGCTGGCCGCCGACGTCGACGCTCGCGATGCCTTTCTGCTCGGGCGGCGGCAGGGTCGAATCGCGGTCGGTCGAATACACGAGCTTGCCGTTGCGCCAGACCTGCAGCAGCACGGCGTCGGGATCGCTCGCCTCGAAACCGTGCTTGCCGCTGGCGCGGTTGCTGAACGACAGCTCGCCGTTCGGGCCGACGACGATCTGCTTCGACATGCTGCGCATCTGGTCGTCGAGCAGGTCGTCGAGCTCGCGCAGCGCGCCCCAGTAGGTGCCGGCGCTCGCGACGAGGCCGATCACGCACGCGGCCGGGAGCAGCCACATCAGCAGGCGCCGCCGCAGCGACGCGTTGCGCCAGCGTGCGATCGCGTGTTGCATGCGCGTCATGCGCCGTCACCGATCCGGTAGCCGACGCCGCGCACCGTGCGGATCATGTCGTGGCCGAGCTTCTTGCGCAGGTTGTGGATGTGCACCTGCACGGCGTTGCTCTCGATTTCCTCGCCCCAGCTGTACAGCCGCTCCTCGAACTGCTCGCGCGAAATAACCGCGCCCGGGTCGCGCATCAGCTCATGCAGCAGCACGAACTCCTTCGGCGACAGCGTGACTTCGTCGTCGCCGAGCCAGACGAGGTGCTTGACGGGGTCGAGCCGCAGCGGGCCGATCGCGAGGGTCGTCTGCGCGCGGCCCGCGTGGCGGCGGTTGACCGCGCGGATGCGGGCGAGCAGTTCGTCGAGTTCGAACGGCTTGACGAGATAGTCGTCCGCGCCGCTGTCGAGGCCCGCGATGCGGTCGGGCACGCCGTCGCGCGCGGTGATGATGATCGCGGGCAGGTTTTCGTCGCGGCGGCGCAGCGCAGCGAGCACCGACAGGCCGTCGCGGTTCGGCAGCCCGAGATCGAGCAGCAGCAGGCCGTAGCCGGTCGCGCGCAACGCGAGCGACGCGGCGTCGCCGTCCTTCACCCAGTCGACCGCGAAGCCTTCCTGTTTGAGGCCCTGTTCGAGCCCGCTGCCGATCAGCGGATCGTCCTCGACGAGCAGTACGCGCATGGATTCGTGTCTCTTCAACGGGGCGCCATGGCGCCCGGGGTTCCCATGATAAGCGCGCGTGCCTTAGCGGGAGCTTAAACACGGGCGCGCGGCCGGCTTTCGCGCGTGCCCGGTGCGGCACCGTGCCGCTGCGGCGCGACCTTCAGGTTTGCTTAATCTTACGGTCCGTAATCTGGGGCCGTCGCGTTCAACGGGGCGCGGCGTCACATCGAAGAAGAGGACCGAGATCATGAAACACCTGACGAGAATCCTGGCGGTTGCGCTCGCCGTGCTGCCCGCCGCCGTTTACGCGGAATATACCGGGCCGTCCACGCTGACCACGACGACCGTGAAGGAGCTGCTCGCGAACGGCAAGGACGACCAGCACGTGCAGTTGCAGGGGCGCATCGTCAAGCACGTCGGCGGCGAGGATTACGAATTCGCCGATGCGACGGGCACGATCCGCGTCGAGATCGACCACAAGCTGTGGGCGGCCGGCCAGCCCGTCAGCGACCGGAACGAAGTGAAGGTGACCGGCGAATTCGAGCGCAAATGGTCGGGCAGCGTGAAGGTCGACGCCGATCACGTCGAAGTGCTGCGCTGACCGGTGCATACGGGGCCGGTGATACCATGGTCGACCGGTTCCCGTTCACACCAAGATGGCCGCCAATTTCGACGAACTCGCGTCCCGGATCCGGGCGCAATTTTCCGAGCTGAGCCCGCAATTCCAGGCGGGCGCGGCCTTCCTGCTCGATCATCCCGACGAAGTCGCCACGTCGTCGATGCGCAAGGTCGCACAGCGCGCGCAGGTGCAGCCCGCGTCGCTCGTGCGGCTCGCGCAGCAATTCGGCTTCCCCGGCTGGAACGAGCTGCGCGACCTGTGTGTCGCGCGCGTGCGCACGCGCCCCGAGCCGCTCACGCAGCGGGCGCGCTCGCTCGTGCGGCCCGATGCGAAGGCGTCGCTCGCGCACGACCTGCTCGCCGCGCAACAACACAACCTGTCGGCCACCGCCGCGCAGAACGAGCACGCGCTCGCCGAAGCCGCGAAACTGATCCGCAAGGCGTCGCACGTGCATGTCGCGGGGTTTCGCTCGTGCTACCCGGTTGCATTCGGCTTCGTGTACGGCTACCGGCTGTTCCGCCCGACCGTGTCGCTGCTCAACGGCGTCGCCGGGTCGCTCGAAATGGAGCTGCGGACGATCGCGAAGCAGAGCGTGACCGTCATCGTCAGCTTCGCGCCGTATTCGGCGGAAGCGACGCGCGTCGCGCAGGCCGCGAAGGCGCAGGGCAGCCGGATCGTCGCGATCACCGACAGCGCAGTGTCGCCGATCGCGCTGCACGCGGACGCACAACTGATCTTCACGCACGACAGCCCGTCGTTCTTCCCGTCGCTGGTGGCCGCGCACGCGATGGCCGAAGCGCTGGTCGCGCAGTTGCTGGCGCTCGAAGGCACCGATGCGATCGCCGCGCTCGAGCGCACGGAAGCGGAGCTGCATGCGAAGGGCGCTTACGTCGTCTGACGCGGTGCGTGCGGGTTCAACCTTCCTCATTTCCGATTCAACCAGGCTCGACCGATGACGTTCACATACGAGGTGACCGACGCGGGCGACGTGAACGTTCGCAAGCAGATCGTCGCGCCGCTCGTCCGATTCAACGAAAGCCAGGCGGGCCCGAACGACTTCCGTGCGCTGGCCGTGGTCGTGACCGACGCCGAAGGCACGGTAGTCGGCGGCTTGTGGGGCAGCACGGCGTACGGCTGGCTGCATGTCGACCTGCTCGTGGTGCCCGAGGCCGCGCGCGGCCAGGGTGCGGGCACGCGCATCATGGATCTGGCCGAGGCGGAAGCCGTCGCGCGCGGATGCCACGGCGCATGGCTCGACACGTTCGACTTCCAGGCGCGGCCGTTCTACGAGAAACGCGGTTATGTCCGATTCGGCGAACTGCCGGATTATCCGGCCGGGCACACGCGCATTTTCCTGACGAAGCGGCTTGCAGGCTGAGCATCGCCGCATGGAGCGGCCCGGTTGACGAGGTCGCCGGCGGTCGCCTAGGATAGCGACCAGCGATGCAGGTCGCTTCCGGGTCCGCGGAAAGGGTTCAACCCACCTGTCGCAGCAAATCCAGTCTTCCTCCTGTCCTTTGTGCTGGCGGTATTGCGGACCTTCGGCCATGACTGCACGAGGATTCGCATGAAAAAGCTGCCTCCCGGGGCCAATCCCGATCATCTGAAAAAGCAGGCCAAGGCATTGTTGCGCCTGTACCGGCAGGGTGACGCCGACGCCGTCGCGCGTTTTGTCCGCTTTCTCCCCGCCGCCGCCAACCGCACGCACGACGAAGCGCTCGCGCTCGGGCTCCGGCTGCACGATGCGCAGTCGTGCATTGCGCGCGAGTACGGTTTCGCGTCATGGGCCGATCTCGGCGCGTTCGTCGAAACGCACGCGCTTGCCGGGCAGCAGCGGTCGGCGTTGATCCGGCGCTGGCTCGACCTGGCGTACGGGGCCGACGTGACGGGCGGTTTCGACGCGGCCCGGCCGCGTGTCGCCGCGCAACTGCTGCTCGACCGGCCCGATCTCGTGGCGAGCGATCCGACCGTCGCATGCGCGGCCGGCGACCTCGATGCCGTGAAGGCGGCGCTGGCCGCCGATCCCGGATGGATCGCGCGCGCCGGCGGCGTGCTGAAGCTGCCGCCGCTGGTTGCCGTCACGCATTCGCGGCTCGGGCAGATTCCCGGGTTCGCCGTCCGGCTGCGCGCCTGCGCGCGTCATCTGCTCGATGCCGGCGCCGATCCGAACCAGCGGATCGGCAACCGGTTTCCGCCGGCGTCGCTCGCGGCGCCCGACGAAGCGGGGCCGCTGTCGGCGCTGTACGGTGCCGCGGGCGTCAATCGCGATCCGGTTCTGACCGCGATGCTGCTGGAAGCCGGCGCCGACCCGAACGACGGCGAATCCCTCTATCACTCGGTCGAAAATCCGGCCTGTACGCGCCTGCTGCTCGAACACGGCGCGCGGGTGGGCGGGACGAATGCGTTGCGTCGCGCATTCGACATGCGCGAGGCGGACGCGCTCGAACTGCTGCTCGCGCATGGCGGCGACCCGAACGAGCCGCCCGGCGAGGGGCTGGCGCAGACCTGGGGCGCACCGTTGTTGCGGGCGATCGGCGTGCGCTGCTCGGCGCGCCACGTCGCCGCGCTGCTGGCGGCCGGCGCCGATCCCCGCGCGCGGACCCCGGCGGGCGTCAGTGCGTACCGGCTGGCGATGCAGACCGGGCTGTCCGAGGTCGCCGCGTTGTTGCGTGCGGCGGGCGCGGAAGAGACGCTCGACGCCGAGGACGCGTTCGTGGCGGCCTGCGCGCGCGCCGACGCCGACGATGCGCGACGCATCCAGGCACGGCATCCCGAACTGCCGGGCGCGCTGCCCGGCGAGCGGCTGCGGCTGCTGCCGGATGCCGTCGCGTGGGGCTCGGGCGACGCGGTGAAGGTCATGGTCGAACTGGGCTGGCCGATCGCGGCGCGGGGCGGCGACTGGGACGCGAGCGCGCTGAATCACGCGGTGTTTCGCGGCGATGCGGGCTTGCTGGCGTTCCTCCTCGAGCACGGCGCGAACTGGCGTGACAGGCACGGGTTCGACAGCGACGCGCTCGGTACATTGTCCTGGGCATCCGTCAACGAACCGGAGCATGTCGGCGCCGCCGACTGGGAGGCTTGCGCGCGGGTGCTGCTCGCGCACGGTGTGCCGCAGGCCGCGCGGGACCCGTCGAATCCGGACGGCGTACTGATCGACGGTCGCGCGATGCGTTTCTCCGAAGCCGTCACCGACGTGTTGCTCGGCATCGACGGCGGGCCATCGGCGGCAAGGTAAGTGGCTATCGGTCGGCAGCGGGCGGGCGGCGGTATAGGCCCGCTCGTTGCCGGTTGCTTGTTACCGGCTTACGGCAAGCGGCAAGCGGCAAGCGGCAAGCGGCAACCGGCAACCGGCAACCGGCAACCGGCTTACGGCAACCGGCTTACGGCTTACGGCTTACGGCTTACGGCGCGTAATCGGCGCATCGGTTTTTCCCTGTCACGCGACGACATTTCGGTGAACGCTGAAACGTCGCGTGCACGATCGGCGTAAGCTCGGCCGTCAACATCCTCCTGGAGCCCGCGATGACCCGTTCCGATCTTCAAGCCCGCCAAGCCGAAGCCTTCCGCGCACTGCATGCACGCGCCGGCGCCTTCATCATCCCGAACCCGTGGGACGCCGGTACCGCGCGCCTGCTTGCGATGGCCGGCTTCGAGGCGCTCGCGACCACGAGCGCCGGCTATGCCTTTTCGAAAGGGCGGCCCGACTATGCGATCGACCGCGGCGAGATGCTCGATCACATCGCCGAGATCGCCGCCGCGGGCGGCCTGCCCGTGAGCGCCGACCTCGAGAATGGCTTCGGCGATGCGCCAGACACGGTGGCCGAGACGATCCGGCTCGCGGCCGAGGCCGGCGCGGTCGGCGGATCGATCGAGGATGCGACGGGCCGCACCGACGCGCCGATCTATGCGCACGAAGCGGCGGTCGAGCGCATCGCGGCGGCCGTCGACGCGGCGCGTGCGCTGCCGTTTCCGTTCACGCTGACCGCGCGCTGCGAAAACTACCTGCACGGCCGCCACGACCTCGCCGACACGATCGCGCGGCTCGTCGCCTATCGCGACGCGGGCGCCGACGTGCTGTATGCGCCGGGCATCACCGATGCGGACGACATCGCGGCGGTGACGCGGGCGGTCGGCGCACCCGTGAACGTCGTGATGGGGCTGCAGGGCGGATTGCTGAGCGTCGACGCACTGGCGGCGCTCGGCGTGAAGCGCGTGAGTGTCGGCGGCGCACTGGCGCGGGCCGCGCTCGGCGCGTTCCTGCGTGCCGCGAAGGAGATGGCGCAGGACGGCACGTTTACGTTCACGCAAGCGGCCGTTCCCGGGCGCGATATCAACCGCTGGTTTGCGTCGCCGGATAATTCACCGGTTTTGTTCGATGAATGAGTGTAAATAAATCGTGGGATCGTTCCCAATCGAAAAGTTGATTGACAATAATCAATCGATTTCGCGTCGGAATTAAACGTCGGTGACGACGTAAAATACATCGTCTATTCTCCGCATTTCGCCCGTTCGACCGGGTCCGGCGCGCAAGCCGCGCCGGATCGGCGGCCGGGCACCCGCCGGGCGCGTCGATGGCGCGCATTGTTGCATTTTCCCGATCATGACATTTTTGAAAAGGGGAGTTGCCGGCAGGTTTTTTGATTGATAATCTGCGGCACGTTCGAATGAACAGCTGGTGAGCTGACGGGAATATCGATATATAAAAATGCTGAGAGAGCGATGACGATCCGAGAAAATCAACGCGTCAGGTTTCGCGTCGGCGATGTCGTGACGCTGAAGACGGGCGGGCCGCGCATGACCGTGACCTATGCCGGGCCGGTCGTATTCGACGACGGCGACTGGCTGATCTGCCAGTGGTTCGACGAACACGGCGAATTCCGGCAGGAAATGTTCCCTCACGACACCGTGGTGCCGGAGCCGCGCGCGATTTCGGCCGGCCGTGTCCGCATGCGCATGCAGTCGTATCGCTACCGGTCGGCGGCCTGACAATCACCTGACATCGCGATGCGGCCGCACGCGGCGCCCGCGCCGCGACATTTCACGCCGGCCTGAAACATGCGGCGGTGCACGCCGCCGATACTGTCTGCATGAACCCGACCGATCCCATCGCAGCGGTTACGCACCGCGATCCCTATCCCTACTATGCGGCGCTCGTCGACGGGCCGCCGCTCGCGTTCGACGCCACGCTCGGCCTGTGGGTCGCGAGCCGCGCGGCCGCCGTGACGGCCGTGCTCGGCCATCCGGCCTGCCGCGTACGCCCGCTGGACGCGCCCGTGCCGCCCGCGTTGCGCGGCACGACGGCCGGCGCGCTGTTCGGCGAGCTGGTGCGCATGAACGACGGCGCGTTGCGGCACGACGTGCCGAAGCAGGCGCTGCGCGCGGCGTTCGCGCCGATCGACACGGCTGCGCTGCGCGACCGTGCGATGCAGCTCGCCGCGCGGCGCCTGCCGCCGCCGGGCGATGCCGGCGCGCTGAACACGTGGTGCATGACGATGCCCGTCTGCGCGGTCGCCGATCTGCTGGGCTTCGACGAGACGCAGCTCGACGCGATCGCGGCAGAGGTGGTCGACTTCGTCGCGGCGCTGTCGCCGCTGTCCGATGCCGACGCGCTGGCCCGCGCGAGCGACGCCGCGCGACAGTTGCTCGACCGGATGACGGTGCGCGTCGCGCAGACGCGTGCACACGACGGCACGCTCGTCGCCGCCGTGCAGCAGGCGGCCCGTGCGGCGGGCTGGCAGTCAAGCGGCGCGCTGGTCGCGAACCTCGTCGGGCTGCTGTCGCAGACATGCGAGGCGACTGCCGCCTGGCTCGGCAATGTGCTGGTGGCGTGGAACGGGGGCGCGGAAGCGGACTTGGAAGCGGGTTTAGAAGCGGGCGCGGGCGCCGCGCGCGTCGTGCCGGACGATGCCGCGCTCGACGCGTTCGTTGCAGAAGTCGGGCGTTTCGATTCCCCGGTGCAGAACACGCGCCGCTTCGTCGCATCGCGCACGACGATCGAGGGCGTGACCGTCGAAGCCGGCGACGCGATCCTCGTCGTGCTCGCCGCGGCGAACCGCGACCCGGCCGTGCATCGCGATCCGCACCGGCTGATGCCCGGCCGCGCGGCCGGGCCGAATTTCGGCTTCGGCACGGGGCCGCATGGATGCCCGGGCGAGCGGATCGCACGGGCGGTGACAGCGGGGGCGTTCGGGGCGTGGCTGCGTGCGGGCGGCGGGCCGCGGCACGACGGGCTGGCGTGGCATTACCGCGCGTCGACCAACGTCAGGATGCCGAAGTTCGACGCGGCAGGGTGATCGGGAAAGAGGGACTTAACGGCAGCCTTGCTTTTCCGCCCATTGCTCCTGGGCGGCGACACGGCGCTGCACGCGCTCGACGAGACCGGTTGAAAAGGTCCGCATGCTGATGCCGCGACGCTTGGCGAGGATCGTCTGCACGACATCGGTGCGCGGGTTCGGCTGGCAGGCCCAGTACAGCGTCATCAGCCAGCCGATGCCGGTCCACCCGAACAGCGCGTTGAACATCGCGACCGTCAGCTTGTCGTGCCGGCCACGCCGGTCGGCAATGACCGCCGGCAGAAAATAGATCGCGATCGCGGCCACCGAACCGGCCACTTGAATCAGGACTGCGTTCTGCATGTTGCTGCTCCATCCGAACTGCAATGGAGCCGATTGTCGCGCTTTTTCCGTTCGCGTGCAGGCCGCGCGCAGACAATTGATTGTTGCGGTTTTAATGATGATCAGCCAGCTTCGGTGTCCGCCGGCTGCATTTCGTTGCTCAGCGCGAAACCTTCGTCACGCCAGCCCGCCACGCCGCCGATCATCAGCTTGACCGGCCGGCCCAGGCGTGCGAGCTGGATCGCCGCGCGCGCGGCGCCGTTGCAGTGCGGGCCCGCGCAGTAGACGACGAACAGCGTGCCGGCCGGATAGCCGGCGAGCTTGCTCTCGATGATCTTGCGGCGCGGCAGGTTGCGCGCGCCGGGCACGTGGCCGGCGGCGAACTGGTCGGGGCCGCGCACGTCGAGCAGTACGAAATCGGGCGCACCCGACGCGAGCGCGTCGTGCACGTCCCAGCAATCGGTCTCGAAGCGCAAGGACGCCTCGAAATGCGCGAGGGCGGCGGGGCTGTCGGCAGCGGGGACGTCGGTGACGTAGGACATGGTCAAGTTCTCCTGAAGGTTGCGCGGAACGCAGTGGAATGATGGGCAGTATCGCGGTTCGGCGACCGTCGCGGCAGTGGCGCGATCGACAAGTTCCGGTAACATCGCGCCATGCACAATCATCTCGTTGTCGCGCTCGCCTACGATCGCCTCTGCACCTTCGAATTCGGCTGCGTGGTCGAACTGTTCGCGCTCGAACGCCCCGAGCTCGGGGTCGACTGGTATCGCTTCGCGGTCTGCGCGAGCGAGCCGGGGCCCGTGCGCGCGGCGGGCGGCATCACGGTCGCCGCGCCGTATCGGCTCGCGACGCTCGATCGCGCCGATACCATCGTGATTCCCGGCTGGCGCGATCCGGACGAACCGCCGCCGGAGCCGTTGCTGAAGAAACTGCGGGCCGCGCATCGCCGTGGCGCGCGGCTTTGCTCGATCTGCTCGGGCGTGTTCGTGCTGGCCGCGGCCGGCGTGCTCGACGGCCTCACGGTGACGACCCACTGGCGCTATGCGGAGAAACTGCAGGCGCGTTATCCCGCGCTGCGCGTGAATCCCGATGCGCTTTACGTCGACGAAGGGCAGGTCGTCACGTCGGCCGGATCGGCGGCGGGGCTCGACATGCTGCTGCATCTCGTGCGCCGCGATCACGGCGGCGCGATCGCGAACCGGGTCGCGCAGCGCCTCGTGCTGCCGCCGCATCGTGACGGCGGCCAGGCGCAGTTCGTGCCGCGCCCGGTCGCGCCGGGCGGCACCGACCGGCTCGCGAAGCTGATCGACTGGATGCGCGCGCACGCGGCCGAGCCGCACACGCTCGCGTCGCTCGCCGCGCAGGCCGCGATGAGCACGCGCACGCTGCAGCGGCAGTTCGCGGACGCGACGGGGATGTCGCCGCTCGCATGGCTGATCCGCGAGCGCGTGAACGTGGCGAAGGACATGCTCGAAGCGCATCCCGCGCTGTCGCTCGCGCAGGTGGCGGCGCGTGCGGGGTTCGGGTCGGAGGAGTCGCTGCGGCGGCATTTCCGGCGCGTCGCGGCGACGAGCCCGGCCGCGTATCGGCGCGGGATGGATCGCGGCGTAAGATCGCAGGACGCTTGAGCGCCGCGCTGTTGCGCGGTGGCTTTCGTACCCGGCGGCGCACCGCCTGACCGGGGCATTCCGGACGAAAGCGCAACAAACCAACAACATGACACTCAGAGAGAACCTCGGATTCGGCTTCATGCGCGATGACGCGCACGTCTATTGCCACGATGGCCCGCTGCGGGACCGCGCCGGCAACCTCATCCAAGGCATCGCGATCGACAGCTTCCGGCCGTTGTCCCCGTATCTGGCGACGGACGGCGTGCGTGCCTATGCGTGCACTTTCACGTGGTTGCGCTTCACCGTGCTCGACGTCGACGCCGCGACGTTTCGCCTGCTGGACGAGTCGCATGCCGTCGACGCGAACCATGTCTATTTTCAGAACCGGAAACTTGCCGGCGCGTCGCCTGCGCGCTTTCGGCTGCTGAGCGAATCATGGGGGCATGACGACCGTTACCTGTATCACTACGGCAAGCGCATGCGCGGCGCGGATCCCGCGACGCTGCGTTGGGTCGGCGCGTATCTGGTCGACGCACAGCGCGTCTGGTACGGCGGGCGGGCAGTGGAAGGCGCCGATGCGGCGAGCTTTGTCAGCGCGGATGAAGTGGCGCAGGATCAGGCGACCGACCGCGCGCGTCCCTACCGTTACGGCCATGCGGATGATCCCGGCCCGCGCGAGCAATGGGAACGCAACTGGTCGCCGTTCTTCGCCGCGCGTCCCGAATTGCAGGGGTACTGGTGGCATGCGCTGATCGGGCAGGCCGCGGCGGACGTATCGACGCGGGAACTCGGCGGCGGATACCGGGTGATCGGCGATCAGGTGTACCTGCACGACCTGCCGCTGCTCGAACCGGACGCGGGGACGGTCCGATGGCTCGGCGATTCATTCATCGCGGACCGCTCGCGGCTCTATTCGTATTCGGAGTACCACAAGGGCTTTCTTCGCGGAGGGCCGCTTCCGGGCGATCCTGCGCAGTGGCGGCATCTTGGCGGGCCGTGGTATCAGGCCGGCGACCATTGCTATCGGCAGCAATGGCGCGGCCATGCGGAGGCCGCGAAGGTCGACGGCAAGACGTTCGAGATCCTGAACGATACCTATGCGAAGGATCGCAATGGCGTGCTGTGCATGCTGGTACGCAAGCGCGGCATCGATCCCGCACGAATCGAAGTCGTCGGCGACGACCATCTGCGGGAGGGCGGCCGGCTGTTCTATTTCGGCAAGGAAGTGAAGGCCAGGTTCGACGCCCCGACGGCCGAACCGGTCGGTCACGGCTTTCTGCGCGACGGGCAGGGGCGATTGCTGCACTACAACCAGCCGTATCGGCGCGGCGTCGACGGAGCGACGCTCACGTTCCTGTCCGAGTATTTCGCACGGGACCGCGCGCGTGCCTATGTCTATTGCAACGGCGCCGAACTCGTGCCGCTGCCCGGCGTCGATCCGGCCGCCTTTCATCTGGAGCAACCCGATATCGGCACGGACGGCAGTCGTCGCTACGTGTATCAGGCATGGCTGGCTGCGTGGCGCGCGCGTGACAGGTCACCGATGCCCGACTACGTACCGCCGGACTACGTGGCGCCCGAAGCGGAAGCACGGGCGGATGCCGGACCGGCGCCCGAATCGGTGTCGGCGAACGGGTTCCGGCAGGCGTCGCCCGCCGGGCCGGACGCCGCCCGCCGGGCGTGCGTGATCGAATGGGCGCGCGACGAGACGGGCGAACCGCGACTCGTCGTGGCCGGCGACGGGTTCTGCGACATCTGGGATCTGGCGCAGCGGCAAGTGGTCGCGTCGTTTGCGCTGCCTCGTCCGTTCGTGCCCGACGAGACGGAGGCGACGGCCATGGACCGACTGCGCAACGTGCCGGTGAGCGCGTCGGCCGATGCGTCGTTGTCGACGCTGATTGTCGCGTACTGGGACAACACGGCACTTTACCGGGTCGATGCCGCGAGCGGTGCAGCGGACGCGTGCTGGCGGGCGGACAGCCGTTATGACGATCTGGAACGGGTTCATCTGTCGCCCGACGCGCGCGAAGCGTGGGTGCGCATCCGCAACCGGCTCTATCGTGTGCCGCTCGCCGGCGACGGCACGCTCGACGTGCTCGATTACGATCTGGCCGACCAGCGTTTCCAGGATGCTCCGTTCGCGGTGAGCGCCAGCCGGCATCGCCGCGCATTCGCGCGGGACGCGGCGTTGACGGTGCGCACGGATGGCGCGACCGATTGCGACATACCCGGCGCGGACAACGGCTTTCCATGCGCGTTTTCGGACGACGGCACGCGCGTGCTGGCGCGCGACGCGAAATTCGTGTTGCGCGAATTCGGCGTCGACAGCGGCAAGCGCCTCGCGTTGCATCGTGGCGGCTGGTGCGAGCGCAAGTGGTTCAAGAGCCAGGCCGGCTGGATCGGCGGGCGCCCCGTGTTCGTCGGCCTGCCGGTGGGCGGGCAGGGCGAGGTCGACATCTGGGATGTGCTCGACAACCGGCTGCTGTTTCGCATCGAGGCCGCCGCACGCGTGCCCGAGCCGGACGCGGGCTGACACCGTCGCGACGCTGCGGCCGGTCGCGGGAAGAACGCCGGGAGATTCCGAAGCCGACGCGGGCAGCCGACGCGATCGCGCCGTGATACGGCGCATGCATCCTCCAACCCGACGACGACGACGGTGAAGCGCAGGCGGCCGGTGACCGGAGCAACCGGCCGCGTGTACTGAACGGCCGCGTGCCACCGCGGCCGGTGCAGGCTCAGCGCGAAATGGTGTCGCGCGCCTTCTGCTTGATGCACGCGATCCGGTACACGCCATCCTCGACTTCGACACCGTGCGTGTCGTGCGTGAAGCCCGGGAAGCGCAGGTCATACTGCTCGAGCGCCTTCAGGTAACCGAGCAGCGGGCCGTCGGCCGGCCCCGCGTTCTCGCCGGGCATCAGCAGCGGAATGCCGGGCGGATAGGGCACGACGCCCGTCGCGACGGTGCGGCCTTCCATCTCCGACAACTCCAGCATCTCGATGTCGTTGTGCACGAGATGCTCGAACGCCTCGGCCGGGCTGTAATCGGGCTTCGGCAGCGTCGAGAAGCCGCGCGACATCATCTCGGTCGTCTTCAGGTCGCTCATCGCGCTGAACATCAGGTCGCACAGGTCGCGCAGGCCGAGCTTGCCGTAGCGTTCCGGATAGCGCGCGACGAGTTCGGGCAACGCCTGTTCGAGCGGCGCGTTCGCGTCGTAGTCGCGCTTGAAATCGAGCAGCGTGTTGACGAGCGTGCCCCACTTGCCCTTCGTCACGCCGAGCGAGAACAGGAACAGGATCGTGAAGTCGGTCGTTTTCTCGACGACGATCCCGTGCCGGTCGAGATACGCGGTGACGACCGATGCCGGAATGCCGACCGGCATCAGCCCGCCGTGCGATGCGACGCCCGGCGTGACGATCGACACCTTGATCGGGTCGAGCATGCAGTAGTCGTCCTCGAGATCGCCGAAGCCGTGCCACGTGTCGCCGGGATGCAGTACCCAGCACGACGGGTCGGTGGCGAGCAGCGTCTCGTCCGCTTCGTGGAAGCGCACGCGGCGGCCCGTCTTGCGATCGACGACGTTGTCGGGCTGCCAGCCGTTGAAGAACCAGTCGTTGTTCTCCGCGCATTCCGCATGCAGGCGCGCAAGCATCTGGCGGAACGCGACGGCCTCGCGGATCGCGTCGGTCGTCAGCGCCTCGCCGCCGGGGCCGTCCATCATCGCGGCGCTCACGTCGTTCGACGCGATGATCGCGTAGTTCGGCGACGTCGACGCATGCATCATGTACGCCTCGTTGAAGCGCGCATGCTCGATCGGGTTGCGGCCGTCGCGGACGTGGATGAACGACGCCTGCGACAGCGCGGCGAGCAGCTTGTGCGTCGATTGCGTCGCGAACACCGTCGGCTTGCTCGCGTCGTGCTGCGACGGATCGCCGTGCATCGCGTGACGGTCGCGGTAGATCGGGTTGAAGCGCGCATAGCCGTACCACGCCTCGTCGAAGTGCAGTCGATCGACGCTCTGCCCGAGCAGTTCCTCGACGCGCGCGACGTTGTAGCAGAGGCCGTCGTATGTCGAGTTCGTGATCAGCGCATGCACGGGCGTCGGATCGATGCCGTCGCGGCCGCGCACGAGCGGGTTCGCGTCGATCGCGAGCCGCACCGCGGCGGCCGTCAGCCGCTCGGGCATGATCGGCCCGATGATCCCGTAATGGTTGCGCGACGGAATCAGGTAGGTCGGAATCGCGCCGGACATCGTCATCGCGTGCTCGGCCGACTTGTGGCAGTTGCGGTCGCACAGCGCGACCTGGTTGCGCGTGACGCTCGCCATCAGGATCACGCGGTTCGACATCGACGAGCCGTTCGTCACGTGATACGTGCGGTGCGCGCCGAACACGCGCGCCGCGTAGCGTTCGCTTTCGCCGATCGGGCCGGAGTGGTCGAGCAGCGAGCCGAGTTCGCCGACCGAGATCGACAGGTCCGAGCGGAACAGCGCCTCGCCGAAGAATTCGAAGTACGCGCGGCCGACCGGCGATTTCAGGAACGCGGTGCCGCCGGTGTGACCGGGCGTGTGCCACGAGTATTCGTACACGCGCGAGAATTTCGCGAGCGCGCGGAACATCGGCGGCAGCACGGTCTCGCGGTAGCGTTCGATCGCGGCGACGATCCGCCCGCCGATGAACGCGGTGGTGTCCTCCAGCATCCAGATGAAGTCGTCGGCCTTGCGCATCGCGTCGACGGGAATCGCGGATGCGCTCGCGCGGCTCGCGAGCAGGAACACGGGCACGGTCGCGTTGCGCGCGCGCATTGCGTCGAGCACGGCCTGCGCGGGTGCGTGGCCGGCGTCGTTGCCGAGTTCCCAGTTGAGCAGCAGGCACTGGATCGCCGGATCGGCGGCGACGACCGCGCAGGCGTCGTCGGCGGACGTCGCGATCACGACGTCGACGAGCCGGGTGCGCAGCTCCTCGGCAAGCGCCGTCGCGGCGCGCCCGGTGGCCGTGCGTTCGTCGATGTCGTGCTGCACGAGCAGCGCCTTCATGCCGAGGCGGCGGAAGGCCGGTTGGGTCAAGGATGCGGTCATGTCATTCCCCCGTTTGCTGGGTTGCCTGGACGCTCGCGGCAACGGCCGGCGAGCGCGCGTGAAGGGTGTCGGCCTGGTGACGGCCCACGGAAATCCAGAAGGTCGCGGCGAGCGCGGCGATGGTCACGCCGAGCGCGAGATAGCGCACCCAGCGCGGCGAGCGGCCGCCAGGATGGACATGGGTTTCCTCGATCTCGCGCTGGCGGTTGATCGACAGCTCGTAGAAGACGATCGTCGCGACGACGAAGATCAGCGACCAGCGCGTCTGCTGGCCGTCGGAGCCGACCATCGCCCACAGCGCGTAGACGGCGCCGATCAGGCCGACGATCGTGTAGAACGTGAACTGGTGCGACGGCATCTTGCCGTAGCCGAGCACCTTGATCGCGATGCACGAATAGATGTACGGCAGCAGCGTCATGATCACGGCGATCGACGCGATCTTGCCGAACTGCTCGCTGGCGCTCGGCGACATCGTCGCGAGCACCTGCACCGACATGATCAGCGCGACGATCGCGAGGCCGGCCGACGGCACGTTCTTCGAGTTGACGCGCGCGAACACGCTGGCGAACAGGCCGTCGTCGGCCGCCGCCTTCGCGGTCTGGCCGACCAGCAGCGTCCACCCCGCGAGCGAGCCGAGGCAGCCGAGCGCCGCGCACAGCGCGACCGCGTTCGCGGCCGTATTGCCGAGCGCGAGGCGCGCGGCATCCGCGAACGGCGCGCTCGACGCGAGCAGCGCCTTGTTCGGGATCATCCCCATGATCACGGTCGAGCTGAGCACGTAGCAGACGGCCGCGAGCACCACGCCGCCGACGGTCGCGATCGGCACGTTGCGCGACGGATTCTCGACGACGCCGGCCGATACCGATGCGCTTTCCACGCCGATGAACGCCCACAGCGTGAAGTTCAGCGTCGCGCCGATCGCGCTGAAGCTGTTGGTGCCCGACACGTTCCAGCCGGCGAAATACACGTCCTTGCTGAACCAGAACCAGCCGAACACGGCCATCCCGAGGATCGGCACGAGCGCGAAGACCGTCGTGACCGACTGCACGCGGCCGACGACGTTCGGCCCGAGGATGTTCGCGTACGTGAACAGCCAGATCACGAAGATCTGCGCGAGCGCGAACACGAGCGGGTCCTTCAGTACCGGGAAGAAATGCGTGAGGTAGCCGAGGCCGGCGACCGCGAGGCCGACGTTGCCGAGCACGTTCGCGAGCCAGTAGATCAGGTTGGTCTGGTAGCCCATGTACGGGCCGAACGACTTGCGCGCATACGCGTACGGGCCGCCGGCGGCCGGGTCGATCGCGGCGAGCTTCGCGAACACGAGCGCGAGCGACACGGCGCCGACGACGGTGATCAGCCAGCCGAAGATCGCGATGCCGCCGGTCGCGGCGAGGTTCGCGGGCAGCATGAAGACGCCGGAGCCCATCATGTTGCCCGCGACCATCAGCGTGGCGGGAATGACGCCGATTTTCGGCGCGGAAGCCGCGGCCGGCGTGGCGGCGGCGCGGGAGGAGGACGAGCTGGCATCGGACATGCGACGCTCCTTGAGAAGACGTGTTTCGGTTGAGGTGACGCGGTGTGGCGCCGGTCGACGATTCCGGTGCGGTTCGTCGTTTTAATTGACGCGTTCATGTTATCGCTCGGGGTGATTATTAATAAGGGTAAACGCCGGCATTTAATAACTTGAATATTGATGAATGTCATTGAAGCCGGTGAAACGGTGTTTGAGTTCCGGGTTGGGCGGCCCGGGCCGCAAGGCTGGAGGGCATTTTTGCCGTCTCGATCGGGGCAAGCGAGATTGCGCTGCCGAAGCTTCGATGAATAATCGTTTTTTACGAACTGGTTAAATCATTTCTCGATCAAAATGGCACCGTAATCGGGGTTTGTCTTTGTCGGTTATTATCGGGCGCATTAAATGCGCACCGCCGGCGCGCGCGACCACCGCTGCTTCCCCGAGGATGATTCCGATGACGACGCTGCCTTCCCGTTTGCCGCTGATCCAGGCCCCGATGGTCGGTTCGCTGAGCCCGCTCGCGATCGCCGTGTGCGAAGCCGGCGGGCTCGGCTCGCTCGCCTGTGCGGCACTGGGCCCGCAGCAATTGCGCGACGAGATCGCGGCGATCCGGGCGCGCACGAGCGCACCGTTCAACGTGAACTTCTTCTGCCATACGCCGCCGGCGCCCGATGCCGCAGTCGACGCGCGCTGGCGCGCGGCGCTCGCGGGCTACTACGCGGAAGCCGGGCTCGATCCGGCCGACGTGAAGGGCGGCCCCGGACGCGCGCCGTTCGACGATGCGATGTGCGCGGTCGTCGAGGAGTTGCGGCCGGCCGTCGTGAGCTTTCACTTCGGGCTCCCGGACGATCCGCTGCTCGATCGCGTGCGGCGCACGGGCGCGCAGGTCGTCTCGTCCGCGACGACCGTCGAGGAAGCGCGCTGGCTGGATGCGCGCGGCGTCGACGCGATCGTCGCGCAGGGCGCGGAGGCCGGCGGCCATCGCGGCATGTTCCTGACCGACGACATCCACGCGCAGCCGGGCCTGTTCGCGTTGCTGCCGCAGATCGTCGACGCGGTGCGCGCGCCGGTGATTGCCGCCGGCGCGATCGCCGACGGGCGCGGCATCGCGGCCGCGTTCGCGCTCGGCGCGCGCGCAGTGCAGATCGGCACCGCTTACCTGCTGACGCCGCAGGCCGGCCGCTCGGCGCAGCATCGCGCGGCGGTGCGCGCCGCGCGCGACGACGGCACGCGCCTGACCAACCTGTACACGGGCCGCCCCGCGCGCGGGCTGCTGACGCGTTTCATGCGCGAACAGGGGCCGATGAGCGCGCTCGCGCCGGCGTTTCCGCTCGCGACGGCCATGGTCGATCCGCTGCGCGGCGCGTTCGAGCGGCAGGGCCGCGACGACTTCTCGGTGCTGTGGTCAGGCGAGGCCGCGGCGCTCGCGCGTGAAGAGGACGCGGGCGAGCTGACGCAGCGCCTGTGGCGCGATGCGCTCGCATGTGCGGCGGGGCTGCGCGACGCGTTTCCGCAGGCGCGCTGAGCGACCGGGAAGGGGGCGCCGGCGCGGGAGCATCGGCGTATCATCTGGGTTTTCGTCAGCCCGATCCAGGCACCCCCACCATGACCTCCGTCGACACTACCCCCGTCCTCGACCATGACAAGCTCGTTACCTTCATCGAGCGCAAGTGGAACGATGAAATCCTCCACGCACTGACCGACTACATCGCGATCCCCGCGAAGAGCCCGGCGTTCGACCCCGACTGGGCGAAGCGCGGTTATCTCGAGCGCGTCGTCACCGATGCCGCGCAGTGGGCCGAGAAGCAGCCCGTGAAGGGCCTGAAGCTCGAGATCGTGCGCCTGCCGGGCCGCACGCCGGTGATCTTCTTCGAATCGCCCGCCACGCGCTCGGGCAGCACCGACACGATCCTGCTGTACGGCCACCTCGACAAGCAGCCCGAGTTCGACGGCTGGCGCGCGGACCTCGGCCCGTGGACGCCGAAGTACGAGAACGGCAAGCTGTACGGCCGAGGCGGCGCGGACGACGGTTATGCGATCTACGCGAGCCTCGCCGCGCTCGGCGCGCTCGACGAGCAGGGCATCGAGCGGCCGCGTTGCGTCGGCCTGATCGAGACCTGCGAGGAGTCGGGCAGCTACGACCTGCTGCCGTACGTCGACGCGCTGCGCGACCGGCTCGGCCAGGTGTCGCTCGTCGTGTGCCTCGATTCGGGCGCCGGCAACTATGACCAGATGTGGCTCACCACGTCGCTGCGCGGGCTGGTGTCCGGCGACCTGCAGGTCGAGGTGCTCGAGGAAGGCGTGCATTCGGGCGTGTTCGGCGGCATCGCGCCGTCGAGTTTCCGCGTGATGCGCCAGCTGTTCGAGCGCCTCGAAGATGCGAAGAACGGCAACCTGCTGCCGGGCGTGTTCCATTGCGAGATTCCCGACAGCCGCGTGCGCGAAGCCGACGCAGCCGCCGCGATTCTCGGCGACGCCGTGTGGAAGGGGCTGCCGTGGGCCTGCGGCGCGGACGGCAAGCCGGTGCTGCCGACCACGACCGATCCGCGCGAGGCGCTGCTGAATTCGACGTGGCGCCCGTCGCTGTCGGTGACCGGCGCGGCCGGCATGCCGGCGCTCGCGGATGCGGGCAACGTGCTGCGTCCGCGCACCGCGTTCAAGCTGTCGCTGCGCCTGCCGCCGCTCGTCGACGCCGCGCAGGCCGTGCAGCAACTGAAAGAACTGCTCGAACTCGACCCGCCGTATAACGCGAAGGTCACGTTCAAGCCGGACGCGGGTGCCGCGACGGGCTGGAGCGCTCCGGATCTCGCGCCGTGGCTCGCGTCGTCGCTCGATGCCGCGTCGCGCCGCCACTTCGGCGCCGATTGCGCGTACATGGGCCTCGGCGGCACGATCCCGCTGATGAACGTGCTGCAGGAAGGTTTCCCGTCCGCCCAGTTCATGGTGTGCGGCGTGCTCGGGCCGAAGTCGAACGCACACGGCCCGAACGAGTTCCTGCACGTGCCGTATGCGAAGAAGCTGACGGCGGCGGTCGCGGACGTGATCGCGACCGCGCGCTGAGCGCCACGACTGCCCGACCCGACCTGACGGAACCTTGCCGATGACCGCGTTGCCGACGCCCGATACCGAACCGCTGCGCATGCGCGCCGAACCGCTGCATGCATTCGTCGCGGCACTCTGGGAACGGGCCGGCAGCAACGAGCGAGAGGCACGGCTCGTCGCCGATCACCTGGTCGGCGCGAATCTCGCGGGCCACGATTCGCACGGGATCGGGATGATCCCGAACTACGTCGCGTCGTGGCGGGAAGGGCAGTTGCAGCTGAACGGGCACGCGTCGATCGTCCGCGACGGCGGCGCGGTGCTGACGATCGACGGCGGGCGCGGCTTCGGCCAGGTGATCGCGTTCGAGGCGATGGTCGAAGGGATCGAGCGTGCGCGGCGCATGGGCATCTGCGCGATCGGGCTGCGCGACGTGCATCATCTCGGCCGCATCGGGCACTGGGCCGAGCAGTGCGCGCGCGCGGGGCTCGTGTCGTTCCATTTCGTCAACGTGCCGGGCGACCTGCTGGTCGCGCCGCTGCACGGCACCGATCCGCGCTTCGGCACGAACCCGTTCTGCGCCGCGTATCCGCGTGCGGGCAGGCCGCCGCTGCTGCTCGATTTCGCGACGAGTGCGATCGCGTACGGCAAGACGCGCGTCGCGTACAACCAGGGCAAGCGCGTGCCGGCCGGGTCGCTGATCGACCATCGCGGCCAGCCGACCGACGATCCGGCCGTGATGCACGAGCAGCCGTTCGGCGCGCTGCTGCCGTTCGGGCTGCACAAGGGGTACGCGCTGGCGGCGATGTGCGAGATTTTCGGCGGTGCGCTCGTCGGCGGGCATACGACCTACGGCGACACGCTGCAGAAGACGAGCGCGATCGTCAACGGGATGCTGTCGGTGCTGATCGACCCGAAGGCATTCGATGCGGCCGATGCGGAGCGTGAAGCCGATGCGTTCGTCGCATGGGCCAAGGCGTCGCCGCAGGCCGGTGACGCACCGGTACAGGTGCCCGGCGAGCCCGAAGAAGCGAGCCGCTCGGCGCGCGGGGCCGGCGGCATTCCGGTCGACCGCGCGACGTGGCGGCAGATTCGCGAAAGCGCGGCGGCGGTCGGCTTCGACGACGCGGCGCTCGACGCGTGGACGCAGCGTTGTACGGAGCGAGTATGAGCTGGCAGTCGGAGAAGGCACACGGCGAGGAGATCGCGTATCAGCTCGCGCCGCTCGGCAAGGTCGAGGTCGCGCGGTTCTTCAGCGGGGCGGCGATGCGGCTCGATGGCGTGATGTTCGGCTTCATGTCGCGCGGGTCGCTGTTCCTGCGTGTCGACGACGTGAACCGTCCGGCGTTCGTCGCGGCGGGGATGGGGCCGTTCTCGTATGCGAGGCCCACGCGTACCGTCTCGCTCGAGGGCTACTACGAAACACCGGCCGACGTGCTCGAGGATGCGGGTGCGCTGTTCGACTGGTGCCGCAGCGCATATCGCGCGGCGCTGCTGGCAGGGCCGCCGAAGCGGAAGACGAGGGCGGCGGCGAAGCCGGTGCCGGAGGCGGAACCGGTGGTGAAGCGGGTGGCGAAAGCGACGGCGAAGCCTGCGGAGAAGTCTGCGGCAAAGCCGGCAGTGAAGCGGGCAACGAAACCGGCGGCCAAGCCAGCGGCAAAGGCGGCAGCGAAACCGACGGCGAAACCGACAGCGAAACCGACAGCGAAACCGACAGCGAAACCGGCAGCAAAACCAGCAGCAAAACCAGCAACTAAACCACCGGCAAAGCGCAAGCAAACCTGATGCCGGTCGAGCGAAGCGACACTTTCGCGAATTTTCGCTTTCCTTTCTTTCGATCTCGAACGTGTCGGGTCGATTCGCGCGACGCGCGGCGCATGACAGGTGCCAGGCAATGCGCCCGCGCAGGTGCGTAAAGTCATGCGGCTTGCCGCACCGCACATCCCCCGTGCTTCACAACGGCGGCCCCGGCGTTTATGATCGGCGCGGGTTGCACCCGTGACTGGCGCGACCCGCGCCGGCCTCGCCGCCGGCTCCAACGAACGGCGCATCGTATGCCGCGCGGGACGCTTCCCCACCCATCATTCCAGACGGAGACAACCGATGCTCGTCCTGATTCTCGGTTTAGCGATCTTCCTCGGTGTGCACTCGATCCGGATCGTCGCGGACGGCTGGCGATCGGCGACGATCGAGCGAATCGGCGAGAAAGGCTGGAAGGGCCCCTATGCGATCGCATCGATCATCGGCTTCGTGCTGATCGTCTGGGGTTACGGCATCGCGCGCCAGGGCGCGACGCTGCTGTGGGTGTCGCCGGTCGGTGTACGCCACCTCACCGGCATGCTGACGGCGATCGCATTCGTGCTCATCGCCGCCTCCTACGTGCCCGGCAACCGTATCAAGACGCTCGTCGGCCATCCGATGGTGGCCGGCGTGGCGGTCTGGGCGATCGCGCACCTGCTCGCGAACGGCACGCTGCACGCCGTCGTGCTGTTCGGCGCCTTCTTCGTCTGGTCGCTCGTCGATTTCGTCGTGTGGCGCGCGCGCGACCGCCGCGAAGGCGTTCGTTATCCGGCAGGCAGGCTGTCGGGCGACGTCGTGGCGATCGTGGCCGGGCTCGTCGTCTGGGCCGTCTTCGTGCTGTTCCTGCACGGCTGGCTGATCGGCGTGCGGCCGTTCGGCTAGGCCGCCAGGTACTTGATCGGCCGAGCGGCCGAGAAGCCAGGCGGTTGAGCAACTGGCTGGCCGAGCGGCGCCGGCCAGCGCGCCGCCCGCCGAGGGCAACGGTCAGCGCAGTTTCGCGCCGGCCGTTTCGCCGAGTTGTGCCGGCTTGCGGCGCAGGAAATACGCCGCGACGATCGCAAGCGCCGTCGATACCGTGAACCAGAACTGGAAGCGCGAATCCGGATTGAATGCCTGCGAGCCGAGCACGGCGACGAGCGCCAGCAGCGCGACCCAGTTCGATACCGGATAGAACCACGCGCGGAACGCCGCCGGGTCGCGTCGCTCGTGCTTCGTCTGCCGGCGCATCGCGAAGTGCGCGACGATGATGAAGATCCACACGATCATCACGAACGCGCCGCTGCTTTTCGCGAGCATCAGGAACAGGTCGCCGCCGCTCACGAAGTGAACGCCGAGGATCGACACGCAGATCGCGAGGCACAGCACGAGCGCGTTCATCGGCACGCCTTTCGCGTTGGTACGGCCGAACATCGCGGGCGCGTGACCGCGCTGGCTGAGCGAGAACAGCATGCGCGAGTTCGAGAACAGGAACGAGTTCATCACCGACATGAACGACACGAACAGCACGATCTTCATCGCGACGGCCGCGCCCGTGAAGCCCGCCATGCCGAACAGCGACACGTACGGCGATTTCAGGTTGGCCTTGTCCGTCCACGGCATGCACAGGATCAGGATCGACACCGAGCCCACGTAGAACACCATCACGCGCACGATCACGCTCTTGATCGCGCGGATCACGTTCTTGCCCGGGTTCTCCGATTCGCCCGCGGCCACGGCCGCGATTTCGCTGCCGCCGAGCGAGAAGATCACGACCATCACGCCGGCGAGCACGGGCGAAATGCCGTTCGGCATGAAGCCGCCGTGATCCGTGAGGTTCACGAGCCCGGGCGCCGGAATGCGCGGCTGGAAGCCGAGCAGGATCGATGCGCCGAGCGCCATGAACACGATGATCGTCGCGACCTTCGCGAACGACAGCCAGTATTCCGCTTCGCCGAACGAGCGCACCGAGTATGCGTTGCTCGCGATCAGCGTCACGAGCATGAACAGCGCGCCGGCCCACACGGGCAGCCACGGCAGGAAATCGTTGAGGATCGCCCCGAGCAGGATCGCCTCGACGGTGATCGTCATCATCGACTTGAACCAGTACAGCCAGCCGACCGCGAAGCCGGCCCATTCGCCGAGATAGCTGCTCGCGTAGGTGGAGAACGAGCCGCTGTCGGGATTGCGGGACGCCATTTCGCCGAGCATGAACATGACGAGCGTGACGATCACGCCGCCGATCAGGTACGACAGGATCGCCGCGGGGCCGGCGGTCGCGATGATGGCGCCGGAGCCGACGAACAGGCCTGCGCCGATCACGCCGCCAAGCGCGATCATCGTGATGTGCCGTTGCTTGAGGCTTTGCCTCAAAGAATTGTCCTGCATCTCCTACCTCTAGTTATTGTTGGCCGGGAACGCATCGGGCAGCGGCGGCAACGTTCTGCCGCCGGGGGGGCCGATGTCGGGGGAGCGTGTGTGACGCGATGTGCCGGGCCGCCGGCGGTGAGTCGGAATGGCGGCCGCGAAATGCCGGTCGGTGCCCGCGAGAGGGCGATGACGACGGCAACCCGGATTGTGGGCGGACACCGCCGTCACCGCAAACGAGATATGAGAAGGACGTCTTGCGGTTTGCTCATCAATTGCCGTGGCGGCGACAAGCGTGTGCGTGTGTCAGATCGGCTTGACGAACAGCCCGATCGTCAGCAATGCGCCGATGCAGACGATCCCGATCCGCAGCACGCGTTCGTTCACGCGATGCAGCGCCCACGTGCCGAGCAGCCCGCCGACGATCGCGCCGCCGCCGAGCGCGAGCGCCTTGCCCCAGTGCAGGTGCGGCGACGTCAGGAACAGCACGACGGCCGATGCGTTCATCACGCCCGCGAGCGCGTTCTTCGTCGACATCGCGTGACGCGGCGACAGGCCGGCCATCGTCAGCACGGCCATCATCAGGAAGCCGAGCCCGCCGCCGAAGTAGCCGCCGTAGATCGCGATCATGAATTGCGAGAACGCGGCCGGGACGGTGCCGAGGTGGGCCGTGCCTTCGCCCGGCTTGCGGAAGAAGCTGCCCCACGCGAATACGATCGTCGCGAACAGCACGAGCCACGGCACGAGGCGCGAGAAGATCGACGAAGGCGTCTTCAGCAACAGCAGCCCGCCGAGCGCGCCGCCGACCACGCTGATCGCGAACATCGCCCGAAACGACAGCTTGCCGACGCCGCGCACCATGTTGCGGCTCGCCCAGCCGGTCGTGACCTGAGCGGGAAACAGCGCGACCGTCGACGTGATGTTGGCCGAGAGCGGCGACATGCCCGACACGATCAGCGCGGGCAGTGTGACGAACGAGCCGCCGCCGGCGAGAGTGTTCTGCAGGCCGGCCCACAGGCCGGCGAGGATGACGAGAGCGAGCATGAGTGAAGTGCGGGAACGGGGAGGTGGCTGGAGGCCCGCTTGCCGGAAGCGGGCAGGCGCGGCGGACGCTCGATGGTAATGCAGGATCGCGGACGCAGGAAGGCAGTCGGGGCGTGCTGCGCGATGCGGTGCGGGTCGTGGTGTGTCGACGCGATGTTGCGCGGCCCGTCGATGGCGGCCGCGCCGATTGCAATCCCGGCGGCGACACCCGGACGACGCATGTCCGCTCACATGGAGATCACCGTGGAAAGCCGGATTTAACGCTTCATTACGATAGGTTTACCGGAAAGGTGCTAAATTCGCGCATCGATATCTCGAAAAGTGGCGAGGGCAGACAGATGCTGAAGAAATGGGCCGGAATGGCAGCGATGGTCGGCGCGATGGTGGCGGTCTCGGCGCCTGCCGTGGCAGGTGACACGAACAACGCACTGGGCGGCGCGCTCGGCGGTGTCGCGGGCGCGGCGGTCGGCAACGCGGTCGGCGGGAGCACGGGCGCGATCATCGGCGGGGCCGTGGGCGGCGGCGCAGGCGGCGCGGTGACGTCGAACAAGCGCGAACGCACGGGCGCCATCGTCGGCGGCGCACTGGGCGGCGGCGCGGGCACCGCGGCGGGCCACGCGATGGGCGGCACGACCGGCGGGCTCGTCGGCGCGGCCGTCGGCGGCGGTGCGGGGGCGGCGCTGGGCGGCCACGTGTCGCGCAACAACTCGCGCTCCGACGATTACTACCGCGGCAACAAGCACAAGAAAAAGAAGCACCACAAGCACGACGACTGACCGGCGCTTTCCGGCGGCCTCCGATGGCGCCGGGTTAGCGTGCGCGAACGGCAACGGCGGCGCTCAGGCCGCCGTTCCGTTTTCGGTGATCAGCGCCCTGAGCACCAGGTCCGAGATCGTGCGATAGGCCGCGTCGAAATCGTCACTCCCCAGCGCGCGCTTGCCGAGCACCAGCAGCATCTGCGACGCGAAATCCGCATACGACTGCGTCGCTGCCCAGATCAGGAAGAACAGGTGCTCGGCATCGACCTGCCGGACCTTGCCTTCGTCGATCCAGCGTTCGAGCACCCGGATGTCCTCCCGCAGCACCGGGATCAGTTGCTTGCGGATCTCCTTTCCGTAGGTCTTCGCGCCGCCGATGATCTCCAGTGCGAACACCCGCGATCCATGCGGGCGGTTCCGGGAAAATTCGAGCTTGGCGCGGATATAGGCCGACATCGCTTCCGCCGGCTCGCGCTCGGGCGCCGCGAACTCCCGCATCCTGCCGAGCCAGTCCCGCAGGACGTCGTCCAGCACGCGTCTGTAGAGCGCCAGCTTCGTCGGGAAGTAGTACATCAGGTTCTGCTTCGACAGGCCGGCCGCCGCCGCGATTGCCGCAACGGAACTCCCTTCGAATCCATACGTCGAAAACGACTCCTCGGCGGCGGCGAGAATGGCCGCCTCGAGGGTATCGCGCAGCGCTTCCCGCCGGCCGGGTGGCCGGGCGGGCGGCTCTGCGGTCGGCGCGGACGGGTTCATCGCTTGGTCCTCCACCGGCATGTCGGGCCGCAGCCGCCGCGCGCTCAACGCGCGTTCGCTTCGGGATAGGTGATGTGTTCCGGCGCGCGCTGCATGATGACCTTCCCGCCGCGCAGCGACGTACGCACCCTGGCCTGCTTGCGAATCACTTCGTAATCGCTATCGGCGTCGAGGATCAGCAGATTGGCCGGCCGCCCGACGGCGAGGCCGTACCGGTCGCCGAGGGACATCGCGTTCGCGCTGTGCTCGGTGACGAAATCGAGGCACCGCTGCAGGTCTTCGTATCCGAGCATGTGGCACACGTGCAGGCCCACGTCGAGAATGCGCAGGATGTTGCCGTTGCCGACGGGGTACCACGGGTCCTTGATCGAGTCCTGTCCGAAGCACACGTTGATGCCGGCGCGATCGAGCTCCGCCACACGCGTGATGCCGCGCCGTTTCGGGTAGGTGTCGAAGCGCCCCTGCAGGTGGATGCTTTCGGTCGGACACGAAATGAAATGAATCTCCGAGCGCTTCAGCAGCCGGAACAGCTTCGAGCAATAAGCGTTGTCGTAGGAGCCCATCGCGGTCGTGTGGCTCGCGGTGACGCGCTTGCCCATCCCGCGTACCCGCGCTTCCTCGGCGAGCACTTCCAGGAAGCGTGATTGCGAATCGTCGGTTTCGTCGCAATGGACGTCGACGAGGCAGCCCTTGCGCTCCGCGAGCTCCATCAGGAACTTGATGGAGCTCACACCCTGGTCGCGCGTGTTCTCGAAATGCGGAATGCCGCCGACGACGTCGGCGCCCATGTCGATCGCGCGCTCCATCAACGCGCGGCCGTTGTCGAACGATTCGATGCCTTCCTGCGGAAACGCGACGATCTGCAGGTCGATGAGATCGCGTGCCTCTTCCCTGACTTCGACCATCGCCTTCAACGCGGCGAGCGTGGGATCGGTGACGTCCACGTGCGTGCGCACGTGCTGGATGCCGTTGTCGCGCAGCATCCCGATCGTCGTGTGCGCGCGGGCTTTCGTATCGTCGTGCGTGATCGTGGCCTTGCGCTGGCCCCATCGCTCGATGCCTTCGAACAGCGTGCCGCTCATGTTCCATTCGGGTTCGCCGGCGGTCAGCGTCGCATCGAGATGGATATGCGGCTCGACCAGCGGCGGGATGACGAGATTGCTGCCGGCATCGATGACGTCGTTCCCTTGCGGCGTCAGCGGCGACGGCTGGAGGTCGATCGCACGGATCGTGTCCGCATCGAGGTCGATCGTGAAGAGGCCGCTACGGCCGCGCAATCTGGCGTTGATGATCTTCATGTGGGTTCCTGTCGTTCGAGTGGGGCCGGAAGGGCGCGCAGCGGAATCATTCGCCCTGGACGGACGGCTCGCGCGAGAACGCGCGGGCAACCTGCAGCAGCACGATATACGCGGCGGCGGACGCCGCGATGCCGACGATCGGCGCGATCCACGGCGAGGTGTAGGCGAGTATCGCACCGATCGCATAGGCGGCCAGGCCGACCAGGTTGAAGCGCGGCAGGCGGGCGGTCGCAAGCGACGGGTAGGTGCCGCGATGGCGGTACCAGTAGTCCGCCATGATCACGCCGCCGACGGGCGGAATGATCGAGCCGAGCAGCACGAGGAACGGAATCAGCAACTCGTACATCCCGCCGACCGCGAGCACGATGCCGATCGCCGCGCCCACGAGGACGAGCGTGCGGCGCCGTTCGGTGCGCAGCAGGTGGCAGCCGGCGGCCGCCACGTTGTACATCGTCGGCCCCTGGATGGTCCAGAGATTCAGGCACAGCATCACGACCGCCGCGATCGACAGGCCCTGCAGCATCATCACCTCGACGATGTCGGCCTGCTGATAGACGATCGCGCAGTACGCGCCCGCGACGATCATCAGGCCGTTGCCCGCGAAGAACCCGATCATGCTGGCCGACACGGCGCTGCGCGCGCTGCGGGCGAGGCGCGTCCAGTTGGTCGCCTGCGTGGCGCCGCTCGCGAAGGTGCCGATGACCATCGTCACCGCGGCCGAGAACTGCATCGGATGCGTCGGCATAACGTGCTTGAGGCCGGCCCACCCGCCGATATCGCGGGTGGCGATCCACATCGACGTCATCAGCATCACGAACATCAACGGCACGGACACGCGCGACAGCACGTCCATGCCGCGATAGCCGATGATGGCCGTGATCGAGAAGCCGAAGCCGAACAGGATCATCAACGGCGTGGTCACCGACGCGGGCCAGCCGAGCAGCTTGACCAGCACGATGGCGACCGTCGCGGTGCCCCACGCGTACCAGCCGAGTTCCGCGAAGCCGAGCAGGAAATCGGACAGCTTGCTGCCGACTTCGCCGAAGCAGAAGCGCCCCATCAGCACCGCGTTCAGGCCGCTGCGCGCGGCGATCAGCGCAAGCGACGCCGCATAGGCGGCGAGCAGCAGGTTACCGATCACGGCGATCTGGATCATGCTGACGACATCGAAGGCGACGCCGATCTTGCCGCCGGCGAACATCGTCCCGGTGAAGAACGTGAAGCTCAGCAGCACCATCGTGATGGACAGGAAGCCGGTGCGTTTCTCGAGCGGGACTTCGCTCAGCGCGAATTCCCCGTGGTTCGACCCGGCAGTCGGGCGTGCATCCTGGTTCGTGGGCATCTCTTCTTCCGTGAGCGATCGGGTTGTGGGCCGAAGGAGGTTGCGGAAGCCCGTGCACGGGCAGCGGACGGGCTGTTTCTGTTTCTGTTTCTATTTCAGCGCGTCATTCTCTCTGGCCAAAATTTTTACAAGCGTAAAAATTTGATGTGTGCGTGTGGTGGTCGCGAAGCGGCGGCCGGGAAAGGGGGGCGCGGTTGATCGCCCGGGGGCGCTGGGGGCGTTGTGACTGCGGGAACCGGCTTATCCGGGATTGACGTGACCCGCGTATCGATCGGGGCGAGGCCCCGATCCCGGCGAATCGCTGGATTCGACCGGGAAAGAACGTGGCCTCGATTCAGGCCGACGAACTAAAGTTGCCCTATTTTGGAATGCTGGGGAAGGCAGGCGTATCAAGCTTCGCCGGTGCCGCACACTTCCTGAGAGCGCAACTTTAGTTCCAAAATTTCGGAACTAAAGTTTGGACAAAGTTGATGCGTGAACTAAAGTTGCGCGATTTCTGCCATGCAGGCGAATGTGTTTGGCGGGAACTGGATTGTCTTGTGTGATGACATGTATCAGTTGAGGACACCGGTAACTGCGTTCACATTCGGTGAACGGTCCCTTGGTAGTTGGATTGGGAACATCCTATTTGTCTGATTAGTGGGTGCAACGTCTTGCGACGAAACGAGTCAGTCAGGGCCGTCTGACTACTGACATTGGTCTAGTTGACTGTTGCGGCGCGACTCGCGGAATCGACTTGGAGGTGGCGGCGGGCGATATCGATGCCGCTGAGGCTGTGGACTTTGCGGCCCAAAAGATCAATCTCTAAGCTAAGCCCTCCGGAATGCAGGCGGGATATTTCAATTTCCCTTCGTCATAGCAGTGGTCCGGCCACCGTGTTTGCTCCACTAACGACATTTCGCTTTCCTCTAGTGGACGCAGGGCCGCAATCCTGGCCTTCAAACCGTCGTGCAAACGAAGGTTTGGCACCCCGGAGGCGTCCATGCGTGCTCGACGGAAGGCGAGCAGGACCTCAAGGCCGCACGGACGGCGCAAGCGCCAGGGCGGTTTCGAGCACGGCCCGTCCGAATGTGCGGGCGTATGCGGTCGCATCGGCGTCGTCACGCGGTCGGTCGGCGCTCTCCTTGAACGGCAATTCGATGGTCATCGCCAGCGCATCGAATTGCTCCGCGACCCACGGGATGCACTTCCTTGGGCTCGCGTGGTCAGGTCGGTCGACGGAATAGCCGCGCGCTGTCTGGAACACGGGGGAGCGTCGCAGCAGGTCCTCGTCGAACGTGCGGCGCAGGGCCTGCAAGCGTGGCGTCCAGGCGGGGCTGCCGTCGGCGCCCACCGAGAAGACGTGGGGCAGGACCTCGTCGCCATGGAAGTCGACGAGCAGGTCGAGTCCGAGCGCTTGCATGCGACGGCGCACGGCGGCCGTCTCGGGCGCATCAGGATACTCGCGGTCCCAGCAGCGGTTGAGGTTGGCGCCGCGCGCGTTCGTGCGCAGGTTGCCCAGGCGCACGCCGTCCGGATTGGCATTGACGACGACATGCACGGCTGAGCCACCGTTCTCCCAAACAGGACGCAGCTCGTCGCACAGCCCCTGCACGAGGCCCTCGAGGCAATAACCGCCCTGCGATTCGCCCGGATGCTGGCGAGCCATGAACCAGAGGCGAGTGCGTGGCGCATCGCCCTCGAACGAGAGCATGCGGATCGGCTCGCCGAGCGCGGAGGTCCCGAGGGTCTCCAGCGTTGCGCCTGCCTGCGTCGCCTGAGCGACGAGGTTGTCTTCGGCGACGCGGTCGAAGGTCGGAAAATAGGCAAAGCGCAGGCGCCGGGCCGGGCCGGGCGCGTGGAACGCGAGCGCATCGCCATCGAAGTCTGTTGGCAGGCGGCGCCAGGCCGCCGCCTCGCCGCCATCGGCGCGCATGCAGACGCGGTAATCGACCCAGCCTTTAGGGTAGGACGAGCCGGCCAAACCCTCGATACGCACGTCGACGCCGCCGGGCGGTAGATCGACCAGCTCGAACGCGAACCATTGAGCGAATTCGGCGGCGTTGTCGCTGCGCAGACGCAAACGCAGGGGCGAGCCGCTGGTGGGAGAGGCAACGTGATCGATGGCGGCGGCTTCGAAATCGGTGTCGATGTGCATAGGTCTGGTGTTAGGACAGTGTCAGGGCCCGCAGGCTTACAACGCGACATTTTGCGCGCCGTTGATGCAGGCGTTTGTGGCACGGGACGAAGGTGCCGCAGCGGACGCGAGATCCGCCAGCAGCAGATCCACGACGCGGGCAGCGTGAGCTGCGTTCAGCACGAGGTTACTGGTGAGCAAGAACACGCCTTGCGTACTGTTCCCGATCGCGAATAATCGGTGCGCGCTTCCGTGAGCGCCGATCACGCGGTTGGTGTGCGGATCGACGTCGATGCCGCCGAAAGGGTGACGACGCGCGAGCCCCCCGGCGATCAGGCTCGGATAGAGCGGCCCTGCCGACGCGTCCGGGCCGCCCACCAGACCGGTGCAGTTCACGAGCACCGGCACGCGCAGATCCGGGGCCAGCGTCGGTCCCCCCGTTCCGAAGCGCAGCACGAAGGCCTCGCCGTCGTGAGTCACCTCCTTCAGGGGCCAGAGATTGGTGACGCGGCCGGCCCGCAGCAGTCCTGCCACCTTGCGGCCGTTCTCGAGCGGGATGGAGACACGGTAGCCCATGTACGCGCCGTAGGCGCCGCGCATGAGGCGGCGGCGGTCGTCATCGGGCAGGGCGTTCCAAAAATCCGCGACGTAGTCGTTGAAGGGGATCAGGGCGTCTTGCCAGGGCTTGCGTACGTTGGCTTCGCGTTCCTCGACGCAGGCTAGAAAGGCCTGCGTGGGCGAGAGTTCGGGCCGCGTGATGCTGCGCACCGGCAGGCGTCTGCCCTCGGCACGCGCCATCTCGCGCAACATCAGGCGCATGAGGCGCACCAGCGAGACCGATCCGGGACCGGCGTGGCGTGCGTATCGAGCGACCTCCAGCGTCGCCGGCGCCAACACATGATTGCCGTTACCGCCGCCCACCATGGGCAACTGACCGGTGCGCGAGGCCAGGAAGACGGGCCCGCGATGCCCCTGGTCCGTCAGCGCGATGGCCGTGTCCACTGCGCTCAGGCGGCTGCCCAGCAACGCGACCGGCGCGTCGGCACCGATGCGCCGCGAGAGCCCTTCGTTCGGATAAGGCAGGGCGACGTAGCCTTCCTGCCCCTCGAAGCGCCGGAACGCCGATGACGGCCCGTTGCCGGTGGCAAGCACCACGCTGCGCGCGACGAAGCTGGCGCCGTTCGATACGGTGACCTGGTATGATCCGGATTCCTCATCGATATCGATGACCATGCCGCGCTCCTTGCGCACGCGCCAGCCCAGCGCCGCCAGTGCTGCCAACGTACGGCGCACGCGGCTGACCAGGTAATCCCCGAACAGGGGACGCGGGGCATAGCCGTCCGCCTCAAGCGGCACGTTGGCGTGCTGGGGCTCGAGCCGTCCCGCAGCGCGCTCCTCGACGAACCAGCGGAAGAACTCGCCGAGATCGTCGGCGCGCACCGAGATGGCGGCGTTCGCGCGATTGAGAAGGTTGCTGTTCGCGTCGCGGCCGTAGGCGATGCCGCGCCCCGGCTCCTCCGCCGGATCGACGATGACCACGCTACCGACGAAGCCGCCGGCGTCGACTTCCAGTCTCGCGAGGAAGGACGCCCCGACCGCGCCGCAGCCGACGAGCGCAATGTCGCAGGGTTCACGCATACCGTCCTCCGACCTGCTGTCCGTCGTGCGCATCACGAGCGCCAGATCGTGCGTTGCGCGTGCCAGTCGACAAGCTTGTCCCAGCGCGACGTGACTTCACCGACGGTGTCCGCGTGGTAGACGAAGCTCGCAACCTCGGCGTTGGTCATCGCCGGGCCGTTGTACGCGCGCCCGGGTTGACCGTAGGCCGTGTATTTGACGACCCACGGAATATCGCAGTCCTTGGGAATGGCTTCCAGCACGGCGGGCTGCGGCGGCAAGAGGATGCGAGCGGCCAGCCGCTCGCGCAGTGTGGGCCGCCACGCTTCGGCGTATCCGGGCAGGCAGCAGCAGCGCACGTATTCCATCTTCAGGTCGACGCCGGTGGCCGCAATGATCTCGTCATTGATCGCGCCGCCGCCGATGCGCGCGGCAATCTCGCACAGCATCAATCCCTCGTGCCTGTCCTGCAGCAACTGTGCATGGAACATCATGGTCGGCGCCGACGGCAGGGCGCGTCCGACCAGATGCGTGACGAACTCTTCCACCGCGAGCCGTTCGGCATCGTCCGCAGGCAGCGAATACGTGCCGACGGCTTGGCCTTTCATGAAGTCCAGCGTGGTGTTGATGTACTTGGCGACCTGCATGAACGCGGGCTCACCGCGCAGCACGAGACCGTCGATACGGAACATCGGGCCGTCGCAGAAGGTCTCCACGAACAGTTGCGGGCGGAAATCCGTCGCGGCGATCGCACCGGACGCGAGGTAGGCCTCGAGCTCCTCATCGGTGCGCAGGACGCCAACCTGCGCCGAACCACGGCCCGAAATCGGGCGCACGATGACAGGCAGTCCGTTGGCCCGCACGAAGTGCAGCAGGTCGAAGGCGCTTTCCACGCGGGCGAACCGCGGCGTGCCGAGGCCCGCCGCGCGTGCACGTTCCTTCATCAGCAGCTTGTCGCGGAAGATCCACGCATTCGCTTCGGAGTGCCCCGGGATGCCGCAGCGTTCACGAATGCGCGCGGTGCGCAGCACGTCGACCTCCGACAGCGAGACCACGTTGCGCAGCGGCGTGGCCGTGTGGATCTCGTGCGCTCGCTTCTCAGGCAGATCGTTGTGCTCGTAATTGCAGAAGGTGTGGACGCGGGAAAACGCGCCGTCCACGTGGGCCTCGATGCGCTGACGCGCGTCGTCGGTGTCCGCGCCGGTGAAGAGGATGGCATCGGGGCCGACCGATCGCCGCCACTCCGCAGCGGGGGTAGACATCAGTACCTTGGGCGTAACGAAAAGAAGATTTCTCATAGCGGAAGCCGCAGCGGCAAGGCCCGGCGCAAAGGGGGTTGTCGAGGCCGGCAAGTCAGGCTGCGGTGGTGTCGAGGACGACTCGCAGCCGATCGCGACTATTCTCTGCAGCGGTGGCCGCTTCACCAGGCGTCGTGCCAACGGCCAGGCAATAACCGAGTCGCTGACTGGAACTCGCGGCCGGCGCGACGCGGCTGCCCGTCTTGGCGTCGAGATGCACGGCGCGCACGCCCGGCACCGCCGCGGCGTGCTCGATATTGTCGATACCCTTGACCGTGCCGGCGCCGGGGCTCAAGAGGAAGCGGATCGCCGCGGCCGGTGCCTGTTGCGGCAGGGGTTCGATGGCGCGCCCGTACAGGCGCGCCAGGGTTTCGCGATAGACGTTGCGGCCCGTCACGATGTGCACGAGCTCCCAGATCTGGTCGCCGCCTGGACGCGTCTGCGTCTCGATGGCCTTCGGCCCTTGCGGGGTGAGCCGGAACTCGGAATGGCAGGGCCCGTTGCGATGGGCGATTGCGGTCAGCACATCGATCGCCGCAGCACCGAGGGCTTCGAGATCGTGCACGCCGCGCGAGGCCGGGATCACGTGCCCGAGTTCGACGAAGTTCGGCGCGCCCGTGGTCAGCTTCTCCGTCACCGCCAGCACCTCATGCACGCCGTCCGCGCTGATGGTTTCGACGCTGAACTCCGGGCCGTCGACGTATTCCTCGACGATGATGGCGCCGCCCTTCGCGCCGGTGGCGTGCCGCCAGGCGGCCTCGAGCTCGGAAGCGTCGCGCACGAGACCGACACCGCGGCTCCCGCTCGCTCCCACCGGCTTGACGATGATCGGCTCGCCAATTTCCGCGAGGAAGGCCCGTGCGTCGTCCAGGTCAGCGCAGCGGCGGTAGCGCACGCCGTTGCAGCCAGCGGCGGCAAGGGCGTCGCGCGTCGCGGCCTTATCGCACGCGGTGCGGATGGCTGCGGGCGGATTCCAGCACACGCCGAGCGCTTCGCCGACGGCCGCCGCCGCGAGGAGCCAGGGTTCCTGGAAGGTAATGACGCTCGCATAAGGCCTGCGCGCATGCTCGCGGAGGGCGAAGTCGGCGATGCGCGCGACGTCGTCGTGCTCGGCGAGAAAGACTTCGCTTGCAGCAGCGCGCTGGCGCTCGGTCAGGCCTTTCTCGCTTTGTATCAGGTCGGCGCGGCAACCGAGTTCGGTCAGCCACTCGACGCTTGAGTCGCGGCCGCCGAGGATGAGGATCTTGTCGTCTGCAGTCATGAGGAGCATTCAGGGAAAATAGGTTCGGACGGCTACGAAGGCGAGCGCAAGCGCCGGCGCAAGCAGCAGCCCGTCGTAGAAGCGGGAGATCACGAGGTACAGGGCGATGACGCCGACCAGGGCTGCCTCGCGGTGCCAGCCGCCCGAGAGCGGCGAGATGCCGCCCGGGAGCAGCAGGCCGACCACCATCGAGGCAATGCAGCAAGCCAGGAAGGCGCGGTTGAAGCGATCCATGGTCGGCGAGATTTCTCCGGTCATGCGACGCCTCGCAAGCAGCGGGAGCAGGCGCAGCGCCAGCGTGAGGGCGCCGGTAACCGCGATCACGGACCAGATGGCAAGGTGTGTCATGGCTTTTGCGAATGTGCCTGACGCCGAGGGCGGCCCATGACGTCGACGATGCGCGGCGAGACCGCGAACAGCCAGGACAGCACGAACACCATCAGCAGCGTGCCGAAGGCCGGGTTCAGCGTCTTGGACAACGGGGTCAGCACTGCGCAGGCGATTGCCACGGTCACGAAGCCGGGGCCGCCCCCGGCGTTGAAGATGCGGCCCACGAGCAGCATCGCGACCATCACGTCGAGGCCATCGACCCACACCGGCGTCGCCAGGCCGCCGAGTGCGTTGCCCACGGCCGTCGACAGGACCGCAGCGACATACAGCAGCACGCAGGACACTGCGAGCTCAAGCTCCTCGCGCCACGCGTCCTCCTCCGCCTCGCTATCGCGCTGGCGCAGCTTGAAGCGCGTGAACGACAGGCCACTCAGCATCGCGCACCAGATCGCCATGCGCCGCGCCGGCACTGTGCGCAGGCTGCTGACCACGGTGAAGGCCATGAACAGCAGGCGCAGGTTGATGATCACGACGGCCGCGCTCACCGCGCCGATGCCGACGCCCGACTTGAGCATGTCGATCATCACGAGCTGCGCGGGCGCAGCGAATACGAATGCCGTCATGGCAACGGCGTCGGGCAGGTTGAAGCCCGCGCTGCGCGCAGCCGCCCCCACCGTCATGAACGATACGACGATGGAGCCGAGCAGCGGCAGCGTAGGCGCGGCCGCCGCTCGCAAGGTAGCGAGATCGAGGCGCGCGCGCGTCATCGGGCGGGAAGTTCCTGGACGCTGTTGGATGCCGCGGTGTCGGTCCACGATTCGCCGTTCACTTCGTCGCGCGCCGATGTCAGCGAGCGGCCGGCGCACGGGCCCTTGACGCAGTGGCCCGATGCGTCGAAGAGGGCACCGTGGACGCTGCAGACAAGGTAGCCGTTTTCGGTGCAGAGCGGCGACATCGAGTCCAGACGGGCACCCGTGTGCGGGCAGGAGTTGACGAAGGTCGTCGTGCCGGCACGGCCGACGACGACGATGGTGCTGCCACCCGGCGCCGCGCCGATCGCGACGGTCCGAACGTCGCCCTCACGCAGGGAGGTCCCACCGGGCGTGTTGGAAGGGCCGGCGACGTCGCGTGCCCGGTCGTGACCCTCGAAGCGGGCGCGGTAGTCGATGGCCTTGTCCAGAAAGCGCTGGAAGTCGCAGTTGCGCACGAACTCCTCGACGATCGCTCCGCCCTCATAGCCTGCGGCGCCGAGACGGTGCAGGACTTCGTCGAGCGGGAAATCGCCGTCGCCGATCGGTACGTGGGCATGGTTGCGCCCCTTCATATCGGCGATGTGGACGTTGGCGACGTAGGGCGCAATCTGCGTCAACGCGTCGAGGAAGTCGGCCTCGCTGTCGTAGCGTGAGCGCAGGTGGATCACGTCCAGGGTCACGCGAGCGCCCGTGGCCTGACACATGGCGATCTGTTCCTCGACCGAGTGGACGATGTAGGAAGGGCGTTCGTCGCCCATGTTCTCGAGACTGATCTGCACGCCGCGCGACTCGGCGTAGCGCACCGCCTCCACCAACGATTCGTGCAAGTGGCGGTTGAAGATCTCTCGTTCCTGGCCTTCGTGGTAGCCGGGGTGGCAGGTCACGATGCGCGCACCGATGTCGGCGCCGAAGTCAACGGCGCGCGAGAGCAGGGTGATCGAACGCGCGCGCTCGTCGGCGCTCGGCGACGCAAGGTTCGTGGCCTCCCCGAACCAGGGCGCGTGCACGCTCAGGCGCACGCCGGTGCGTTGCGCGGTTTCGCGGAGGGAGGCGACGAGTGCGTCGTAACGCTCGTGGCCGCATTCGAGGACGGCGGGCTGGGCGTCTTCCGATATCTCGATCTCCACGGCGCCGAAACGTTCGGACAGGAAGGCGACCGCGGTGGCAACATCGGCCGGCGCGAGCGCCGTGTTGGTCGGATGATTCAGGACGTTGGTGGAAAAGCCAATCGTCGGCAGGCGGGGCGTGGTTGCGGGTTGCATGGGGGAGTCCCTCTCAACAATCGGATGCAAACTCGATGGGGTGGTCGCCGGATGGGCGCGGCGCAGCGCGGGTCGCGGAGGTAAGGTCCGGCTCGCAGAACGAATAGCCCACGGCCGCGAACTGGCCGAGGTATTCGCGCACGTCGGCACGGATGCGGTCGGGCGATTCGTCCGTCCTGCCCGCGCGTCGGATCAGCTCCGCGAGCGGCTTGATGTCGCGGACCCGCACGTTGCGACGCGTGAGTTCCTGGATGCCGATGCGAATCAATTCGCCGGCGCGATCGGTCCGCGCGTTGACCGACAGGCCGCATGCACGCAAGCGCGCACAGAACTCGTAGGCACGCCCGCCCTCGAAGCCGCCGATCAACAGCATGTGCGACGCCGTGGCCGCGCCGTCGGCGCGCCGACGCACCGCGAAGCCCATTGCGCTGAGGGCATCGGCCAGCGCGAGCGCGTTCGTCACGACCTGGCGCGCATACGCCCTGGCGTGCACTTCCATCTCGAGCAGCGTCACGTACAGCGCGAGCGCGTGATGCGTGTGCTGGCTGGAGATGACGTAGTCGCACATCGTCTCGCCGATTCGCCGGCCCACGGCCTCGCGTGCCGCGAGGATCATGCCTTTCTGCGGGCCGGGGAATGTCTTGTGCGTGTTGCCCTGGAGGACGTCGGCACCTTCGCCGATCGGATCCTGGAACTGACCGCCCGCGATGAGGCCGAGCGTATGCGACGCGTCGTAGCTGATACACACGTCGCTGCGCACGGCCGCGCGCAATGCGGCGACGGGCTGAGGGAAACGAGGTGCGCTGTGGTCGATCAGCACGAGCGAGCCATCGGGCAGGGCCTCGACCTGGCGCGCCGCGGCCTCGGCGTCGATTATGTCGCGCGCTTTGTCCCACGCGAGGTACGCCGAGCGGCGGCCGAGCGCGGTAACGAGGCCGCGCGTTGCGAAATGTCCGTTGTGTGCGGGATCGATCGACAGCACCACGGCGCCCGGCCGCGACAGCGACAGCAGCGTCGCCAGCGTCGCATGCAGCCCGGAGAGGGGGCGCAATTCGACGGCCTCGACTCCGTACATCGCACGCGCTGCCGCGACCGCCCGCTGCTCGAGCGCCGTCACGGCGGGAAGGCCATCAAGCATGAGGCCGCCCTTGACGAAATCGCGGCCCTGCTCGCCGCGCTCGTCGGCCTGGCCGAGGAGATATCGGTGTGAGAGCAGGCTGGCCTGTACCGCACAGGCGAGATCCGACATGCGGTTCTCGTTGGCGGTGAGGGGAATGTAGTCGTCGACGCGACGCTCCTCGTGTGAGAGGTTCTCTAGCAAGCCGCGCAATGCAGGCGGGGCCGCGGGTGCGAGTCTTAGTGTCAGCATGGCGTATTCAAACTCCAGGCGGCCGGATCAATGTCGGCGAGACCGGCATTCGCTCGGGAAGCTGTGGGGATTGGTGGTGAGATCGGCGATGCAACGCCGGATTTCAAAATGTGCACCGTGAGTTGTGTTCGAACGTCACGTATGTCCGATAGATAAATCAACACCACGTGGATATACCAACTCCACGACTCGGAAAGCACCCGCTGGCTTATTAATCGGTATCTCCTTACCCGCCCTGACATCGGCGGAACTCGAAACGACGGATATCGACCCTTCGGAATAGTGCTGAGGGCAATTTGACCGGGTTCGGCAATAACTACCTCGACGGTTATTTGAACGTAACCGACTTATCAATTGCTTTGGTGCTGATTTACGGCAATCGAGTGGCAAAAGCATTTCGTGCCCGTGCCGCCTTCGACACATCTCTTCTTTCAAATCGTTTTCAATTTCCCGGAGAAGTGACGCCGATATCTCCTGACGAAATTGTGAGCAAAGTATATGTAAATTTTTAAGCGATACAACAGGGGATCAAGGGTTTTTTATTAAAACTTTCGACTAGAAAATTTCGTTGACCGGAAAATTTCAGCATGCTAAATCGCGATCGTGATTTTGGATTGGCTTCCCAGTATTTGGAAATCTCTTTTTGCTGTTTATTAACTTCGATAGATGCATCTGGTGAAACAAATGAGTTAATTTATTAACTCATGGTGATTGGATGGTTTCAGGGAATCGAACATTCCGAACTGCCGAGAAATTGAGATGGCTCCTGGGCACGCTTGCCAAGTCATTGGTGTTGATTCCTGGCCGCACAACTTGCTGGGTTGTGTCGAGCGTGTGTGAGGCTTGACCGGGATTCTCAAAAAAATCCGCCGCATCTCGGCCTAAGCTGCTGATTTTAATGAAAAATCAATGCTCGGATCGAGCGGCAGAACAGGCCGCAGGAGATCCAGCAGGTAGTCGCCGAGCCGGGGGTGTAAGCCGGCCCCAAGATTTGTTTGGAGTTCTTTCAATTTGGCAGACCAGCGGCTATTTGCGGGCGGCAACCCCCTGAAAAGAGCGCGACTTTAGTTCGTCGGACTCAAGTTGGACGCATCGCGACAGCCCGCTTGCCCCCATGAAATTGTCATGCTACTTTTTCATGAAATTTCTCGGCAAGAATTTCACGGGAGTCCGCATGTTCGTGCAGTCCGACCGTCACGTCGCAAGCTACTACGCCGGTACGTATCCGGAGCCGATCCCGCATCGTCCGGAACTGGATGAGCGCATCGACGCCGACGTACTCGTCGTCGGCGCGGGGTTCAGCGGGCTGCATACGGCGCTGCGCCTTGCGCTCGCCGGCAAGCGGGTCGTCATGCTCGAAGCGAGCCGCGTCGCGTGGGCCGCGTCGGGCCGCAACGGCGGGCAGGCGCTGCTCGGCTGGTCGTGCGACATGCAGCCGCTCGAGGATTCGCTCGGCCGCGACGGCGCGCGCCTGCTGTGGGACAGCATGCGCTGGGCCGCGATCGAGGTGCGGGAACTGCCCGGGCGGCATGGTTTCGACATCGACTATCGGCCCGGCAGCCTGTGGGCGGCGGTGCGGCCGCGCCGCGTCGCGATGCTCGCGCAGGCCCGCGACGAAGCGGCCGAGCGCTGGGGCTACGACCGGCTGCGCGTGATCGAGCGGGCCGACCTGCCCGAATGGATCGGCGGCACGCGCTATCTCGCGGCGCTCTACGATCCCGAGGCCGGCCACCTGAACCCGCTGAAGCTCGCGCTCGGCCTCGCCCGGACGATCGAGCGCGCGGGCGGCCGCATCTTCGAGCAGAGCCGCGTGCTCGACTGCCGCGAAACGGCCGGGGGCCACGTCGCCCGCACGGCGCGCGGCGAAGTGCGCGCGGACGTCCTCGTGCTGGCCTGCAACGCGTATGTCGACCGGCTCGATCGCGACCTCGCGCGCCGGCTGCTGCCGGTCGGCACGTACCAGGTCGCGACCGCGCCGCTCGCGCCCGACGTCGCGCGTTCGCTGCTGCCGCGGAACAGCTGCGTGATCGACAACCAGTTCGTGCCCGACTATTTCCGGCTGAGCCCCGACAACCGGCTGCTGTTCGGCGGCGGCTGCACGTATCTCGGCGGCATTCCGGCCGATATCGCGGCGGCCACGCGCCCGCACCTCGAACGCGTGTTTCCGCAGCTGGCCGGCGTGCCGCTCGATTACGCGTGGGGCGGCCATATCGACATCAGCATGCGCCGCACGCCGGACATCGGCCGCCTCGGGCAGCGTTTCTGGCTGCAGGGCTTCTCGGGGCACGGCGTGCTGCCGACGCTCGCGGGCGCGCGCGCGGTGGCCGACGCCGTGCTCGGCGACGAACGCCTGCTTGCGCAGTACCAGCGCATCCGCAACCCGCGCTTCCCCGGCGGCGACCGGCTCGCCGCGCCGCTGGAAGCGGTCGGCAAGGCCTGGTACCGTCTGCGCGATACCGTTTGAGTACACCGGAACCCACCATGAACGAACAGGAAGAGATAGAAAGCCTGGCGATCCTGATCCGCGACCTGCGCAAGCATCGCAAGGTCACGCTCAACGATCTCGCGGAACGGATCGGCCGCTCGGTCGGCTTTCTGTCGCAGGTCGAGCGCGGGCTGTCGCGCCCGACGGTCGCGGATCTCACCGCGATCGGCGAGGCGCTCGGCGTGCCGACCACCTATTTCTACAGCCTGAGCAAGCCGCGCAGCGTGCCGTGGGTCACGCGGCCCGACGAGCGGCGCACCGTGTATTACGCGGCCGGCATTACCGACATCCTCGTGTCGCCGAACATGCGCTCGCGCTTCTCGATCCTCGAAAGCCATCTCGCGCCGGGCGCGAGCAGCGGCGAGCGGCCCGTCGACGACAGCGACGAGCAGGGCGGTTTCGTGCTCGAAGGAGAACTGACGATCTGGATCGACGGCGACGACACACCGGTCACGCTCGGCCCGAACGACGCATTCCAGCTTCCCGCGCACAAGCGTTTCCGTTATGCCAACCTGACCGACGCGCCGACGCGCGTGATCTGGGTATTCACCTGAGTGGTCGGCGGGGCGGGCGGCATGACGGGCCGCCCCGCCACGCAGCCTGTTTGCAGTACTGATCGACATGATGCATGCGACGTGGTGCATGCGCGTGAATCCGGTTCGCCGCGCTGCGGCACCGCCATACAAGACATGGAAAGGATGAGACATGGCTGACGTCGTTCCCGCGCTGGTCGGTGAAGTCCGCGCATTCCGGCAGGCGCACCCCGAGATCCGTTATGTCGACCTGATCTGCCTCGACCTGCCCGGGCATTTCTACGGCAAGCGCTACCCGATCGACGCGCTCGAAAAGGTCGCGTCGGGCTCGTTGCTGAAGCTGCCGCAGAATTGCGTGCTGCTCGGCACACAGGGCGGCCTCTACAAGATCGGCGACTACTGCTTCAACGACGGCGACCCGGACGCGCCGCGCCGGCTGATTCCCGGCACGTTGAAGCCCGTGCGCTGGGAGCGGCAGCCGCTCGCGCAGATGCTGATCAGCTCCGACGGCACCGATTCGCCGATCGAGTTCGAGCCGCGCGAGGTGCTCGCGCGCGTGCTGCGGCGTTTCGCGGCGCGCGGCATCCGGCCGGTCGTTGCGTTCGAGCTCGAGTTCTACCTGTTCGCCGCGCAGCTCGCGGAAGGGATGCCACAGTATCCGCGCGACCGCCTGAGCGACGATCGCGACGACCAGCCGAACATGCATATCGAGCGCCTGTCGCGCTTCTCCGACGTGCTGCACGAGATGGTCGAGGCTGCGCGCGAGCAGGGCGTCGACGCGACGGTGATCACGGCCGAGCTCGGTCCCGGCCAGTTCGAGATCAATTTCGGCCACACCGACGATGCGTTGCGCGCGGCCGACTGGTCGGCGCTGTTCTGCCGCAGCACGCGCGGCGTCGCGTTGCAGCACGGCTATCGCGCGAGCTTCATGGGCAAGCCGTACCTGCATGCGCCGGGCAGCGGGATGCACGTGCACGTGAGCCTCTACGACGATGCGGGGCGCAACCTGCTCGCGGCGGACGGGCAGCAGCCGCTGCGGCACGCGGTGGCCGGATGCCTCGCGGTGCTGCCGCACTGCATGCCCGTGTTCGCGCCGAATCACAACGCGTTCCGGCGCTACGGATCGATGGTGAATGCGGCGAGCCGCGCAAGCTGGGGCTTCGAGGATCGCGATGCGTGCATCCGGATTCCCGAGTCGGATGCACGCAACCTGCGGATCGAGCACCGGCTCGCGAGCGCGGACGCGAACCCGTATCTGGTGCTCGCCGCGATTCTCACGGGGATGGAGCATGGGCTCGATGCACGGATCGAGCCGATCGCGCCGCTGAACGAGGATCGCGGCAGCGGGATCGATTTCCCGAAGGAGATGCTGTCGGCCGTCGCGGCGATGCAGGATCATCCGGCCGTGCGCGAAGGGCTCGGCAGCGAGTTCGTGATGGTGTATTGCGAGAACAAGCGGCAGGAGGAGCTGGATTTTCGCAATGAAATCGGTGCGCGGGAGTATCGGTGGTTTCTGTAAGCGAATGCTGACACTCGTGCGTCTTGTCGTCAGCGCGCCTGCGCCATCGGCAGGTGCGCGCCCCACGCGTTTGTCAGGGCCTCGATTTCCGCGACCGGGTCGATCTGTTGTCGCGCGCTATCGTTCACGTTCTCGCCGAACAGCAGGTGTGCAAAATCACGCGCACGCTCGGTGATTGCCGTGGTTTTCGAGCGGCGCCGCAGCGTGAAGGAGGCGAGCGTGGCATCGAGGTTGCTGTCGTTGCGTGCCGCGTGCTCGTCGAGGCAACGGGCAAGGTGCCACGCGTCCTCGAGCGCCTGGCAAGCGCCTTGTCCGGAGGTCGGTAGCGGGGCGTGAGCGGCATCGCCGATCAGCAGCACGTTGCCGCGATGCCACACGTCGACCGGATCGAGATCGTGCACGTGGATCTTCGTGATCGTGTCCGACGGTGTCGCACGTATCACATTCGCGACGGGTGCCGGCCACGCAGCGAAGCGCCGTTCCAGCATCGTCGCCGGATTGCTTTCCGTCACCTTGCCCGGGCCGGTTTCGGGCCATGCCGCCGCCCAGTACATCCGATGCCGGTCGATTGCGACGATGCCGAAGCGCTCGCGCACACCCCAGTAGTCGAATACCGACACCTCGTCGACCAGCGGCACATCACTTTGCGCGATACCGATCCAGTTGACGAATCCCTGGTAGACGGGCGTGTTGTGACCGACCACGTAGTGTCGCGCGACGGAGTTCATGCGGCCGTCGGCGCCGATCACGAGATCGGGGGCGATCGTCGTTCCGTTGTCAAAGTGAACGATGGCGCGGCCGTCCGTTCCGGTTTCGATGGCCGTCGCCCCGTGGCCGAAGCGGACGTCGATGCCGCGCGCTGCGACGTGCCGTGCCAGTACGGCCTGCAGGTCGCGCCGCAGGATCGAACACGTCGGGAAACCCATGCGGCGGTCGAGTGCGCGGATATCGGTAGCCTTGAGCGCGGTGCCGTGCCGGTCGATGCGTCGCATCGCGTGCAGGTGACCGCCAACCTCGACGATGTCCGGCAGCAGGCCGAGTTGCTCGAGCACGAAGCCGGCATTCGGCCACAGCACGACGCCCGCGCCCATCGTCGATTCCGATGGCCGGCGTTCGTACAACCGGATCCGGTGGCCGCGTTCGGCGAGTGCGAGTGCGGTGCTCATGCCGGCAATGCCGGCGCCCAGAATGGCGATTTCCATCGTGCTCCTTCCTTGTGTCGTTCGCGTGCTCGCCGGGTCGCGGGTTCGCGCGTCGGCGTCGCATTGACGGGATGAGCATCGTAAATTATGGTCTCGGGCGGGATAAGCCGTGAAAATCGGCACGCTTTGATATCTGAAATGGGCTAATGATGCGGAGCAAGCTGGATCTGAACGCGGTGCGTGTGTTCGTGGCGGTCGTCGACGAAGGCAGCTTCGCCGGCGCCGCGCGCGTGCTCGAGATGCCGGCTTCCAACGTGAGCCGTCACGTGGCGCAACTGGAATCGAGGCTCGGTGTGCGTCTGCTCGAGCGCAGTACGCGGCACTTGCGCATGACCGAGGCCGGGCGTTTGCTGCACGAGCGCGCGCGACCGATGCTCGATGCGCTGACGCAGGCCGAATCCGAACTGACGTCACAGCAGACGGAACTGCGCGGCGTGCTGAAGCTCTGCGTGCCCGGCGAAATCGGGCCGCGCATGCTCGGGCCGATCGTCGCGGAATTCGCGAGCCGTCACCCGCGCGTCGAAATCGACTGCGATACGAGCCTCGCCGGCGTGTCGACGCTGCGCGACGATATCGACCTGTCGATCATCGTCAATCGCGGGAAGCTGGACGACAGCGCATTCGTCGTCAGGCCGCTCGTGAGTTTGCCGAGCGTCGTCGTGGCCGCGCCGTCGCTCGTCGCGCGAGTTGGCTTGCCGACCCGGACGGAACAGCTCACGCAACTGCCGTGCATCACGACGTTGAGCACGCTGAAAGGGCAGCCGTGGCAATTTGCCGACGGTGAAGGGCGGATTCACAAGATTCCGGTGGCGAGCCGGTATCGCGTCAATAGCGGCGAGATGGCAGGGCTGGCCGCGGTGAACGGGATCGGCTTCGCGATTCTCGTCGAGCGCGCGTGCGCGGTCGAACTGGCCGAGGGGCGGCTGGTGCGCGTGCCGCTGGAGATGGCGCCGGCGCCGCTGGAACTGCTTGCCGCTTATGCGAGCCGTAATTCGGTCAACGCGAAGATTCGCGAGTTGCTGCGGATGATGCAGGCGCGGCTGGCGGTGGAGGCGGCGAAACCGTCAACGCGATCGCTTCGGTAACGCGCGCCAATAGCGCACCTCTTCGATAGGAGTCCCGTCGATCTCGAACGTCTTGATGTCGTCTTCGGCGACGAAGCCTTCGCGTTCGTAGAACGCCCTGGCCCGATGGTTCTTGAGCAGGACCCACAGCGACACCCACGCATGGCCCAGGTCGTGCAACGACCGGCATGCATGGTCGACCAGCGCCGCGCCGATCCCCCGGCCGCAATACGACGGGTGCAGATAGATCGCTTCGATTTCTCCCCACGCACGATCCTTGTCGGTGTCGCGTGTCGGACCGTAGGCGATCCAGCCTGCCGGCGTGTTGTCCGCGACCGAGACCGCGAGTGCGACGTGCGGCCGCCCGGCGTCGAACGCACCGCGCCACGAGGCCGTGCGCTTGTCGACCGACAGGCCGGCGAGGAACGCCGCCGGCATGATGTCCGTGTAGGTCGCCCGCCACGATGCGACGTGGATGTCGGCGACGGCCGGCGCGTCGGCGGAGGTGGCCGTGCGGATGTCGATCGCCGTCGTGTTCGGTGTCATGCGTGCCTCGTCAGATCGTGTGCCGTTTGCCGCGTTGCCGCGCGCGGGATTCATTCCGCCGGATCCAGGCTGCCGTCGATCGCGAAACGGTAGCCGAGGTCCACTTGCGACGCGTCGCCCGGTGTATCGGTCCGCTTCAGCACGAACTCGAACGCGGGCTCGAACCAGCCGTTGCGCGGCACTTCGCCACCGAGGACTTCGACGTCGTACCAGCCGTTGTCGAGGTCGATCACGGGCCGGCCCGGTTCGCGATAACGCGCAAGCAGCGCGTTCACCGATTCGTCGTTGAAGCGTTCGAGAATGCGCCACGTGTAGAGCATCACCGAACGGTGTTCGACGCGCAGCACGTATCCGCCGCGCCGATGCTGCAGGCGGCTTCCGGCCTTCAGCAGTTCGGGCGTGCCGTCGTCCAGCGTGAAGATGACCGTATACGGATGGTTCTCGATACCGGCCAGCGGAATGACGACGCCTTCGAGCACGGCGTTGTCGCCGCTGTCGCCGGTCGTGAACGCGGACGCGACGTTGTCCGGCAGCCGATGTGTTTCCTTGTAGCGCTTCAGCAGCAGAAGATCGCCGACGAGGAAACAGTCGATCAGGTCGTTGAGGACTTCGGAGAATTCATGCCGCATCGTCGTGTCTTTCGAAGGCGGTGTGCCGCGACCTGCACGGCGGCACACCGCGTCCGGCGAGCTTACTCGCCGAGCCTGGACGTCACGCAACCCGTGCTCGAGCACTCGCGCTCACGCTCGCGCAGGAACGACAGCCGCGACTGCGTCATGTCGTTCGCGCACTGGATGTCCACGAGGTAGCTGTTGTTGCGCGTTTCGCTGCACTGCGCATCGCGTTGCTTCAGCCATGCGAGCTGGCCGGCCTTCAGCGCGGCCTGCTGGTCGCCGCTCAGTTGCTTGCGCAGGCGGCCGTATTCGTCGTTCAGATCGCGATCGGACTGAGAGAACTGCGTGCTGGTGCAGTACACCTGGTCGAACGCGCTGCGCGGCTTCCCGCAGCCGGCCGCGTGCGCGGCGAACGGAACGGCAAGCGCGAGCAGTGCGCAGGATGCGAGCAGATTCTTCTTTTTCATGGTGATGCTCCTGACTGGGTGAAAACCGTTGGGCCCGATGGGCGATTGCATCGTTTATTGCGGCGTGGTGCACGCGTCGATCCCGCCCGCGATCGCGGCGGACAGCTTCTGGATCGTCTCGCGACGCGCAAGCCGTGCTTCCTCGTCCGGGTTGACGATCACGCCGGCCTCGACGAGCACGGCCGGAATCGGCGCGGTGCGCAGCACGACAAGATCGTCGAAGCGGTGAATGCCGAGTGGCGGATCGATCAGCGGGCGGTTCTCGCCGCGGATCGGCTGCGCGTGATACAGCGACGGCCGTTCGCCGGCCGCGACCAGCCGCTCGGCGATCGCCTTCGCGCAACGCAGGCTTTCCGCATAGTGCGGATTGCGTTCCGACACGAACACCGAGAAGCCGCGGAATTCGCGTTGCCGGCCGGCGTCGATGAACTGCTGCTGCATCGAGTCGTGGTGGATCGACACGAACAGGTTTGCGTCGGGCGCCTGGGTCGAGCGCTGGTCGAGCGAGATCTCGCGGCCGTCGGCCGACGTGCGCAGCACGCGGTCGCCATGCGCGGCGAGTTTTTCGGCGACCGCCGCGGACAGATCGAGGTTGTACAGGTATTCGACGCGGCCGCTCGCACCGGTGGAGCCCGGGTGAGCGGGCGTATGGCCGGTGTCGACGACGATGTAGCGCCCGGAGGCGGGTGCGGTGCCGGCGGTGGCCGCGGTGTCGGCCGCATGCAGCGCCGGCGGCACGCCGAGCAGCGCAGTGCAGGCGAGCACGCGCGCGGCGGCGCGCACGAACGGGCGAAGGCGTCGGATGGTTCGGTTCATCATTGTTGTTGTCGAGGAGGGCATACGGCGCGTCGGACGGCGCGGCACCGTCGGCCTGCTCAATGCAGTCGGAATGTCGCGCGATTATAGCGGCTGGCGGCGGCGCCGCAATGACGGATGACGGCGGTCAGGCCAGCACGCGCCGGGCGGCGAGCATGCCCCAGTACGACGCTTCCTCGAACAGCGACAGCCCGGACAGGTCCGCATGCGCGAACACGACGGGGCCGTCGGCCTCGCGCAGCGCGAGCAGCCCCGGCCGGCTCAGGAAGCCGACGTCGGGTGTCGCCATCGCATGGCCGCGCACGGTGATCTCAAGCGCCGTCGCGTGCTTCCAGAGTTCGCGTCCGTAGACGGCCTGCAGGTCGATCGCCGCCTGTTCGCGCAACGCATCGGGCCTGGCCTGGGCGAGCCAGCGGCGCGTGTCGTCCGGCGTTTGCGTACTCAACGCCTGATAGGCGGAGAACACCGAACGCGTCGGCGGCGACATCCGGATCAGCTGGTGCGTCGACACGACATAACCGAGCGCCGCGCCGTCGTACACGACGTTGTCCCACGCGAGTGGCACGCCCGCTTCCTCGGCCGGCATGCCGTCGAGCAGGAAGTTGGACACGAGCCACGGCGCGCGCGGCGGCAGGTCGCGCGCGGGGTCGAAGCCGTATGCGCCGAGCTGCGGAAACACGCGCGCCGCGACGAACAGCGGCATCGCGCTCACGACGCGCCGCGCCTTCAGCATGAACGTCGACAGCGCACCGTCGTTGCCGACGCGCGCGCACAGCACGTCGACGCCGCCCGCGCGTTCGGTCGCGCGTACCGCGAAGCCGTCGCGTGACCACGCGCCGGAGCCGGTGCGCGCGGTGATCGAATCGCTCAGCTTCGTCACCATCGTGTGCAGCCCGTCGGGCCAGGTCAGCACCGCGCCGTCGCTCGCATCGCCCGCGTGCCCACCGCGCGACGAGAAGTAGTGCAGGCCGGCCCAAGCGGACACGCGCTCGTACCCGGCGCCATAGTCGTCGCGGCAGCAGTAGTTCAGGTACCAGTGCAGCGCCTTTGCCGTGTAGCCCTCGTCGAGCAGCCACTGGCGGAACGAGCGCCGGTCCAGCGCGCGCCAGCGCGGGTCGCGCGACGATTCGGCAATCGGGATGCAGAACACCTTGCGGCCATCGGCGCCGCGCGCGGTGCGCAGCCCGTCGGTGTAGGCAAAGAACTTCGCCTGTTGCGCGAGTTCGTCTGCGCCGAGGCCGGCGGTCGGCACGATGCCGTCCTGCCACTGGCCGGCGATGAAGAGCCGTTCGTCGGGCGCATGCACGAGCGCGCGTTCGTCGTACACGGGGCGTGCGGAGAACGGCGCGGATTCGATCACGCCGAGATCGGCGAGCATGTCGCGCAGGTGCGCGGATTCGAGCGACGGCAGCGGCAGGTAGTGCGCGCCCTTTGGATAACCGAGATCGCCGAAGCGGCCGCCGGCGGCATTGCCGCCGAATTCGGGGCCCGCGAGCACAGTGAAGCGTGTGTGCCCTGCGCGCGCAAGCTGCCATGCGCACGACAGCCCGGCGGCACCCGCGCCGAGGATCGCGACGTCGGTTTCGATCGTGCCCGAAGGCGGCGGCAGCGTCGCATGATCGCGCAGCGCATGGCCTTCGCGCATGCCGGGGTAGCCGACCTGCGGCGTCGTCTCGATCCAGCCGGTGCGCCCGCAGGCGGCGAGCGATGCGGCGGCCGACGCGACGAGGAACGTGCGGCGGTCCATCAGCGCAGCACGTGCTTCCAGTCGTCGTCGAAGCGGCGCACGAGCGGCTGGTCGTTGAGTTCGTTCGGCGACATCGGCAGCGCCGGCATGTCGGCCGGGAAGTGGAACATCTCGGCGGCCGTCTGCGCGTCGAGCCAGCGGGTGGGCACCGAATAATGCGTCGGGACCGTGAAATCGCGGCGCTTGCCGGCGATCACGAAGCCCCAGTCGCCGAACGACGGCACGTAGCAGTGGTACGGCCACGTGTTGAGCCCCGCTTCGTGCAGCGTCGCGATGATGGTCCAGTACGCGTGCGGCGCGAAATACGGCGACGTCGACTGGATCACCGCATAGCCGTTCTCCGACAGGTGGCGCGCGAGCAGCCGGAACACGGGCACCGAATACAGCCGGCCGAGTCCGAAGTTGGTCGGGTCGGGGAAGTCGACCACGATCGCGTCGTACACGTCGGCGTTCGATTCGAGCCAGCGTATCGCGTCGTCGTTGATCACGTGCACGCGCGGGTCCTTCAGCGAGCCCTGGTTCAGCTTGACGAGCGGGGCGGACGTCGAGAACAGCTTCGTCATCGCGGGGTCGAGATCGACGAGCGTGATCTGTTCGAGGTTGCGGTGCTTCAGCAGTTCACGCACCGCGAGCCCGTCGCCGCCGCCGAGCACGAGCACGCGCTTCGCCCACGGCAGTGCCTCGATCGTCGGGTGGATCAGCGCTTCGTGATAACGATGCTCGTCGCGCGACGAGAACTGCAGGTTGCCGTTCAGGTACAGCCGCATGTCGTCGTGCCACTGGGTGAGCACGATGCGCTGGTACGGTGTCGTTTCCGAATAGATCGTCTCGTCGCCGTACACGCCGTGTTCGGCCCAGTGCGTGATGCGGTCGGACAGCACGAAGCCGGCGACGAGCAGCCCGATCACGAGCGACGCGCGCATCAGCTTGCCGCGCACGTTGCGGATCTCGTCGCGGAACAGGTGCGTCGTCCACAGCGCGACGAAGGCGTTCAGGAGCCCGAACAGGAAGCTGGTGCGCAGCAGGCCCAGGCGCGGCGCGAGCACGAGCGGAAAGATCAGCGACACGGCGAGCGAGCCGAGATAGTCGAACGTCAGCACTTCGCTGACGGTATGGCGGAATGCCTGGCGACGCTGCTGGAACGCGCGCATCACGAGCGGGATCTCCATCCCGATCAGCAGGCCGAGCGCGAGCACCAGTGCGTAAAGCGCCGCGCGGAACGGCGCGGCGAGCCAGGCGAATACCGCGAACAGCAGCGCGGCCGACACGCCGCCGAGCAGGCCGACCAGCAGCTCGATATCGACGAAGCGGTCGAGCACGTCGTCGTCCTCGACGAACTTCGCGAGCCAGGAGCCGATCCCCATCGCGAACAGGTAGCTGCCGATCACCGACGAGAACTGCAGGATCGAATCGCCGAGCAGGTAGCTCGACAGGGCGCTGCTGATCAGTTCGTAGCCGAGCCCGCACGACGCGAGCACGAGAATCGACAGGACGAGCGCACGCTTATGCAGCATGGCGCATCCGTTGTGCAGTGTTCGGCAATGTGGATATACTGGCGCGGAATTTTGTCCGCCGGCCCTGCGGGGGCCGGCCGGCGACGGGGCGGCGAACCGAGCACAAAATCCGAGGGAAAGAATGAATAGTGCCTATCTCTATGCGGTTCATTTACTGTCGGCGTTCGTGCTGCTTCTTGTGTTCGCGGCAGTGTACCTGAAGGTCACCCCGTTCGACGAACTGGCGCTGATCCGCGACGGCAACGCGGCCGCGACGCTGTCGTTCGGCGGTGCGCTGATCGGCTTCTGCCTGACGCTCGCGTCCAGCATCGCGCACAATTCCACACTCGGCGAAGTCGTGATCTGGGCCGTCGGCGCGATGGTCGTGCAACTGATCACCTATGCGGCGCTGACGCGCCTGATGCCCGGCATGAATCATGCGATCGAGGATCGCAACGTCGCAATGGGCGGCCTGATGGGCACCGCGTCGCTCGTCGTCGGCATCATCAATGCCGCCTGCCTGACCTGACGCGCCACGCGTTTCGAGGAGACCGACATGAGTCTGGGATCGTTTATCCGCAAGCAGTTCATCGACGTCCTGCAATGGACGGAAGACACCGACGGCGTGCTGGCCTGGCGTTATCCGATGGAAGACCAAGAAATCCAGTACGGCGGCAAGCTGACCGTGCGCGAAACGCAGGTCGCGATCTTCGTCAACGAAGGCAAGGTGGCCGACGTGTTCCAGCCGGGGCTGTACACGCTGGAAACGAATACGCTGCCGGTGCTCACGTACCTGAAGAACTGGGACAAACTCTTTCAGTCTCCTTTCAAGTCGGACGTCTATTTCTTCAGCACGCGGCTGCAGCTCGGCCGCCGCTGGGGTACCGCGCAGCCGGTGACGATCCGCGACCGCGAATTCGGTTTCGTGCAGGTGCGCGCGTTCGGCATCTATTCGTACCGGATCGTCGACGCGGCCGCGTTCTATCGCGAGGTCAGCGGCACGCGCGCGCAGTACACGGTCGACGAGGTCGAACAGCAACTGCGCAACCTCGTCGTGACCGCGATGAGCACGACGTTCGGCTCGGCCGACGTGCCGTTCGTCGACATGGCCGCGAACCAGTCGCTGTTGTCGCAGCGTGTCGCCGACGCGCTGGCGCCTGTCTTCACGCGCTACGGCCTCGCGCTCGACGCGTTCGCGGTCGAGAGCGTGTCGCTGCCGGCGGAACTGCAGAAGGCGCTCGACCTGCGGATCGGCGCGGGGATGGCCGGCGATCTCGCACGCGCCACGCAATACCAGACCGCGCAGGCGATTCCGCTCGCCGCGCAGAACCCGGGCGGCATCGCGGGCGTCGGCGCGGGGCTCGCCGCGGGCGCGGCGATCGGTCAGGCGATGGCCGGCCAGATCGCGGGCGCCGCGCAACCGGCGCCGGCCGCGCCGCCCGCGCCCGCTGCAGCGCCGGTGGCGGCCGCGCCGGCGGAAGGCACCGACTACGTGCAGCGGCTCGAACAGCTGAAGACGCTGTTCGACAAGGGCCTCGTGACCGAAGACGAATATTCGCGCGCGAAGGCCGAGATCCTCGCGAAGCTCACCCGGTAAGCGTCGCGCATGTTCAGTACCTCGTGCCCCCAGTGCGGCGCGCCGGTCGAGTTTCGCTCGGCGGCGGCGGTGATGGCCGTCTGCGCGTTCTGCCGCAGCACGCTGCTCAAGCGCGGGACCGACGTCGAGCGGATCGGCGAACTGGCCACGGTGCTCGACGATGCGTCGCCGATCCAGATCGGCACGGCCGGGCGCTATGGCAAGCGCACGTTCACGGTGCTCGGGCGCATCCAGATGACCTACGACGCCGGCGTGTGGAGCGAGTGGTATGTCGTGTTCGACGACGGCACGTTCGGCTGGCTGTCGGATGCGTCGGGCCAGTATGCGGTGACGGTGCGCGAGCCCGACGATGCGTCCGGCGGCGCGTGGCCCGCGTTCGGCACACTGGAGCCGGGCATGCGGATCGACCACGGCGGCCGCGCGTTTCTCGTGTCCGACGTGCGCACCGCGCGCTGCACGGGCGGCGACGGCGAGCTGCCGTTCCGCGTCGATGCCGGCTGGGAGGCGCGCGTCGTCGACCTGCGGACCGGCAACGCATTCGCGACGTACGACTATTCCGACGCCGATTCGAACGGCGGGAGTCCGGCCGTTTATACGGGCGAAGCGCTGGAGTTCGATGCGCTCGCGTTCACCGGGCTGCGCGATACCGACAACGATACGCGCGAGAAGCGCGGTGCGGAGATGGTGCCATTCGCGTGCCCGAGCTGCGGCGCGCCGCTGTCGTATGCGCCGAACGTGGCCGACTACGTGGTGTGCGGCAGTTGCCATGCGGGCGTGCAGTGCACGGCCGAGCAGCAGACCGTGTTCGCGGCACAGCGCAAGCTCGACGCGGTGAAGGGGGCGCTGGAACTCGGCGCGATCGGCACGTTCGACGGCGTGAAGTACACGGTGATCGGGATGATGCGCTGCCGCGTGCCGGGCGACGAGGAGACGTGGGACGAATACCTGCTGCTGAACCCGAAGCGCGGTTTCCTGTGGCTCGTGCAGAGCGAAGGGCGCTGGGAGCGTGTGCAGGTGCTCGACCAGTGGCCGACGATCGGCAGCGAGTCCGACGTGACCGACGGCGGCAAGACCTACCGCCTGCGCGAGGAATACGACTCGGAGGTCGTCTACGTGGTCGGCGCGTTCAACTGGCGCGTGCAGGTCGGCGATCGCACGTCGATCATCGACTATGGCTGGCAGAAGGACAAGCTGACGCGCGAGCGCAGCGACGCGGAGATCGTCTGGTCGCGCGCGCGGCCGCTGTCGGGCAGCACGCTCGCCGAACGCTTCGGCACGCCGGCGCTCGCGACGGCCGCGGCTGCTGCGACAACGGGTGCCGCCGCGTCGACCGGCCTGTTCGGCCGGAAAGGTCCGCACAGTTTCGCGCCGCTGCCGCTCGTGTTCAGCGCGCTGCTCGTGATCCTGAACATGGGCGCGCTGTTCTCGTTCAGCGGCCGCTCCGTTTACGTGCTGGTCGGCCTGCTGGTGCTGTGGCTGCCTGAATGGCTGTGGAAGAGTTTTGCGTCGGACGGGGGCAACGCGTGATCCGGTACATTCTCTACGGTGTCTACGGCCTGATCGTCGTCACGCTGTTCAGCTGCGCGTCGATCGGCGGCAGCGGTTCGGGCGGCGGGGGCTGGGGCAGTTCGTCGGCCCGCAGCGGCTACTCGTCGTACGGGTCGCACAAATGACCGCGCGCGACGGGATCGCGCCGCCGCGCGCGACGTTCGGCTCGCACGTGCTGGCCGACCTGGCCGGCATCGACGCGGCGTTGCTGCGCGACGCCGCACGGCTCGAGACGCTGCTCACCGAAGCGGCGCGGCAGGCGGGCGCGCGCGTGATCGGCGCGCATTTCCATCATTTCGGCGGCGAGCACGGCGTGACGGGTGTCGTGCTGCTCGCCGAATCGCACATCACGATCCATACGTGGCCCGAGCATCGCTTCGCGGCCGTCGACGCGTTCATGTGCGGCGCGGCGCGCGCGGCCGAGGCGGTCGATGCGATTGCCGCTGCGCTCGGCACGCAGGCGCAAGTCCGGCAGCAGGTTGCGCGCGGCGGTGCAGCCACGCGTGCGGGCGTTTGACTCTCGTTGCCGATATGCAGAACCACATTCGATTCTCCGCGTTGCTCGGCTGGGCACTGCTTGCCGGCCACGCTGCCGCCGATGTGCAGCCGAAGGCGCCGAGTCCGGTCGTGATGGTGCACTTCGATTACGACGAGAAGGACACGGCGCGCCTTCATGCGCTCGAGCAACGGCTGGATCGCGCGGTGAAGCGGGCCGGGGCCGGCGAACTGGGCGAGACCGAACTGCATCGCGACGGCAACGACGGGTATCTGTACCTGTATGGCGCCAGCGCCGACCGGCTGTATGCGGTGGCGCGCCCGATCCTGAAATCGTCAGGATGGCTGACCGGCATGGAGGTGACGTTGCGCCGCGACGCCGGTGCGCAGACGTTCCCGTTGCGCCGCGACGGCGCCCGTTAGTGCGAAGGTGCGCCGGGCGGCGCGGCGGGTGCCGCGGCCGTCGCGAATCGGGGCGGAAAAGGTGATTTCGTCATGGCCAACGTGGGCGACATGCCGTCGGGGCGTCATCGCGATGACGCATCGCTGCCCGGCGAGTCGTATCCGGGAGGCCGGACACCGTGACGCTCCGGCCGCTAGCGATCGAACCGGAACGTCGACACACTGTGCAGCGTCGCGTCGTCGGTGCCGACGAAGCCCTGCGTCCCCGCGACGGCCGAGCGCTGGCCGTTGCTCAGTACGGCCCAGTAGCATTCGCCGGCTGCCGAGTAAAAGCCGGTTTTCGGATCGCTGATGCGGCACATGATCGTCGCGCTCATGCCGTGCCAACCGGGACCGGAGATGCGCTCGACTTCCTGCGCGATGCCGGGGCCGTACGATGTCACCCATTTGCCGTCATCCTGCTTCACGAATCCCGCTTCCTTTTCCGCGACCGGCTCCAGTGCACCGTCGACGATCTCGAACGAGATGAACCTGCTGCTATAGGTCATGTTGCGGCCGACGATCGCGACGCAATGGTCGCTGCCGCCTTCCGGGCACGGCTTTTTCACCTGCCGGTTCGCGAGGTATTCGAACGAGATGCCGAGCGCAGGGTCGCGATAGGTTTTCCAGCCCGCGTGTTTCACCTGCTTCAGCGCCGCCGTGCGGTCGCGGTATGCGGCGGCGATGCAGGCGGCGTCGGCGCAGGCATCGCGCTGCTTGAGCCATGCGCGTTGCGACCGGATCACGGCCTGCTGGTCGGCGGCGATGCCGACTGCATCGTAGTACGCGTTCGACAATGCGCTGTCGGCCGACATGAGTGCCTCGTCGGCGCAGATCAGGTGCTCGGTGCGCGTCGTCGCACGTGCGCATTGGATGCCGTCGGCATGGGCCGACAACGAGAGGCCGATGGCGGCCAGCGCGAGACCAGGGCGGATGCCGAACACGGACGGCTCCTCAACGGGTTCGAACGGTGGCTGTCACGCCGCCGTCAGGTGACGCAATGGCGCACGCGGTTCGCGAAGCGTTGAACCCGTGCGCCATGCACCGGGATACGACGGGGCGAAATCAGCGATTGATTTCGTCCGCCGAGATCAGCTCGGCCACCAGCACCGGCGCCGGCCCCTGCAGGTAGTACTCGTGCTCGAGCGGTTCACGCAGCTTCATGAACGTTTCCGCGCCGACCTGCATCGTTTCGCCCGCGTGCATGCGCGCGCCGCTTTCGAGCAGGTAATGCATCACGCTGTTGAAGATGCCCGAATAGCGTTCGCCTTCGTGATGACCTTCCGCGAGCGCGGCGAAATCCGGAAGGCCGAACACGTCGGCGCCATAGGTGCGCATCCACACGCCCTGGACGCCTTCGACCTCGTATTTCACGAAGCCGCAGAAGAACAGGTTCAGCGGGATATTTCGCAGCACGTCGAGGCTTTCGTCGCCGAGTTCCTTCGCGTTGAAAACGCCCGCCGGCAGCGACGTGTGCGCGTGCTCGTTCAGCACCGCGAGGCCGTTCTGTTCGGCCAGCGCGCCGGCGACGGCCGCCAGTGCGACGTACTGGTCGAGCGGATTCGCCTCGTGCCCCGCGTAGTAGAGGATCACGTGGCTGCGGCTCGCGCGCACCTGCTGTTTCAGGTCCTGCCCGTAGTGGGCGGGCGCGACGCACGCTTCCAGCGCGTCGGACGGATAGGGCGCATCGAAGCCGACGAGCCGGACGACGTGGTTGCCCCAGCCGGCGAGCCCGAACACCTGCGAGAGCGTCGGCTCGGTTTCGACGCGCGCCTGCTTCATGCTCGGGTGGTACGCGCGCAGTGCGGCCGTCAGCGCGGCGATATCGACCTGCAGCGGCCCGTCGAAGACGACCGTCACGCTCAGCGGATTCTCGACGTCGGGTGCCGCGGCCAGTGCGACGGGGTTTTCGGGTACTTCCTTGCGGCCAAAGAATCGGGATATCAGGCTCATCGGATTATGTTCGTGTCGAAGCCGTTTCAGGGAGGGGGCCCCGTTCTCTCGGTCGGGGCGCGCCGTCAGGGTGACGGCCGCCCGTAGTTTCCTCGGGTTCGGCGAATCTGGCAAATGTGAGGTGAATGCGTGGAGGTGGGGCGGCGGCGCGTTCGAATGCATCCGGCAGGCGGGGGCGCAGACACGCCGGGCCGTGCGGCCGGCGCTCGCCGGTCAGTGCGGCAGCGCTTCCGCTTCGGCCCAGCGCTTGAACGAATCGAGACGCCGGCGCGTCTGCACGAGATAGAACGCGCCGATCAGCGGTTCGAGCAGCCAGCGCAGCCAGGCCGGCTGGGCGCGGAAGTGGTACGTGAATTTCACCTCGGTCGTGCCGGGCGTGCGCTCGGTGAAGTTCCAGCTGCCGCTGAAGCGTTCGAGCACTTTCGGGCCGTCGACCATTTCGACCGCCGCGACCTGCGGCGGCCGGTACGAGATGTAGCGCGACACCATCGTCGCGCCCGACTGGCTGCGGCAGAACGCGTCGACGCCGACGTCGGCCGTCGTGCCGTCGAGCAGATAGGCATCGGTGAGGAAGCTGTCCCACACGAGCCGCCGCGCGTAATCCTGCGACCACGTGAAGAGGCGCCTGCGATCGACGCCGACGGTCCGGCTGACTGAGATCCTCATGATGGCGGGTGCAATGGCGCGGATTGGGATGGATTCGAGTGTAACCCGCCGATTCACGGCATTTCTTCATACTTCGTCAAGTCGAGCAAGGGCTCGATTGACGACCTCCGGGATTTCCCCTACGATTCACACCAACCCTTCGGGAAAGACCCGAAGCGTTTCAATCTCTTGAGGGAGCCTCATGAGTACGCAACAGAACCGGCGCTTCGACGCGCTCGTTTTCATTGGTCGTTTCCAGCCTCCGCATCGTGGTCACCTGAACGTGCTGAAGTCGGCACTGAGCCGGGCCGAGCGCGTGTGCGTGCTGATCGGGTCGACCGACAAGCCCCGCACCATCAAGGATCCATTCTCGTTCGACGAGCGCCGCCAGATGCTGGCTTCGCTGCTCGACGCGTCCGAGCGCGACCGCGTGACGATCGCGCCGTTGCAGGATTCGACCTACAACGACGGCGACTGGGTGCGCTGGGTGCAGGACGCCGTCGCGTCCGCGCTCGGCGACGTCGCGCAGCGCAAGGTCGGGCTGATCGGCCACGAGAAGGACGCCACGTCGTATTACCTGCGGATGTTCCCGCAATGGGAGCTCGTAGACGTCGACGCGACGGAAGACATTTCCGCCACCGAGATCCGCGACCAGTATTTCGCCGAACGCCCCAACAGCTTCGTGCAGTGGGCCGTGCCGGAACCCGTGTTCGGCTGGCTCGAGCGTTTCCGCACGCAGCCGGAATTCGCGCAACTGAAGTCGGAAGCCGAATTCATCGCCGCGTATCGCAAGGCGTGGGCGGCCGCCCCGTATCCGGTCACGTTCGTGACGGTCGACGCGGTGGTCGTGCACTCGGGCCATATCCTGCTGGTGCGCCGCCGCAGCGAACCGGGCCGCGGCCTGTGGGCGCTGCCGGGCGGGTTCGTGAACCAGGACGAGCGGCTCGACGCGGCCTGCATCCGCGAGCTGCGCGAGGAGACCGGCCTGAAGCTGCCGGAGCCCGTGCTGCGCGGCTCGATCAAGGATCGCCAGGTGTTCGATCACCCGACGCGCTCGTTGCGCGGCCGCACGATCACGCACGCGTGCCTGTTCAATTTCCCGACCGGCGAACTGCCGCGCGTGAAGGGCAGCGACGACGCCGACAAGGCGCGCTGGGTGCCGCTGAACGAATTCGCGCAGATGCGCAACGTGATGTTCGAGGATCACTTCGACATCGCGTATCACTTCCTGGGGAAGCTTTGATCCGCTGATTCCCCCGCATTCCGGTCCGCCGCGACAGACGCGGCGGCACTTCAACGGCCTAGAGGAGCTCTAGCCATGCAAAACGTTCCCGGCGGCCTTGCCGCGGTTCTCGCCAATCCGATCCTCAACACGGATTCGTACAAGGCTTCCCACTTCCTGCAATATCCGCCCGACGCGCAGGCGATGTTCTCGTACGTCGAATCGCGTGGCGGCCGTTACGACCGCACGGTGTTCTTCGGACTGCAGATGTTGCTGAAGGAATATCTGTGCAAGCCGATCACGCACGCGATGATCGACGAGGCGCGCGATTTCTTCACGGTGCACGGCGAGCCGTTCAACGAAGCAGGCTGGCGTCATATCGTCGAACGCTACGACGGTTATCTGCCGGTGAAGATCCGTGCGGTGCCGGAGGGTTCGGTCGTGCCGGTGCACAACGTGCTGATGACGGTCGAATGCGACGACCCGCAGGTGTTCTGGCTCGCGTCGTATCTCGAGACGATGCTGCTGCGCGTCTGGTATCCGGTGACGGTCGCGACGCGCAGCTGGCACCTGCGGCAGACGATCCGCCGCTTCCTCGAAAAGACCGACGACGATCTCGCGCAACTGCCGTTCAAGCTGCACGACTTCGGCGCGCGCGGCGTGTCGAGCGCGGAGTCGGCCGCGATCGGCGGCGCGGCGCACCTCGTGAACTTCATGGGCTCGGACACGGTGCTCGGCGTGCTGGCCGCGAACCGCTTCTATCGCGAGCCGATGGCCGCGTACTCGGTGCCGGCGGCGGAGCACAGCACGATCACGTCGTGGGGGCGCGAACGCGAGGCCGACGCGTACCGGAACATGATTGCGCGCTTCGGCTTGCCCGGCGCGATCGTGTCGGTCGTGTCGGACTCCTACGATCTGTTCGCCGCACTCGACCTGTGGGGCGGCGAGCTTCGGCAGGCCGTGCTCGATTCGGGCGCGACGCTGGTCGTGCGTCCCGATTCGGGCGACCCCGTGAAGATCGTGCTGCAGACCGTGCGTGCGCTGGACGCGTCGTTCGGCTCGACCGTGAACGGCAAGGGGCGGCGCGTGCTGAACCGCGTGCGCGTGATCCAGGGCGATGGTGTCGACGAGCTGTCGATCGAAGCGATCCTTTCCGCGCTCGACGAAGCGGGTTACGCGGCCGGCAATGTGGTGTTCGGCATGGGTGGCGCGCTGCTGCAGCAGGTGAACCGCGATACGCAGCGTTTCGCGATGAAGTGCTCGGCGATCCGGCGCGGCGGCGAGTGGCACGACGTTCGCAAGGATCCGGTCACCGATCAGGGCAAGCGCTCGAAGAAAGGGCGGCTCACGCTGCTGCGCAATGTTCGAACCGGCGAGTATCGGACGACGACGCTGCCGGTTGCGTGGGACGACCGGATGCTGGAAGGCGAGTGGGAAGAAGCGCTCGAGACGGTGTTCGATACGGGGCGCCTGCTCGTCGATACGTCGTTTGCCGAGGTGCGGGCGAGGGCGCACGCAGGGGAGGTGTGACGCGGGCGGCGGGGTATCCCGCCGCGTCGTTCGCGTTCAGGCGGCGTGGGCGACGGGCGTGCACGGCACGGCGTCTGCGTCGACTTCTCCCGTCAGTACGTTCGCAGGCGCCGGCACGAAATTGATGTCGCCTTCATCGAAACCATCGAGCGCGCGCGCCTGCCGTCACGATTCGCGGGCGAGCGCGCGCCCCGCCGTGTCCTCCGCCCGCACCGCCTCCATCGCCCGCGCCAGCGCGTCGAACACCGCCGGCCCCTTGCAGCGCGACACGTTGAAGCGCATGAACGAGGTCGCGCCGTGCGACGCGCTGAACACGTTGCCCGGCGCGAGCACCACATCGTGATCGAGCGCATGGCGTGCGACACGCGCGGCGTCGAGCCCGTCGGGCAACTCCGCCCACACGAACAGGCCGCCGCGCGGCTCCGTCCAGATCCCGAGGCCCGCGCGTGCGAGGCGCCGGATCGTCTCGCCCATTGCATCCGCGAGACGCGCGCGCAGGCTGTCGAGATGGCGCCGGTACGTACCGTCGACGAGCAGCCGGTGCACGACGTTCGCGCCGATCTGCGCATGGCCGAACGACGTCGCGAGCTTCAGGTCGACGAGCGCCTCGATCCATTCCGGGCGCGCGGCGACATAGCCGCAGCGGACCGCGGCCGACAGCGTCTTCGAGAAGCTGCCGATCGACACGACACGCGACAGCCCGTCGAAGGCCGCGAGGCGCGGCGCGGGCGTGCTCTCGAAATCCGCGAAGATGTCGTCCTCGACGATCAGCAGGCCGTGCTCGGCCGCGAGCGTCAGCAGGCGGTGTGCGACGGGCGGCGCGAGCGTCGCGCCGGTCGGGTTGTGCAGCGCCGCGTTGGTGATGTACAGGCGCGGCCGGTGCTCGGCCAGCACCTGCTCGAAGCGCGCGAGATCGGGGCCGTTCGGCGTGTACGGGACGCTGACGATCCGCGCGCGATGCGCGCGCAGCAGCGCCTGGAAGTTGAAGTAGCACGGATCGTCGAGCACGACCGTGTCGCCCGGCTCCAGCAGCAGGCGGCACACGAGGTCGAGCGCATGCGTGCCGCCGTCGGTCAGCATGATCTGCGCGGGTTCCGCGTGGACGCCGTGCTGCGCGAGCCGCCAGGCGAGCTGCTGGCGCAGCGCGGGCAGGCCGAGCGGCGTCGCGTAATCGGTCAGCGCGTCGGATTCGTCGCGCGACACGGCGCGCAGCGCGCGGCGCAGGCTCTCGTCCGGCAGCCACGACGGCGGCAGCCATCCGCAGCCGGGCTTCACGGTCGTCGGCGCGGCCTCGAGCGACTGGCGCGACAGCCACAGCGGGTCGAGCTCGCGATCGAGACGCGGGCCGAGATCGGCGAGCGCGAGCGGCGGCGCGTGCCCCGACACGTAGAAGCCCGAGCCGCGCCGCGCGACGAGCACGCCTTCGCTCGAGAGCCGCTCGTATGCATCGACGACGGTCGATTTCGACACGCCCAGCCCGTCGGCCATCATCCGGATCGACGGGACGCGCGCACCGGGCATCAGCGCGCGGCTCGCGATCCGCGCGCGCAAGGTGTCCATCACGGTTTCCACGCGCGTGCGCGACGGCGCGGGCGGAACGGAAAGCGGGGCGGAATGGCTCATGGCGAAGAATGAACTGTACGGACGGTTGTCCAGTACAGTTTGTCGGAATTGTATTGGGCTGTAGCTTACGCGCTTTTCGCGGGCGGCGGATCATCGGTGATCCACTTTCCCCGTTCAGGATTTCCCGTGCAAAAGACGACCGACGGATGGCTCAGCGGCCTGCTGGGCGTGATCATCTTCAGCGGCTCGCTGCCCGCGACGCGTATCGCGGTGCAGGGGCTCGACCCGCTGTTCCTCACGTTCGCGCGCGCGACGATCGCCGGCGCGCTCGGCCTGCTGCTGCTCGTCGTGCTGAAGCAGCGGCGGCCGACCCGCGCCGAGGCCGTGTCGCTGGCCATCGTCGCGCTCGGGGTCGTCGTCGGTTTTCCGTTGCTGACGGCGCTCGCGCTGAAACATGTGACGTCCGCGCACGCGATCGTGTTCGTCGGGCTGCTGCCGCTCGCGACCGCGCTGTTCGGCGTGTGGCGCGGCGGCGAGCGGCCGCGGCTGCCGTTCTGGATCTTTTCGATCGTCGGCAGCGGTGCGGTGGCTGCGTTTGCGTTGCGCAACGGCGGCCAGGCGTCGGTGATCGGCGATGCGCTGATGCTGGCCGCGATCGTCGCATGCGGGCTGGGCTACGCGGAGGGCGCGCGCCTGTCGCGCCAGCTCGGCGGGTGGCAGGTGATCTCGTGGGCGCTCGTGCTTTCGCTGCCGCTGATGTTGCCGCTCACGTGGCTCACCTCGCCCGCGTCGTTCGACGGCGTCGATGCCGCCGCGCTATGGGGGCTCGCGTACGTGTCGCTGTTCAGCATGCTGATCGGCTTCGTGTTCTGGTATCGCGGGCTCGCGCTCGGCGGGATCGCGAGCGTCGGCCAGCTGCAGCTGCTGCAGCCGTTCTTCGGCCTGCTGCTGGCGGCCGGGCTGCTGCACGAGACGGTGCCGCCGTCGATGGTCGTCGTGACGGTCGTCGTGGTCGGCTGCGTGGCGGGCGCGAAATACTTCTCGAAAGTGGCACCCGTGCAGCGCGCGGGCTGACGCGCGCGCCTGGTAGAGGGAACGGGCGCGACCCGCCGCAGGTCGCGCCCGTTCGCGCTCAATCGTCCGGGGTACACACGCGCAAGCGGTGGCCGTCCGGGTCGAGCGCGACGAACGTCAGGCCGAACACGGCCGTCATCGGCGCCTGCTCGAACGTCACGCCGAGCGCCTTCCACGCTTCGTACAGGCGCCGCACCTCGTGGTCGTCGTCGACCATGAATGCCAGCTCCGAGCGGTGGCCGGCGCCGCCCGACACGAAATCGCGCGCGCGGGTCGACCACAGGCCCAGGTGCAACCCGTTGTCGAACGTGAATGCCGCATAGGTGGGAAACGCGGCGACGAGCGGGCGCCCGAACAGGCGCGCGTAGAACTGCGCGCTGCGCGTCGGGTCGTCGACATACAGGAGAACGAGATTCGGAGAGGTCATGCGGGGCCGTCCCGGGATCGATTAAGATGCGTCCCATTCTATGAACGGATGCTGTCAGAAAATGGCAGCATGGAACGATGACGCGTGCCGAACGATTGCTCGCGCTGCTGCAGGTGCTGCGGCGCCACCGCCGCCCGGTGAGCGGCCGCGTGCTGGCCGGGGAACTCGGCGTCAGCCTCCGTACGGTCTATCGCGATATCGCGTCGCTGCAGGCGCAGGGCGCGGACATCGACGGCGAGCCCGGTGTCGGTTATGTGCTGCGTGCCGGGTTCATGCTGCCGCCGCTGATGTTCTCGCAAACGGAGCTGGAAGCGCTGATGCTCGGTTTTCGCTGGGTTGGGAAGTTCGCCGATGCGCAGCTCACGACGGCTGCGTCCGATGCGCTCGCGAAGATCTCCGCGGTGTTGCCCGCCGAGCTGCGCCGCGAGATGGAATGCACGACGCTGCTCGTCGGCCCGCGCACGATCGTCGATCGGGAAACCGTCGACATGGGTGTCGTGCGCACGGCGATCCGTACCGAAAGCAAGCTCGGGATCCGCTACGCGGACGAGGGCCGGAGAACGGGCGGCGAACGGATCGTGTGGCCATTCGCGCTCGGCTATTTCAATGACGTGCGCATCCTGGCGGCGTGGTGCGAAGGCCGGAACGATTTCCGGCATTTCCGGACGGATCGCATCGTCGCGCTCGAACGGCTGGACGTGCGCTATCCGCGGCGGCGCGCGGCGTTGCTGAAGGCGTGGCGTGCGGCGGGCGCCGACGTGCGCGTGACGGTGAGGTGAGGGGGGCGAGGTGCGCAGGCCGCGCACCCCGTTCCGTCATGCCGGCCTTACTCGAACGTTTCGAGCGCGAGCAATTCGTCGATCGTCTGCCGGCGGCGGATCAGCCGCGGCGTGCCGCGATCGACGAGCACTTCCGGCGCGAGCGGCCGGCTGTTGTAGTTCGAGGACATCGACGCGCCGTACGCGCCCGCGTCGTGCAGGAAGAGCAGGTCGCCGATCTGCGGCTGCGGCAGCTTGCGGTGCGTGACCACGCCGCCCGCGTCCTGCGTGAACACGTCGCCCGATTCGCACAGCGGCCCCGCGATCGCGAGCTCGACCAGCGGCCGTCCGGCCGGCAGCGCGCCATCGTGCGCGTGCACCGACACCGCGTGGTAGCTGCCGTACATCGACGGGCGCATCAGGTCGTTGAAACCCGCGTCGATCAGCACGAAATCGTGCTTCGGCCGGCGGTTGACGGCCTGCACTTCGGTGACGAGCGTGCCGGCTTCGGCGACGAGGAAGCGGCCCGGTTCGATCTCGATGCGCACCGGGTGGCCGAGATGCCGTTCGATCCGCTTGCGCGCGGCGTCCCACTGGCTGAAGTAGTGACCGACGTCGACGCGCGGCTCGCCGTCGCGATACGGGATCGACAGGCCGCCGCCGGCCGAGATCGCGTCGATGTCATGGCCGAGCGACGTGACGAGGTCGACCATTGCATCGCATACCTGCGACAGGTGGCCGTAGTCGACGCCCGACCCGATATGCATGTGGATGCCGACCAGCTTTAGCCCGTACTGGCGCACGATCTCGATCGCGCGCGGCACGTCGTCGATCCAGATGCCGTGCTTGCTCTGCGGGCCGCCGGTGTTGGTCTTGTTGCTGTGGCCGTGGCCGAAACCGGGGTTGACGCGCAGCCACACGCGGTGGCCGGGCGCGTGCTCGCCGATGCGTGCGAGCATGTCGAGCGAACCGGCGTTCACGGTCACGCCGTGCTTCAGCACCGCCGCGAGCGTCGGGCGGTCGATCAGGTCGGCCGTGAACACGACGCCTTCCGGCTCGCCGGCCGGGCTGAACCCGGCCGCGAGGCTGCGCTCGATCTCGCCGAGCGACACGGCATCGACGCACGCGCCTTCCTCGCGCATCAGCTTCAGGATATGGACGTTCGAGTTGGCCTTCTGCGCATAGCGGATCACGTCGAACTGACGCAGTTGGGCGATGCGGTCGCGGATGACGTCGGCGTCGTACACCCACAGCGGGGTGCCGTATTGCTGCGCGAGCGTCGCGAGCTGGCGGGAATCGAGGGACATGGCGGATGAATCGGGTCGAATGAACGGATGACGTGAATGATGCGCCTGTTTATCTATGCAGTAAAATGCCTATTTATCGAAATTCGATTCACATTTGATATAGACGATCATGCTCACGCACCGCCATATCGAGGTCTTTCGCGCGCTGATGGTCACCGGCAGCACGACGCGGGCGGCCGAGATGCTCTATACGTCGCAACCGACGATCAGCCGCGAGCTCGCGCGCATGGAGCAGGTCGTCGGTTTCGCGCTGTTCGAGCGCGCGCACGGCCGGTTGCGGCCGACGATGGCCGCGCTCACGCTGTTCGACGACGTGCGGCTCGCGTATGTGGGGCTTGAACGCGTCGCGGCCACGGCCGCGCGCCTGCGCGAGTTTCGCGACGGTCAACTGTCGGTGATCGCGCTGCCGGCGTTCTCGCACGCGATTCTCCCGGGCGCGGCGCGCCGGTTTCGCGACGCCCATGCGGGCGTCAGCCTGTCGGTCGAAACGCAGGAATCGCCGATGCTCGAAGAGTGGCTCACCGCGCAGCGCTACGACCTCGGGCTGACCGAGCACGACGTCGCGCCGGCCGGCACCGTGCTCACGCCGTTGCTCGAAGTCGACGAAGTATGCGTGCTGCCCGACGGCCATCCGCTGCTCGCGCAGGATGCGATCGATCTGCCGGATCTCGCCGATCGTCCATTCGTGAGCCTGTCGCTGAACGATCCGTACCGCATCCTGATCGACGAGGCGTTTGCGCAGCTCGGCGTGGCGCCGCGCTCGGTCGTCGACACACCGTCGGCCGTGTCGGTGTGCGCGTTCGTGCGGCAGGGGCTCGGCGTCGCGATCGTCAATCCGTTGACCGCGCTCGATTTCGTCGGGCGCGACCTGCACGTGCGGCCGCTCACCCGGTCGTTTCCGTACCGCGTCAGCGTAATCGTGCCCGAGCACCGGCCGAAAAGCCTGCTCGTCGATGCGTTCACCGATGCGCTGCGCGGCGAGGCGAAGGCGATCCGCCGCCGGCTGGCCGCGATCCTCGGCTGACGCGGCCGTATGATGGGCGTTTCGCCGCCATCGCCGTTTTTTCGTCTTTTCCGGAACCGCTCATGACCGATGCTTCCGCTTCCGTCGAACAACCGATTCTCACCGGCGAACGCGTCGAACTGAGGCCGCTCGAACGATCCGATCGGCAGGCGCTGCTGGACGCTGCCGCGGACGGCCGGTTATGGCACCTGAAGGTCACGGTCGTGCCGGGCCCGGACACGATCGACGCGTATATCGACACGGCATTGCAGGGGCGTTCGGCCGGCACGGTGATGCCGTTCACGATCGTCGATCGCGCGTCGGGCCGCGCGATCGGCAGCACGCGTTTCTGGAAGATCGATCGCAAGAACCGCAAGCTCGAGATCGGCCATACGTGGTTGAGCGAATCGGCGCAGCGCACGCGTGCGAACACCGAAGCGAAATGGTTGTTGCTGGGTTATGCGTTCGACGTGCTGCAATGCGTGCGCGTGCAGTTCACGACCGACGAGCTGAACGAGAAATCGCGCGCGGCGATCCTGCGGCTCGGTGCGAAGCAGGAAGGCATCGTGCGGCACGAACGGATCATGCCGGATGGCCGCAAGCGCAATTCGGTGCGCTTCAGCATCATCGACGACGAATGGCCGGAGGTGAGGGCGCGGTTGATGGCGAAGCTTGCGACGTAACGTGTCGCGTATGACGTACGGCGTGCGTCGCGTCGCGTCGCCGGAGGAGGGCGGCGACGCGACGGCAGGGGAAGGAGCCGTGCGCCGCGCACGATGCGCGGCGCGGCGGCGCGTTACTGCGCCGATGCGAGGTGGTGGCGCTCCGCGAGCTTCTGCGCGTCGGCGTAATGCTTCTGCAGGATCGGCAGCGACTGGCGTGCGACTTCCTTCAGCTTCGTGTCGCGGCCCGATGCGATTTCGGCCTGGAAGGCCGAGATGGCCTTCTGCTGGCCGGCGAGCGCGACCTGCTCGATGTACGCCTTGTCGAACTCGGCGCCGCGCAGGGTCTTGATGCTGTTCAGCACGGCCGTGTCGGGGTCGTTGGCGGGCACGTCGACGCCGCGCGGGCTGGCTGCGCGCATCGCCTGGATGATCTTTTCATCGTCGGTCGACACGCGTTGCGCGAACGCCTTGACCTGGCTGTCCGACGTGCGCGAATCGGCGATGCGCGCCGCGTCGTGCTGCGTCGACACCGTTTTCGTGCCGTCCGTGATGAATGCCTGGTCGGCTTCGTGGATGCGCGTCGCGGTGGCGGCGGCCGGCGCGGCCGGTGCCGGTTGTGCGGTTTGCGCGGTCGCCGTCACGGCGACGAGAAGCAGGCCAGCGGCAGACAAGGCAAGGCGCGAGACGTGGGGAAAGCGGTTCATGGGACCTCCTTTCAATCGGGGCTCTGGTTGAAAAACGGATCGGATGATCCGTCGCTGTGCGAGAGACCGGGCGCGCCCGGGCCGGATTCGACCGCCGCTCTGCCGCGGCGCCGGTCGAAGTGTTTCCCGGCCCGACTGATTCTAGGAGGGCGATCCGGTAGCAGGTGCTACCGCGCTGTGGTTTGTGTAACGGTTGGTAAGACGAATCGATGAGCACGCGTGCCGGCAGGTATTGCGTACCTGTCGCGTGCGTGGCGGCGGCAATTTTTGCGCGCATGCGGCGTGCGGAATGCACGTGGGTGTCATCCGCCAGTCATCGACTTGCCGCGGTGACGCGCGCGTCGAGCGTCGACGCTGGCCGGCATCGCGATGCGCGCGAACGTGTCACACGCAGTCGAGCAATGCGTCGAGACGCGGCAGCAACGGTGTCGTGCAATGTGCCTGCAACGCGTCGGGCGCGGTGTAGCCCCACGCGACCCCCTGGAATGCGATGCGCGCGCGTCGTGCCGCGTCGGCGTCGCGGATTTCATCGCCCACGTACAGCACTTCGTCGTTGCGCAGGCCGGCTTCATGAACGAGTGCGCGCAGGCGACGTGCCTTGCCGAACAGCGGAATGCCGCACGCGAAATGTTCGACCCGGCTGCTGGCGTGCGGGCCGAGCCGGTCGCGCACGATCTCCTCGGTATTCGACGTGGCGATCGCGATGCGGATGCCGCGCGCGGCGAGCGCGTCGAACGTTTCGCCGACGCCGGGGAACAACGCCACTTGCGCGACGCGCGGCCGCATCAGGCGACGCATGTCGATCGTCACGCGCGGCACTTTCCACATCGGCACGTCGAGCGCGCGAATGATGTCGCGCGCCGACATCCCGCGCAGTGCCGGGCGCAGCTCGGGCGTGGCGTCACGAAAGCCGTGCATGCGCGACGCTTCCGACAGCGCCGCGAGAAAACTGTCGAGCGAATCGGCGAGCGTGCCGTCGAAGTCGAATGCGATGAGGCGGTAGGGCATGAAGCGGCGTGGCAGGTTATCGGGCAGACGACATTGTCACCGAATCGCGGCCCGTCGCCCGTGCGGTCGGTTGCGCCCGCGGCGAAACGAGAGGGTCGAGCAGCGTCTTCGCGTCGTCCGGATGATCGGCACTGTACCTTGTCCCCCGCCGCGCCGCGCGGTATCGTCGACACTTCGCTTTCCACCACCCCGACCGGAGACCGACGTGCCTGCTGCCACCCCCGCCACGCTGAGATTTTCCACCGACAAGCGCGAACTCGACGTCGACGCGATCTTCGACTTCCTGCATCGCGACGCGTACTGGTCGCAGGGTATTCCACGCGACGTGGTGGAGAAGGCGATCGAGGGTTCCCTGTGCTTCGGCGCGTATATCGGCGACCGGCTCGTCGGCTTCGCGCGCCTCGTGACCGATCACGCGACGTTCGCGTACCTGTGCGACGTGTTCGTGCTGCCTGCCGAACGCGGCAACGGCTACGGCCGCGCGCTGATCGACCACGTGTTCGCGCAGGAGATGGTGCAGGGCCTGCGCCGCATCATGCTCGTGACGTCCGATGCGCACGAGCTGTACCGGCCGGTCGGCTTCGGGCCGTGCGCGAACCCCGAGCGCGTGATGGAGATCCGCCGCCCGGACATCTACGCGAAACGCTGACGCGCGGCGCAGCGCATACAATACGCGCTTTCCGTTTTTGCCGAAGAGAAACCGATCATGACCGAACAGGAAGCCGAACAGCTCGCGACGCATCGCCATTACAAAGGCGGGCTGTATCGCTACATCGGCGTTGCCCGCCATTCCGAAACCGAGGAATCGGTGGTCGTGTACGAACACCTGTGGCCGCATGCGCGCGGGCTGTGGGTGCGCCCGGAAGCGATGTTCAACGGGAACCTCGAAGACGGCACGCCGCGTTTCCGCAAGCTGCGCGACTGATCATCGGCCGGCCGCGTAAGCCGGCCTTGCGGGCCGGCTGCGCGAGCCGAATGTCAAGCCGTATGCGCGGGTATCAGTCGGCGGCCAGCGCCTTCACCAGTTCCGGCGGTGCGTGCCGGGTCGTGACTTCCGGCGTGCCGTGCCACGCCGCGAGTTTCTTCACCGCCTTCGCGACATCGGCGGCGAGCCCCGTGCCGAACCGCACGCCCGGCTCGACATGCACGGCCTTCAGTTCGAACGTGCGGAGCGTGCGATGCGCCTTCGCGTCGACGCGCCCGACCAGCCGGCCGCGATGCAGCACCGGCAGGCAGAAATAGCCATAACGCCGCTTGTGCTCGGGCGTATAGCATTCGATCGTGTAGTCGAAACCGAATAGCGTCGATGCACGCCGCCGGTCCCATACGACCGGGTCGAACGGCGACAGCAGCGTCGTGACCGTCGAGCGCAGCGTGTCGGCCTCGGCGGCCGGCAGCAACGCTTCGAGCGAGCGATGCACGTAGGCCGGCTCCTTCCAGTCGTCGATCGCCACCGGGATCAGGTCGCCCGCGTCGGCGAGCTGCTCGAGCTCCGCGCGGTACGAGCGGCGCGGCAGCCGATAGTAGTCGGCCACCCAGTCCGCGCGCACGACGCCGAGTGCACGGCACGTGTAGTCGAGCAGCGCGGGCAGCACGGCTTCGCGCGGCGGCAGGTCGCGCGTGTCGTCCCAGCCGGGCAGCACGCGCTCGCGCACGTCGTACACGCGCTGGAAATTGCGGCGTTCCGACACCATCAGGTCGCCCGTCGTGAACAGCACTTCCAGGTGGCGCTTCTCGGGCTTGCGATCCCACCAGCCGTTGCCCTTCACGCCATCCTCGCGCGCGAAATCGGCCGACCGCACCGGGCCTTCCTCGCGAATCCGCGCAAGCAGCCGTTCGATCTCCGGACGATTCTGCTCGTGCCAGTCGGCCGCATATTTCCAGCCCATCCCCGACGGATCGAGCATCTTGTAGCGCATCAGGCCGAACTGCTCGACCGGCAGGAAGCATGCTTCGTGCGACCAGTATTCGAACAGCCGCGCCTCGGCGAGATGTTCGTCGAGCCATTGCGGCGAGAAATCGCCGAGCCGGCTGAACAGCACGAGATACGGGCTGCGCGCGACGACGTGGATGGTATCGATCTGCAGCTGCGCCATCCGGCGGATCGTGTCGAGCACGTCGGCTTTGGTCGCCTTGCGGCGGGGCGGTGTCAGCAGGCCCTGCGCGGCGAGATGCAGGGCGCGGGCGGCGGCGGGCGAGAGCGTAAGCATCGGAGGGGCGGCCGGGAGTGATGGTCTGGAACCACTTTAGCGCGAAAGCGGCGCGCGCGTGCGACGTGCCGATGCAACGTGTCTGACAATGGTTGACAGATACGTTTCGCAAGTTTCCCTATAGTGCAGTCCATGGCGCGACGAAATGTGCGCGCAACGATTCCGCTTCCGACGCACATATGTCCATGGCACGCAGGAAGCGAATCCGGGATTCTCAACCCCCATCGGGAGACCCGGAGCCCTGAGCGGACATCCATGCGGCTGTGCACCGGCCCCGTGTGGATGTCCGCTGATTTTTTTGTTTTTTCCGGTTTGCTTCGCGGGCGGTTTTCCCTGCTGCCCGTTCTGCCCTGTCGCTATTCCCGATCGTCCGACTGATTGCTACTGCCGCTTGCCGCGCGCGACTTCGTCGCCGGCGCCGGGCGGCAGCCGCCGCGTGATCGGAATCGATGCGAACGAGCACAGCCCGACCACCAGGAACGCGGGCCAGAAATCCGACCACACCATCTTCTGATGACCCTGCAGCCAGTGCGAAACGTGCAGCACGAGGCCGGCCACCGTCACGCCGAGACCGAGCGACATCTGCTGCACGACGCTGCCGAGGCTGGTCGCGCGGCCCGCGTCGCGCGGCGAGATGTCCGCATAGATCATCGAGTTCAGGCTCGTGAACTGCAGCGCGGGGAAGATGCCGCCGACGAGCACGATCAGCCAGATCGCCCAGGTCGCCATGCCGGGATGGAACACGCCGTACGCGGCGATCGCGAGCCCCGCGAATGCCGCGTTGTAGATCAGTACCGTGCGGAAGCCGAAGCGGCGCAGCGTATGCGTGGCGGTCGAGCGGCTGACCGCGCCGCCGAGCGCGGACGCGCACGTAATGAGGCCCGAATGGAACGCGCTCATGCCGAGCCCTTCCTGCAGCGCGAGCGGCAGCAGGAACGGCACCGCGCCGAGGCCGATGCGGAACAGCGACCCGCCGACGACGCTCGCGTGATACGTCGGGATCTTGAGGAAGCTGAGGTCGAGCACCGGGCGTTCCTTGCGGCGCGCGTACGGCACGTAGAGCGCGAGCAGGACGGTGCCGGTCACGCACATGGCGAGGGCGTTCGAGCGCGACGTGAGCGCACCGTCGATCAGCGTGAGGCCCATCAGCAGCAGTGCGGCGCCGCTGGCCGACAGCAGGAATCCGAACCAGTCGAGCGGGCCCGGATCGGGCTCGTGCGTGTTCGCGATGTGCTTGCTCGCGAGGTAGATCCCGTAGATGCCGATCGGCACGTTGATGAAGAAGATCATCCGCCAGTGCAGGTAGGTCGTGATGAAGCCGCCGACGAGCGGCCCGACCGTGGGCCCGAACAGCGCGGGAATCGCGAGGTAGTTCATCGCGCGCACGAGATCCGAGCGCGGCACGGCGCGGAAAATGATGATGCGGCCGACGGGCACCATCATCGCGCCGCCGACGCCCTGGATGAAGCGCGCGAACGTGAGCACGCCAAGGGAATTGGATGCCGCGCACATCAGCGAGCCGACGACGAAGATGCCGATCGCGGTGCGGAACACGGAGCGCGCGCTGAAGCGGTCGGCCAGCCAGCCGCAGATCGGAATGAACACGCCGAGCCCGACCACGTAGGCCGTGATCGCAATGTTCAACGTGACGGGGCTGTGCCCGAAGTCCCTCGCCATCGCGGGCAGGGCGGTGACGATGATGTTCGCGTCGACGCTTTCCATGAACAACGCACAGGCAACGATGAGCGGTGCTAGAAAGACGGGCGACATGGGCTGGGCGCGCGGTAAAGACGCCATTATGCCCACAATGTGACCGTTGAGTCACGTACGACAACAGATGTTCCGCATAGTGCAACAGTCGTTCTTTTCGCGGGCGGCGCGGAAAGAACGACCGCGCAAACGCCGCGCATGTATCGCGTTTGTGCACCGCACGCGTCGGGATCGCGTCCACGCGACGCAGGTCGCCTGCGCGAGCCGCGCGAATCGAAACTTGCTTGATGTGCACGTTTCGTGCGACAGTCAGGCCCACTCGCAACACAAAACGACGCGCATCGATCGAGGGCCATCGAGACGAGCGCGCGCGCGAACGAGACCTCGTGCCGACCCACTCACCATCGAAAGGAGGGGACACGTCATGACGTCACGTCGTGCCGCATCGATTGCATCCCGCGTCTCAACGCGCATCCCGACGCGCTTCTCAACCCGTTTCTCAACCCGCTTTCCGCTCCGTCGCTCACCGCCGCTCGGGCGCGCCGCGCCGCGTCTTCGCTGGGCCGCCGCACTGGCCGTCGCGTATCTCGCCGTTGCCGGCTGCGCCGCGCAAGCCGACAACGCGAACCGGGCCGCCGCGCCGGCGGTCGATCAGTCGGCGGCGCCCGCGACGGCCGCGGTTGCCGGCCCCGCGTCGGGCACGCTGCTGCCGCCGCCGAGCCAGCTCTACGGCGACCTGTTCGTCGCCGTGCAGACCGCGCAGATCTATCCCGACCAGAAGACCTTCGTCGACGCGACGCCCGACAGCGATCCCGCGACGATCGTACAGTTGTATCAGCAACAGAAATCGCAGCCGGGCTTCTCGCTGAAGGCGTTCGTCGGCCAGCATTTCACGCCGCCCCCGGAAGGCGGCGTCACGCCGCCGCCGAACCAGACGCTGCGTCAGCACATCGACTGGCTGTGGCCGCAGCTCACGCGCACGAGCACGACAGTGCCGCCCTACAGTTCGCTGATTCCGCTGCCGAAGCCGTATGTCGTGCCGGGCGGCCGTTTCCGCGAAGGCTACTACTGGGATACCTATTTCACGATGCTCGGGCTGCAGGTGTCGGGCCGCGAGGATCTCGTCGACGACATGCTCGACAACTTCGCCCATCTGATCGACACGATCGGGCACATCCCGAACGGCAACCGTACGTACTATGCGAGCCGCTCGCAGCCGCCGTTCTTCGCCTATATGGTCACGCTTGCCGCACAGGCCGAAGGCGACAAGGTCTACCAGAAATATCTGCCGGAACTGCGCAAGGAGCACGCGTACTGGATGCAGGGCGAAACCACGACGCCACGCGGGCAGGCCACGCGCAATGTGGTCGCGATGCCCGACGGCGCGGTGCTGAACCGCTACTGGGATGCGAGCGATACGCCGCGCGACGAGTCGTATCTCGAGGACGTGACGACCGCGAAGTCGGTGCCGGGGCGCCCGGCGAACGAGGTGTACCGCGACCTGCGCGCGGGTGCCGAAAGCGGCTGGGACTACAGCTCGCGCTGGTTCGGCGACGGCAAGACGCTCGCGACGATCCGCACGACGTCGATCGTGCCGGTCGACCTGAACAGCCTGATGTTCCATCTCGAGACGACGATCGTGAAGGGCTGCGCGCTCACGCGCGACGTGGCCTGCGTGACTGATTTTTCCGGGCGCGCGGCGCGGCGTGCGGCCGCGATCAACCGCTATCTGTGGAACCGTCGCGGTTACTACGGCGACTACGACTGGCAGTTGCGCAAGCCGCGCGACGCCGTGACCGCCGCCGCGCTGTATCCGTTGTTCGCAGGCGTTGCGTGGCCCGAGCGCGCGAAGGCGACCGCGCGCGAGGTGCGCAAGACGCTGCTGCAGCCGGGCGGCCTCGCGACGACCACCGAGAACACGGGGCAGCAGTGGGACGCGCCGAACGGCTGGGCGCCGTTGCAGTGGATCGCGATCGACGGGCTGCGGCGCTATGGCGAACCGGCGCTCGCGAAGGACATCGGCACGCGTTTCCTGTCCGACGTGAAGCACGTGTATGCGACCGAAGGCAAGCTCGTCGAGAAGTACGTGGTCGAAGGCGCCGGCACGGGCGGTGGAGGCGGCGGCGAATATCCGCTGCAGGACGGCTTCGGCTGGACCAACGGCGTCACGCTGAAACTGCTCGGGCTGTACGGCGAGTGACGCGCGGCACGGGCCGCGCGCTTGCACCGCGAGAGCACGCACGGGCCGTCCGGCCCGTGTCTGCATCCGGCGTGCGTCAGAACACGATCGTCGTGCGCACGCCGACCACCGTTTCGTCCCCGATGCGCGCACCGGCCGCGTTCGGGTTCGGGATGCCGCCGCCCGGACGGAAGAAGTGCTGCAGGTCGGCCTGCAACTGCCACCACGGCGTGACCTGGTACTGGTAGGTTGCCTCGACGACCGTTTCCGCGCGGCGTACCGGATAGCCGGGTGTCGCGTATGCGCCGGTGTCGCCGTCGAGGCCGCGCGCATGCGAGCCGATCTTTGTGTAGCCGACCGCGAGACCCGCGACGTCGTTGTCGCGTCCCTTGAACGGCGCCTTCAGCGTCACGCCTGCATTGGCGGCGAAATCGACGGTATTGCGATCGCCCGGCGCGCCCATCACGCGCGCGAACACGCCCACCGAGCGCGGGCTGTCCGGCGACGGCCGCCACACCATCTGGTCCGCGACCGCATAGAAACTGTAGTTGCCGCGATGCGTGGCCGGCATGCCGTTGCTCGCCGGATTCGCGAGCGACAGGCCGTCGGTGCCGTAGCGCGGATCGTTCGCATGCTGCGACTGATACCAGAAGCCGAGCTTGTACGTACCCGGCAGGCCGGCCGGCTGCGGCGCCTTCGGATCGGCGGGCGGCGCGTTCAGCGCGTATTGCACTTCGCCGATCACGAACGCGCCGCTGCGCAGGTTGAAGTTGGTGCCGTGCGCGTTCAGCACCTGCGCATCGCCGTCGGTGCGGCCGGCCGGATTGCCGTCGAACACGCCGACCATCGCGGTCCACGCATCGGCGGGCTTCACGCGCAGCCGCACGCCGAGCGACGACATCGGATACGCGGGGCCGCCGGCCGGCAGGTCGGTCGACGGCAGCACGGGCCAGCCGAACGTGGCGTTCATGAAGGCCGACGCGTTCTGGCTCACCATGAATTCCTGGTCGACGCTCTGCTGGCCGACCTTCACGTCGACCTTGCCGTCGAGCAGCGACTGCTGGTACCAGAGCTCCCACAGGCGCGTGGTCGAATTCGCCTCGATACCGGTCGCGGTCTGCAGCGTCTGCAGATAGCGTTGCGTGAGGTTGGTGCCGTGAATCTGCAGCGCCGACACGTTGAACGTGCCGCCCGGCAGGCCGATCGCCTTGCCGGTGTCGACGTCGAAGCCGAATTGCGTGAGCCCCTGGTAGGCGCCGCCGCGACCCGTGCCGCCCGACGTGTTGTACAGGTACTCGCTGGTCTCCTGCAGGTTCAGCGTGATGCCGTGATCGCCGAGCACGTCGCGCAGGCCGCCCATGTTGCCGAGCAGGTTCGAGCGTTCCCAAAGGCCGACGGGAGCGGGCGCGGCAGCATCGGCGGCCTGTTGTGCGGGAGCGGCGGCGTCACTGGCGCCGGCCGCCGGTTCGGCCGCGGCCGGCGGCGACGATTGCGCGAACGCGGGCGCGGCGGCGAGCGACAGCAGCAGCGCGGCGAGCGCATTGAGGCGGAACGAGCGCGGGACGGGTTCGAGGTAGTTCTTCATGTGGGTTCCGTCGGTGGTTTGATTAGTTACGCTGAAGAAACGAAAACGTGGTGCGGCGAGCTTGACGCGGCGGTACATGGCACATGCCGCCGCCGCGCGGGGCGGGGCTTACGGCAGCCAGCCGCCGATACGCCACACCTGCGCGAAGCCGAGGCGCGGCGCGGTGGAGCACAGCAGCGCGACGAGTGCGACCGCGGCCGCCATCACGGCGAACAGCAGGCAGTCGAGCGGGCGGGGCGCTGCCGGTACGTGGGCGAGCGCCGAGCTGCGCCAGTTGCCGAGTGCATGGGCGAGCGGCGAGAGGCCGGAAACGAACGAGCGGTCGCATGCGACATGCACGATGCGCTTGAGCCTGACCGCGAGCGATTGAAGAAACATGACACTGCCTCCGTCCGGTCCGGCGGAGGCCGGACGACGTGATCGAGCGCGGGCGCGTGACGCGGCCTGCGATCGGAGGGTGGAACGTAACGGAGCGTGCAACGGACGAACCGGCGATGGCCGGCCCGGAAGGAAGCGCGCTAACCCGACGAATGCGAGCTAGCGGCGTAAGACATGCGTCTGGCTGCTATCTCGCGATGGCTTGGCCGGCCTGGACCGGCGTCGAACTGCAACTAGAGCATGTGTCCACGGAGGGACTCCTGTGATGAATTGCGGCGGATTGTATTCGCGTCGTTTGCTGCAGCGCAAGTAAAAAACGCATGAAATGCGCCGTGTGTGGCGGATGCGTCGCCGTTGAGCGCGAGGGTGCGAGGCCGGCACGATGAAGCGACGGCCGGGTGCCGCGCCGTTGTTCGCACACATCGGATCGTGACCGTGACATGACGCGCTGAAAGGTTTCGGCACGCCATTTCAAGGGCAATTCTTTCAGTGCCGCGAAGGCGGAAATTTATTTCGGGAAATGGGGTTTGGCGGGGTTGACTTCACTTTCGGGCCGTCCATAGAATCCGGCATCTTCACTCTTGGGGCCGCCGCCTTGGACGCCTGCAGTAGTCGATCTTCGAACGAAATTTCCGCCTGAGCGACCGACGTCCGCGCCTCATCGAAGCCGCCGTTTGTCCCCCGGGCAAACGGTGCGCGCAGCAGCATTCCGCAGCAAATTCCTACGTGCACCCTGATTCGCGCCGGTTAGCGTGATGCGTTTTCGCATGCGCCGCCCGGTTTCACCGCCGCCTGGCAGGCGGCCGCGTTCGCGCACGCCTTTCCCTGGCGCGCGAATGCCGGCCCGCACGCCTGACGGCGGTCAACCGTGTTCTCCGGAACACCGCACAGGAGCCGCCATGAACGACAGTGACAGTTGTCCCTTATGCCCGTTGCACACACAGACCCTTTTGAACCCGGGTCGCAGGGACAATCCGGCCGACTAGCCTGACACGTCGTTCAGGCGCCGGACTGGCCCCGCGCCCACCACGCGGCCGGCACGCTTGCCGTCGCCGCACGGAGCCAGACCATGAACTTCGGCCTTCTGCTGTCGAATCTCCCGCACGTCACGGAATCGCGCAACGACTTCGACGCGATGCTGATGCTCGACGCCCGTCCGCGGGTGTTCTCCCGCCTGTTGAACCGGCTGAAATCGCTGATCCGCTGAAAGAAGCGCCGAGCGCGCCTCGGCATGCGCACGCGCGGCCGCCATCGGGCGGTCGCCCCGCGCGCATCCCAAGGTCGCACGCTCACCAGATAACCATTAGCCGTACGGAACACATCATGTCCACGCCATCCAACGTTTCTCCACCGATCGCCGTCGAACGCGCCGCCGTGCTCGACGAGGCCCACCTTGGCGACATCCGCGGCGCGCTCGGTACGATCGCGCATCACGACACCGGCACGCGCGGCTCGTGGTGGGCGCGCCTGCGCACGCTGCTCGCGATCATCGGCCCGGGCCTCATCGTGATGGTGGGCGACAACGACGCCGGCGCATTCGGCACCTACACGCAGGCCGGCCAGAACTACGGCACGACGCTGCTGTGGACACTGCTGCTGCTCGTGCCCGTGCTGTACGTGAACCAGGAAATGGTGCTGCGCCTCGGCGCGGTGACGGGCGTCGGGCATGCACGGCTGATCTTCGAGCGCTTCGGCAAATTCTGGGGCGCGTTCAGCGTGATCGACCTGTTCCTGCTCAATGCGCTCACCATCGTCACCGAGTTCATCGGCATCACGTTCGTGCTGGATTTCTTCGGGCTGCCGAAGGTCGCCGGCGTGTGCGTGGCCGCGGCGCTGACCATGGCCGCTGTGAGTACCGGGGATTTCAGGCGCTTCGAGCGGTTCGCGATCGGGCTGTGCGTGCTGAGCCTGCTGCTCGTGCCGGTGCTTGTGTCGATCCATCCGCCCGTCGCGCAGATGACGCGCGATTTCTTCGTGCCGAACTGGCCCGCGCACGCGAAGCTGTCGGACGTGATGCTGCTCGTGATCGGCATCGTCGGCACGACCGTCGCGCCGTGGCAGCTGTTCTTCCAGCAGAGCTACGTGATCGACAAGCGCATCACGCCGCGCTTCATGAAGTATGAAAAGGCCGACCTGTGGATCGGCATCGTGTTCGTGCTGATCGGTGCGGTCGCCATGATCGGTTTCAGCGCCGCGCTGTTCAACGGGCATCCGGAAGCCGGCAACTTCACCGACGCGGGCGGCATCATCGCGGGCCTCGAGAAGTATGCCGGCCGCACGAGCGCAACGCTGTTCGCGGTGGCGCTGCTCGACGCGTGCATCATCGGCGCGGCGGCCGTGTCGCTGTCGACGGCCTATGCGATCGGCGACGTGTTCAAGATCCGCCACTCGCTGCACCGCGGCGTGTCCGACGCGAAGGGTTTCTATCTCGTGTATTTCGGCATCGTCGCGGCCGCGGCCACGCTCGTGCTGATTCCGGGCAGCCCGCTCGGACTGCTGACGGAAGCGGTGCAGACGCTCGCGGGCGTGCTGCTGCCGAGCGCGACGGTGTTCCTGCTGGTGCTGTGCAACGACCGCCAGGTGCTCGGCCCGTGGGTCAACTCGACGAAGCTCAACGTGTTCACCGGTGCGGTGATCTGGGTGCTCGTGCTGCTGTCGATCATCCTCACTGCGTCAGTGATGTATCCGGATATCAGCGGCGAAGCGATCATCGACGTGCTGGTCGGCGGCACCGTGCTCGCGATCACGGGTTATATCGCGACGGTATTGATCCGTCGCAACAAGCGCGTGATCGAACCGGCCATCGATCGCACGTTGCGCGACACGTGGCGCATGCCGCCGCTCGATACGCTCGAGCCGCAGAACATGACGCTGGCGACGCGAATCTGGATGGCTGTGCTGCGCGGCTATCTCGTGATCGCGGTCGGTCTCGTGATCGTCAAGGTGGTGCAGATGACGCTGCTGAAGTAACGCAGGCCGTCTGCCAGGAAGCGGCGCCGGGCCCGGCACCGCGCCGCAACCCGCACATGCCGGCCTCCGTGGCCGGCATGTGCGTTTACGCGCTTGTTTGCGGCACGTCGCACGCGCTGCGCGACGGTCAGATCAATTCGAGCTTCGACGTCAGGTACGTGAGCTGGATCCGGTTCGCGACGCCGAAGCGCTTGCGCAGCTTGCGCAGGTGATAGTCGACGTTGTGCGCGCTGGTGTCGAGGCGCCGGCCGATCTCCTTGTCGGATGCGCCTTCGGCAATGCCGAGCAGCAGTTCCTGCTCGAACGGCGTGAGCCCGTTCACCGCGCGCTCGCGCGAGGTCGAGATCAACTGCGGCGACGCGAACTTGTGTACCGACAGCCCGATCGACAGCGCCTGCTCGATCGTCGCCGGCGTGATCCATTCGCGCGTGCGGCGCGGCGCGGTGAAGCTCATGAACGCATGCAGCCGCGTGCCGGGCACGGCCATCGAATACATGATGCCGCTGCACATCCCGTCGTCCTGCATCGTCTGCAGGAAGCCGTCGAGCGCGGCCGGCGTCGCGCGCGGGCCGGCGTCGCGCTCGCGGTGTTCGCGGCGCAATTGCTGCAGGTCCCACACGATCGGCATGTTGCATACGCGTGCGCCGAGCGTGCGCGGATCGACGTCGTGATGTTGGTGGCGCACGTAGTCGCCGCGATAGGTGGACGGCGTGAATGCTTCGTGCAGGTAGAGACTTTCTACCCGCTCGTGCGCGAATTCGAGCGCGAAGTACGCGAACGTCGAGAAACCCGTCAGGTGCAGCAGGCTTGCGACGATCCGGCTGCGCTCGGCCGTGCTCTGCGCGTGCGCGAGCGTATCGGCCACGCCGAGTTTCGGCGCGTGCGGCTGCGTGACGTCGCCGCGTTTCACGTCGTCGCACCAGACGACCTGCACGGGGCGCTCCCGCAGCACGTCGGGGCACGCGCCCGGCCCGTGCGACGGGTGGGGAAAGGTTGAGGCGACCGCTTCTTCATGCAATGCAATGTCGGACATGTGCCATCCCTCGGAATCGACGCATAACGCCTGGCGGCGGCCGTATCGTGTATGGCCGTCGCGGCGGTGCGATCGAGCATCGGTGTGATATGCGCGGATCGTCATCCATGACGCAGCGCGGGGCATTGTACAAAAACGCTTGTGTACGCGTAATATGCCGTAATACTAATGGCGGCGGAAGATTCCTATTCGCACGCAAATAACGAAGACCAGAAAATCCATCGAGACAAGACCAGATCGTGACGGGGCGCAGGTTCATATATTGGGAAAGGGCGGGCTCCTCATGACATACGCTGACGGCGCACCACGCGTCGAGTGGTTTTCGCAGGCCGATATCGCAACGGCCGCGGCTTATTCGAATGAATATCAGGCAATCGGGCACGACGTTTTTACCGGCGCGCAAATCGAATTCGGTAAAACCGACCCGGCTTTGGCCGATTTCGCGTTATGTCATGCGCGCTTGCGGCAAATCGGTTTCAGCACGCTCGGTTATGGCGCTTTCGAAATGATCGGGCGGCGCATCCTGTGCGCGCACCTGCTTCGCGACCTCGCTCCCGCGACGTTCATGCAGCCATTTTTCGAGGGCATGCTCTACGAGAGCGACCCGCGGTTCGCGCAGGTGCGGCAGAGCGGCTTTCCGGTTGCGTGGCAGCTCGACGAGATCGAGGCGGCCGCGCAGGGCAGCGGCGACCGCAAGATGCTGGCGCTCGCCGGCCATCTGCGTGCGCACGCGATGAACAGCGGCGTGCTGTTCGGCCTGTCGGCGCCGCGCCTCGACCTGCGTGTCGCGGTGAACGTGACGTCGGAGACGCACGGCACCGAATGGATCGACGATCGCGTGATCGGCGGTGCGCTGTCGGTCAGCCTCGCGGTGCATCGTGTCGCGCTGCCGTTCCTCGAGGCACGCATCGCGCGCATGCGCGGCTTCGCGCTCGGCGACGAGCAACTACAGGTGCTCGACCGCCTCGTGCATGGTCTGTCCGACCAGGAGATCGCGAGTGCGCTGCGCACGTCGCTGCACAAGGTCGGCCACCATATCCGCTCGCTCGAAAAACTCTTCAACGTGCAGAACCGCGCGCAGCTCGCATACCTGGCGGCCCGCCGGCTGCCATCCTGACGCCGCGCGTCCGCCGCGTTCGTCCCCGTTTTTTTCCGTGACCGATGAACGTCGGGCCGGCCCATGCGCGGCCGGCCCGACGGGCCGCTGCGGCCGCGCGCGCCGACGCGCTCCGCACACGATGCTTGACAGCGTTTTTTTCGAGTGATTGGCGAGTTCACCTATGAATTATTGCTGATTTATTTCTTCGTAATATGGCCCGGTCGTCACGCCGGACGGCGGGCCGCGAGGTTGCGCCGTGCGTGACGGAACTGGTCAACAGGGGCGGACAAATCAATGTGCGGAATCGACGGCTTTTTGAATAGCGTCGCCTGCGATGAGGAGACAGCGCGCGGCACACTCGCGCGCATGACGGCGAGCCTTGCGCATCGCGGGCCGGACGGGCAGGGGATCTGGGTCGACCCGGAGGCCGGCATCGCGCTCGGCCACCGGCGGCTCGCGATCGTCGACCTGTCGGTACACGGCCGACAGCCGATGGCATCCGCGTGCGGTCGCTACGTCATGGTCTTCAACGGCGAAATCTACAACCATCGCGAACTGCGCGCGGAGCTCGAGCGCGCGGGGCGCGCACCGGCGTGGCGCGGCCACTCCGACAGCGAGGTGTTGATCGCGGCGATCGTCGCGTGGGGTGTCGACGCGACGCTGCGGCGCGCGACCGGCATGTTTGCGTTCGCGCTGTGGAATCGTGCATCGCGGGTGCTGACGCTCGCGCGTGACCGGATCGGCGAAAAACCGCTCTACTACGGCCGGATCGGCGACGCGCTCGTGTTCGCGTCCGAACTGAAGGCGCTGCGCGGTTATCCGGGCTTCGACGGCGCGATCGATCGCGATGCGCTGTGCCTGTACCTGCGCCAGTCGAGCGTGCCCGCGCCGCATACGATCTATCGCGGCATCCACAAGCTGCCGCCCGGCACGTATATCCAGTTCGAGCATGCGCGCGACACGCCGCGCCTGCGTGCGTACTGGACGCTCGAACAGGTGATCGAGGACGGTCGCGCGCAGCCGTTCGAGGGCAGTGCCGACGACGCGGTGGGCCAGCTCGACGCGGTCCTGCGCCAGGCCGTCGCGCGGCAGATGGAAGCCGACGTGCCGCTCGGCGCGTTCCTGTCCGGCGGCATCGATTCGTCGACGATCGTCGCGCTGATGCAGGCGCAATCGTCGACACCGGTCGATACGTTCACGATCGGCTTCCATGAGGCCGGCTACGACGAGGCCGGTTATGCAAAGGCCGTCGCGCGCCATCTCGGCACGCGCCATACCGAGCTCTACGTCACGGCCGACCACGCGCTCGGCGTCGTGCCGAAGCTGCCGTCGATCTACGACGAGCCGTTTTCCGATGCGTCGCAGATCCCGACCTTTCTCGTGTCGGAGCTGACGCGCCGGCACGTGAAGGTGAGCCTGTCCGGCGACGGCGGCGACGAGCTGTTCGGCGGCTATACGCGCTATTTCCTGACGCCGCGCCTGTGGCGCAAGCTGCATCGCGTGCCGGGCGCCGTGCGGGCGCGGATCGCCGCCGCGCTGCATGCGTTGCGGCCCGATCACGCGGATCAGCTTGCGGCCGTCGCGCAGGGGGCGTGGGGCGGCGTGGAGGCACGCGAATCGGCGGCGCGCATCGGCGATCGCCTGCACAAGCTCGGCCACGTGATGACCGCCGAGAGCCGCATCGGGCTGTACCGGCTGCTGATGTCGTCGGTGCATCATCCCGAGCGCCTCGCGCTGTCGGGGCAGGAGCCGGCGACGCCGCTCGATACCGTATCCGCGTGGCCCGCGCACCTGAGCTTCGCCGAGCAGGCGATGGCGATCGACACGCTCACGTACCTGCCGACCGACATCCTCGCGAAAGTCGATCGCGCGGCGATGGCGGTGAGCCTCGAAACGCGCATGCCGTTCCTCGATCATCACGTCGTCGAATTCGCGTGGCGCGTGCCGGCGCACGTGCGCTTGCCGGAAGGGCAATCGAAGGCGCTGCTGCGCCGGCTGCTCGACCGCTACGTGCCGTCCGCGCTGATCGACCGGCCGAAGCAGGGCTTCTGCGCGCCCGTCGATCACTGGCTGCGCGGCGCGCTGCGCGACTGGGCCGAGGCGCTGCTGCGGCCGTCGCGGTTGCGCGAGGAAGGCTATTTCGATGCGGACGCGGTCGAACGTCTGTGGCGGCAGCACGTGACCGGCCGGATGAACTGGCAGCACCAGCTGTGGACGGTGCTGATGTTCCAGGCGTGGCTGGAGGCGCAACGCGCCGCATGAGGCGGCGCGTTGCGCGTCGTTACTGATCGAGGCAGCGCATGCAGCGCCGCTTCGCGTCGTTCGAGTGGAGGCCGCGACACATCGTCATCACGGGCCGCGCATGGCACGAAGGCGGATCGGCGGAGGCCGCCGGCGAAGCTTGCCGGCGCACGCGATCGGGCGGCGTGGTTGCAGCGGCATCCATCCGGCGCTGGCGTGCGGGCGGCGTGTCGCGACCGGCGCTGCCGTCATCCGGATCGCCCGGCGTCATCGACGCGGCGTGAAGCGTGGTGTCGTTCGCCGCGCGCGCAACGGGCGGCGCGGTGCACACGAGTGCGACCAGCGCGGCCAACGCGCAAAGGCAGGCGACGGCGATTCGCGAATCGCGCATCTTCATGATCGTTCCGTTCGTTCCGGGCCGGCGGCGCGGAGGGCGCGCGGCTACCGGGTCGATTGTAGGGACGGCGAGGGTCGTGTGTCACGCCGGATTCCGTAGTCGCGGGCATCGGCGGGGGCACGAGCGGACGCGACGACGCGTGACGAAGCGCGGTGTCGTGCGGCCGCCGGCGCCCAAAAGCGACCGCCGCCCGGAGGCGGCGGTCGGGTCGCGACTGGCTGGCGGGCCGGGCGGCGTGCGGGCCGCGCCCGACGGGCGTGCCGCGAAGCGCTGCGGATCGGCGCAGCGCGGTGGGGGGAGCTTGGCAGGCGAGCCGCATGCATGCGGCTCGCGGGTAAATCGTCAGGCGTAGTCGGCGGCCATCACGGCTTGCGGTGTCGCGCGCAGGATCGGCGCGGCTTCGTGGCGCTCGACGTGCGTCATCGCCGCACCGAACAGCACCAGGCGATAGCCGACCGCATAGATCGGAATGATCCGCAGGTTCTTGTCGTGATCGAGTTGCAGCTTCGAGCGGATACGCGAGATATGGGTGTCGAGCGTGCGCGACGACACGCCGAGTTCACGGCCCCACACGGCTTCCTGGATTGCCTGCCGCGGCACGATCTTGTTCATGTTGTCGAGCAGGAATTCGACGACGTCGAATTCACGCGGCGTGACGTCGACGATCTTGTTGTCGATTTCGATCGTGCGGCGCACAAAGTTGATTTTTATGTTGTCGATGTACAGGTATTTGCAATCCATGGTGGCCCTCGCATGTCCATAAAGGAGTGTTTGCGAGTCCTGTGCTGCAACTTCCGGGCCAGGGAAGGAATCGTCGTGTCACGACAGGGGGCGGCACCCGAGCGGACGGCACTGTGGCCTTGAATTTAAAAGAATTTTCAAGGAGCGGCGTGCCGCGGGTAGGGAAAGGGTCAGAGCAAAGGTGAAGGATTGTTACGTAGCATCGGCGGGCGACGTTACGGGCGTTACGTCTGACGTAACGCGGGGGGAGCCGGGGGCAACATGTGCGCGATCCGGATCGGCGGCAGGGGATGGGAACACGACATCGAACCCTACATCGAACCCTACACGGGTCGATGGAAAATCAATATGAATCAGTGACATAAGTGGCCAAAATTGCCGACATCGAACCCTACATGAAACCCTGCACGGAAGCATGACGACCGTCGCCACCCCCGAGCCGTTGTTTCCCGAAGATCGCGTACTCGATCCGCTGCTCGAGCAGGCCGCCGAACTCGTCGATTCGTCGCAGCGGTTGCTTGCCGTACGCGATACCCCGCTGGCGACTGCGCTCTGCTGACTTCACCTTCGCATCGCGGCGAGCTTTCGTTCGGATTGCCGCTGAGCAGCCTCCGGTTTCTGTTTCCGAGGCTTTGGCCGGAAGTCGAGCAGGAGTAAGGGGGGCGGACGGGCCGCGCGAGGTCGGGCGGCGTCGGCTCGAACAAGCACGACATTCCCGCGATGCATTGAAAACGCCGGCCGCAGGGCGTCTCCGCCCCGCGGCCGGCGTGTCGCCCCGCCGTCAAGCCTTCGCGCTATCCGCCGAATCGAACGGCAGCACGTAATGCCGCTTGCCCGTTGCCGCGAAGATCGCGTTCGCGACCGCGGGCCCGACCGGCGCGACGCCCGGCTCACCGACCCCGGTCGGCGCTTCGGCCGACGGCACGATATGCACCTCGACCTTCGGCATCTCCGCGATGCGCAGCACGTGGTAGCCGTCGAAGTTGCGTTGTTCGACCTGGCCGTCCTTCAGCGTGATCGCGCTGTGCATCACCGCGCCGAGCCCGAAGCCGATGCCGCCCTCCATCTGCGCGGCGACGATGTCGGGATTGATCGCGATCCCGCAATCGACCGCGCACACCACGCGCTCGACCTTCACCTTGCCGTCCGCGTCGACCGACACCTCGGCCACCTGCGCGACATAGCTCTTGAACGCCTCGGCGACGGCGATCCCGCGCCCGCGGCCCTTCGGCAGCGGCTTGGCCGGATCCCAGCCGGCCTTCTGCGCGGCCAGGTCCAGCACCGCGCGCATGCGCGGCTCCTTCGCGAGCAGGTCGCGGCGGAATGCGTACGGATCCTTGCCCGCCGTGTGCGCGGCTTCGTCGATGAACGCCTCGACGGCATACGCGGTGTGCGAGCTGCCGACCACGCGCCACCACAGCACGGGCAGGCCCACCTTGGTGGTGGTGAGTTCGACCGACACGTTCGGCACCGCGTACGGCAGGTTCGCCGCGCCCTCGACCGAGGTGGCGTCGATGCCGTTCTTGACCATGAACGCTTCGAACGGCGTGCCGGCGAGAATCGACTGGCCGACGATCCGGTGGCGCCAGCCGACCAGCTTGCCGTCCTCAGTCAGCCCCGCGTCGAGCTTGTGGAAGTACATCGGCCGGTAGAAGCCGCCCTGGATGTCGTCCTCGCGCGTCCATTGCAGCTTGACGGGCTTGCCGTCGGCGCCGAGCGCCTTCGCGATCGACACGGCCTCGACCACGTAGTCGGACCACGCGTTCGCGCGCCGGCCGAAGCTGCCGCCCGCGTATAGCGTGTGGATCTGCACCTGTTCGGGCTTCAGGCCGGCCGTCCTGGCCGCGTTGGCCTGGTCGACCGTCTGGAACTGGTCGCCGGCCCAGATTTCGCAGCTGTCCGCCGTCAGCTTGACGACCGCGTCGAGCGGCTCCATCGGCGCGTGCGCGAGATACGGGAATTCGTACGTCGCGCCGATCTTGCGCGCGGCGCCCGCGATCGCCGCGTCGGCATCGCCGTCCTTGCGAGCCGACGTGCCCGGCTTGTCGGCGAGTTGCCGGTATTCGCGCATGATCTCGTCGGAGCCGCGCTTTTCGGCGTGCGCTTCGTCCCATTCGACCTTCAGCGCGTCGCGACCCTGTTTCGCGGCCCAGAAGCCGGTTCCGACGACCGCGATGCCGCCCGGCACCTGCACGACCGACACGACACCCGGCACGGCCTTGGCGGCTGTCGCGTCGAACGATTTCACCGTGGCGCCGAAGCGCGGCGGGCGCTGCAGCAGCGCGACCCGCATCCCGGGGAAGGTCGTGTCGAGCGTGAAATGCGCGGTGCCGTTCGATTTCGGCGACGCGTCGACGCGCGGAATCCGATGGCCGATCAGCTTGAAATCGGCCGGCTGCTTCAGCACGACCTTGTCCGGCACCGGCAGCTTCGACGCGTCGGCGACGAGCGTGCCGTACGCGGCCTTCTTGCCGCTCTTCGCGTGCGTGACGACGCCGTTGGCGGTCGTCAGCTCGCCGGCCGGAACCTTCCAGCGGGCCGCCGCGGCCGACACCAGCATCGCGCGGGCCTTGCCGCCCGCTTCGCGCAGTTGCTGCCACGAGTTCGCCATCGCCGAGCTGCCGCCCGTGCCCTGCATCGTGCCGAACGCGAGGTTCGCGTAGCGTTTCGCATCGGCCGGCGCGCTTTCGACGCGCACGGTCGACCAGTCGGCATCGAGCTCCTCGGCGACGATCGTCGCGATGCCCGTATACGCACCCTGGCCCATTTCGACGTGCTTCGCGATGACCGTGACGGCGCCGTCGGGCGTGATGCGCAGGAACGCGTTCGGCGCGAAGTCTGCGGCGGGCGCGGTCGCGGCCAGCGCGCGGCGGCCGAGGCCGGCCCATTCGAAGCCGATGGTCAGGCTGACGGCGGCCGCGGCACCCGCGGCCTTCAGGAACGTGCGGCGCGACGGACGCACCGACCCGGTGTTGTCGAGTTCGATCGTCATGGTCAGGCTCCCAGCGTCGCGGCCGCGTCGTGGATCGCCGCCCGGATGCGGGCGTAGGTCGCACAGCGGCACAGGTTGCCGTTCATCGCGGCGTCGATGTCCGCGTCGGTCGGCTTCGGGTTCTGTTCGAGCAGCGCGGTGGCCGACATGATCTGGCCGGACTGGCAGTAGCCGCACTGCGGCACCTGCAGCTTGACCCAGGCGGCCTGCACGGCCTGCGCGGGCTTGCTCTGCAGTCCTTCGATCGTGGTGATGTGCTTGCCCGCGATGCCGGCGAGCGGCAGCACGCACGAGCGGACGGCCTGGCCTTCGAGATGCACCGTGCACGCGCCGCACTGCGCCATGCCGCAGCCGAACTTCGTGCCGGTGAGTCCCGCGTGTTCGCGAATCGCCCAGAGGACGGGCATCGACGGATCGGCGTCGAGCGTGACGTTCTTGCCGTTCAGGACAAACGAGGTTGGCATTTTGATTGTCTCCGTGGGGAAAACCCGGCATGCGCCCGGTTAGCGGGCAGTGTGCGCGAGGCGCCGGTTTTTGCGTCTACCCAATCCTGCAAATTTATTGAACAATCCTGCAAATCCCCGGCAGGCTCCGGGCGGTTTCGCTATGCTCCCGCGACATGGGGAAATCTATCGAGGAAGTGTCATGGACATGACCGATATCGTGACGTCGCGCGAATCCGGGCGGCGCGAGCTGGCGACGCTGATCGGCCGTTTCGCGCCGGCGGACGGCTCGCATTCGACGGCCGTGCCGGGCCTGATGCTGCACCGGCATTCGCGGCCGGTCGATCTCGGCTGCGGCGTGTCGCGCGCCGCGCTCGTGATCGCCGCGCAGGGCGCGAAGCGCGTGATCGTCGCCGGCCAGGCTTACGAATACGACACGCAGAATTGCCTGATTACATCGATCGACTTGCCGATCCTGTCGCGCGTGACGCACGCGTCGCCGGAAGCGCCTTACCTGTGCCTGTCGCTGACGCTCGATCCGCAGCGCATCGTCGAGCTCGCGGCCGAGATGCGGCTGCCCGAACCCGACGCGGGCCCCGAAGGCGAGGGGATCGCGCTCGCCGAGCTCACGCCGCCGCTGCTCGATGCCGCGCTGCGCCTGACGCGGCTGCTCGATACGCCGGCCGACATTCCGGTCGTCGCGCCGCTGATCGAAAAGGAACTGCTGTACCGGCTGATGACGAGCGGGCAGGGCACGCGGCTGCGGCACATGGCGATCGCGGGCAGCCAGACGCACCGGATCGCGCGCGCGATCGAATGGCTCCGCGATCACTTCGCGGAGCCGATGCGCGTCGAGTCGCTCGCGCAGGCGGTCAACATGAGCGTGTCGTCGCTGCACCACCATTTCAAGCACGTGACGACGCTGAGCCCGCTGCAGTACCAGAAGCAGCTGCGGCTGCACGAGGCGCGGCGGCTGTTGCTGCGGCAGGGCGGCGATGTCGGGTCGGTGGCGGCCGTCGTCGGCTACGAAAGCGCGTCGCAGTTCAGCCGCGAATACAGCCGGCTGTTCGGCGCGCCGCCGATGCGCGACGTCGTGCAGCTGCGGAAGAAGGAACTGCTCGGCTGACGGCCGGCAGCCGGCGCGCGGCCGGTCACCGGTCACGGTCATTTCATCGGGCGACCACCGTCGTCTGCAGGAACGTCGGCGCGATCCGCCAGTCCGGCACGTAATGCACCGGCCACGCGCCCGGCGTATCGACCGCGTTGAAATACACGACCGCCTTCAGCAGCGGATAGCGCCACAGCGACCGCTGGAGTTCGTCGAGTGCCTCGCGCTTGCGCGAACCGGACCCGTCGACGCCGAGCTCCGTGATCATCACCGGCAGCCCGTAATCGGTCACCCGCTCGTATTTGGTCCGCAGGATGCTCGCGGCGGACGCATGGCCGCCGGCCGGCCAGGTCGCGCAGCGCGGACAGTCGAACACGGACAGGCCGACGGCGTCCACATAACCGCGGCCCGGAAAATAGTCGTCGAGGTTCCGGTTGCCGGCCGGCGACCACACGTAGCGGAGCTGGTCGGTCATCGTACGGCACGTGGTCACGACGCGCCGGTACGCATCCACGTAGGCCGGCGCATCGCCGATGGCCCACGGATAGCGCCCGGTGTCGGCCTCCATCTCGTGGCCCCAGCGCACGAACACGGGGCCCTTCAACGCGGCGAGCGCCGAGCAGGTGGCCGCGATCTGCGCGTCGTAGCGCCCGTGCGCGATATCCGCGAGCAGCGCGCCCGGGCGCGTGTTGCCCGCCGCCCAGGGCTCGACGGTCAGCATCAGCGAGCGGTTCCGTGCCTGCGCATTCCGGTAGGCTGCGTCGATTTCCGCGCGGATGTCGGGCGCGTTCCACGACACGAACACATGGTCGAACGCGAGATCCCGGTTGGCCGCGAGCGTGTTGTCGGGATCGTAAGCGCCGAGTTCGGGCTGCTTCACCGGCTCGCCCGGCGCGGGCGCGACCACGGCCGGCAGGCCCGAGCGCCACATCATCGCCTGCCAGCCTTTCGGCGCGCGCAGCCCGATGCCCGCGAGCAGCATCGCGAGCGCGAACACGAACAGCGCGTTGCGCACCGGCAGGCGGCTGAAGAACATCTGCCGGAACGCCGACCATTCGAGCCCTTGCTCCCTGCCGTGATTCACCGCCACGACGGCCGCGATCACGAGATACAGGATGCTCGTCAGTGTCGAGAACAGATAGAAGCCCGCGGCATTGCGCGGGTTCTCGACCGTGACGACGGGCAGGCTGCAGAACAGCGAGATCAGCAGGTACGGCGCGACCACGCGCAGCGGCGCGTCCTGTTCGATCGTGCCGCCCTTCGGCGTGACCTTGAACGGAAATTCCTTGCCGCGCACGAAGTCGAACACCGCCGACGCGCAGCCGAGCACGACCCACGGCCAGCGCGCGAACACGAACGACAGCCCTTCCCACGACAGCAGCTTCGTATTCAGCGGGCGGCACGACTGGGTCGAACGCGTGGCCCAGGTCACGACGCACAGGAGCAGCACGGCCAGCGGCAGCGCATAGGTGAGGTACGTGAGGTAGTCGACGTGCGCCCACACGCGGCCGGTGAGCAGCGCGACGACCGGAATCACGACGCCGCCGGCCATCGCGAGCGCGCACAGCGGGTACCACAGCTGGCAGAACAGGAACTGCGCCTTCAGCTTCAGCGGCAGCCCCATGAAATAGTGGCGCGTGTAGCGCAGCATGATGATCATCACGCTCTTGGACCACTGGAACTCCTGCGTGGCGAGGTCGCCGAACGTGCGCGGTCCTTCGCCGTTCGCGATCGCGTTCAGCGCGTGCATGCCGCGCCAGCCCTTCGAATTGAAGATCATCGTGGTCGAGTGATCCTCGGCGAGCTCGGGCCCGAGCCCGCCGATCTCGCGCAGCGCGCGGCAGCGCACCGCATAGTGCGAGCCGATGCACAGCGGCGCGAGCCCACCCGCATAACCGGCCTGCATCGTGCCGTGCAGCGGCCCCTCGACGTTCACGCGCCCGCGCGCGCTCCAGCTCCCGGCCGCGTTGCTGTCGCAGATGCTCGGTGCCGACACGTAGCCGACTTCCGGATCGACGAACGGCCGCAGCATCTCCTCGAGATAGGTGCGAGTCGGCACGTGGTCGGCGTCGAGCTGCGACACGAAATCGTAGTTGTCGTAGCCGACCATGTCGTAGAAGTACGCGAGATTGCCTTCCTTGCATCTGGTGCGGCGCGGCCAGCTCGCGCGGTGGTACGCGGCGATGCCGCGCCGCGTCGATACGAATACGCCGTGCTCGCGGCACCAGTCGAGCGTCTCGGGCGACGGGTCTTCATCCGCGAGCCACGTATCGTGCGGGTAGGTCTGGTCGAGCATCGCGAGCAGCGTCGTGCGGACGATGTCGAACGGCTCCGACGGCGCCTTGGTGACGACCATCGCGACGCGCCAGTCGCGCGGCACCGCCAGCGCGGGGTTCGGCACGACCGCCGAGCGGATGATGAAGATAAAGTAGCCGGGAATGAAGGTGGTCCAGAACAGCACGAAGCAGTTGACGCCGAAGCGGAATGCGTCGACGTAGTGCTCGTCGCGCAGCCACCAGCGCCAGAAGATGCCCAGCGCGACGAACCAGCACAGCGCGAGGATGTGGAAGACGATCCTGGTCCCGCTGTCCATCAACGGGACGACGAGCGGGACGTCAGCCTGCTGCGAGTCGGTGCGAACGGCCTCGGTGTCGGTTTCGTTGGTATCGGCGGTATCGGCGGTATCCGGCACGGAGCCGCCGGCAAGCGACGCGACCAGCTTCTTCATGGTGTTCTCCCGTCAAGGTCAGATCATCAGTCTTGAAGCAGGCCGCGTTGCGGCCGGGTGTCCTCGCTGGCGTGCTGTTGTTCCGGTTCCGGTTCCGGTTCCGGGGCCGCCGGCGTGCGTTCGCCGCACGAGCGGCCCACGCGTTCGTAGCGGCGAAAGCCGCTGTCGACGGCCAGCCGTTCGCTGAACAGGTTGCGCATGTCGAGCATCACGGGATCGGCCATGTGATCCGCGAGGTCGGCGAGATCGAGGGCCTCGAACGCCTTCCATTCGGTCATCACGACGACGGCGTCCGCGCTGCGCACCGCGTCGATCGCGGAACCCTCCATGAACACCTGCGGCAGCAGCCGCGACGCTTCGTGCGGACGCGCCGGGTCGTACGCGCGGATATGCGCGCCCGCGCCGACGAGCAGCTGGATCACGTCGATGCTCGGGCTTTCGCGCACGTCGTCGGTCTGGCCTTTGAACGTGAGGCCGAGCACCGCGATGCGCTTGTCCTTGATCGAGCCGCCGCAGGCCTTCTCGATGCGGCGCAGGATCTGCTCCTTGCGCAGCGCGTTCGATTCGATCGCCGCGCTGACGATGCGCAGCGGCACCGCGTGTTCGGACGCCGTCGCCTTCAGCGCGCGCGTGTCCTTCGGAAAGCACGAGCCGCCCCAGCCGGGGCCGGCCTTCAGGAACGATGCGCCGATGCGGCGGTCGAGGCCCATCCCGTTCGCGACCAGTTCGACATCGGCGCCGACCGCTTCGCACAGGTCCGAGATCTCGTTGATGTAGCTGATCTTCACCGCGAGGAACGCATTCGCCGCGTATTTCACGAGTTCGGCCGTTTCGATCTCGGTCGCGAGCACGAGGTGGCCCGTCGCTTCGAGCGGCGCATAGATGGCCTTCATGATCTCGATCGCGCGCGGATGCTCGGCGCCGAACACGACGCGGTCCGGATGCATGAAATCGTCGATCGCCGAGCCTTCGCGCAGGAATTCCGGATTCGATGCGATCGCCGCGTCGACGCCTGCCGGCGCGTGGCGTTCGACGATCTGCTTGACGACGCGATTGGTGCCGACCGGCACCGTCGACTTCGTGACGACGACCGCGAAACCGGTCAGGTTCGACGCGATCTCGCGCGCGGCTGCCTCGACGTACTGGAGGTCTGCCTGGTCGGTGCCCGGCAGCGTCGGCGTGCCGACCGCGATGAATACCGCGTCGCGGTCGCACACGCTCGCCGCGAGGTCGCTGCTGAAGCGCAGCGTGCCGCGTTCGACGTTGCGTGCGACGAGTGCGTCGAGGCCCGGTTCGTAGATCGGCATGAGGCCTTCGTTCAGCGCGTCGATCTTGCCGCGATTGTTGTCGATGCAGACGACGTCATGCCCGAGATCCGCAAAGCACGCGCCGCTCACCAGCCCGACGTAACCGGTGCCGACGATGGCGATCCGCACATTCATGGTGATTCCCCTGGGTGGCGTTCAAGGAAACTGGTTCACTTGCCTGATTCGACTTGCAGTGCTTTCTGAAACCAGGCCGCGGCGTGTTCGACCATCGGTTCGATCGCGGTGAAACGCGGCCGCCAGCCGAGCACGAGCGCGGCTTTCGTGGCGTCGGCGTACAGCTCGGGCGGGTCGCCCGGGCGGCGCGCGGCCGTCACCGTCGGCACGCGGCGGCCCGTCACGGCTTCGACGGCGCGCAGCGCGTCGAGCACCGACGTCCCTTTGCCGGTGCCGAGATTCAACGCGACGCTGTGGCCGCCGCCGCACAGATAGGCGGTCGCCTGCAGGTGCGCGTCGGCGAGGTCGCTCACGTGCACGTAGTCGCGAATCGCCGAGCCGTCGGGTGTCGGGTAATCGGTGCCCATTACCTGGAACGCGTCGCCCGTGCCGAGTGCCGCGCGGATCGCGAGCGGCAGTGCGTGCGTTTCCGGTTCGTGGCATTCGCCGATCATGCCGTCAGGGTCTGCGCCTGCCGCGTTGAAGTAGCGCAGCGCGACCCACCTGATTCCGTACGCGCGCTCGAAATCGGCGGCCATCCGTTCCATCGCGTACTTGGTGAAGCCGTACGGATTGATCGGCCGCTGCGGCGTGCGTTCCGAGATCGGCAGCGCATCCGGAATGCCGTAAGTCGCGCACGACGACGACATCACGATCCGCCCGACGCCGGCCGCGCGCATCGCGCTCAGCAGCGTGCAGGTGCCCGTGACGTTGACCGTGTAATAGCGCTCGGGCGCGAGCACCGATTCGCCGACGTAGGCGAGCGCGGCGAAATGGATCACGACGTCGGGCCGATGCACGGCGAATGCCTTCGACAGTGCGTCGCGATCGAGAATGTCGGCCGCGACGAGCGGCCCCCACCGAGCGGCGTCGCGATGGCCGGTCGACAGATTGTCGTAGGCGACCGGCTCGTGTCCCGCCGCCGCGAGCGCCTTGCAGGTATGGCTGCCGATATAGCCCGCTCCGCCTGTCACGAGCACCTTCATGCCGTGGCCCCGGTCATGCGCAGCACCGGCTCGAGCCACAGTTCCCGGCTGAAATAGTCGACGGTCCGGCGCAGCCCTTCGTCGAGATCGACGGCCGGCCGCCAGCCGAGCTCGGCCGCCGCGATCGAGATGTCGGGCCTGCGCTGGTGCGGGTCGTCGATCGGCAGCGGCCGGAACAGGATCTCCGATTTCGAGCCCGTCATCGCGAGCACTTTCTCCGCGAGTTCGAGCATCGTGAATTCGCCGGGGTTGCCGAGGTTGACCGGCGTGCCGATGTTGCGCTCGGCACTCATCAGGCAGAAGAAGCCGTCGACGAGATCGGTCGCGAAGCAGAACGAACGTGTCTGCATGCCGTCGCCGTAGATCTCGAGCGGCGCGCCGTTGAGCGCGCCGACGATGAAGTTCGATACGACGCGGCCGTCGCGCGGCGACATCCGCGGGCCGTAGGTGTTGAAGATGCGCGCGACGCGCACGTCGATGCCGTGCATGCGGTAGTAGTCGTAGCACAGCGCCTCGGCCGCGCGCTTGCCTTCGTCGTAGCACGCGCGCGGGCCGATCGTGTTCACGTTGCCGCGATAGGTTTCCGTCTGCGGATGCACGGCCGGGTCGCCGTAAATCTCGCTGGTCGACGCCTGGAACACGCGCGCGCCCGTCTTGCGCGCGAGCGCGAGGCAGTGGTGCATGCCGAGCACGTTCGTCATCATCGTGTGGACGGGATCGATCTGGTAGGTGGGCGGCGATGCCGCGCACGCGAGATTCCAGATTTCGTCCACCTGCAGTTGCGGCAGGCCGAGCGAGACGTCGCCCTTCACGAACTCGAAGCGGCCGGACGCCTTCAGGTCGGCGACGTTGAGCTTGCGCCCCGTCAGCAGGCTGTCGATGCACGTGACGGATGCGCCTTCCATGACCAGGCGCTCGCAGACATAGCTGCCGAGAAAGCCGGCGCCGCCCGTGACGAGGACACGCTGCCCGGCGCGCGTCTCGAGCGTGACCCTGTCATTCATGGCTTTCACCTTCGTCGTTCAGCTCGGGGAACAACACGTCGATCAGTTCGACGGCGGCGCGCACGCGTTCCATCCCGCTGCACGGGTGTCGCTTCGGCAAGCGCCGGTTCGCATGTACGGATGTCGACGAAGCACCGCGACAGGCACTCCGGTTTCGTTGACTACCCCGTTGATGCTTGAACGACGCAAGCGTCGATCGATCGGTGATGATCTTCATCGCCTTTTCCCCGATACGCTGATTGACGAGCAGGCCGCCGTTCGTGATCTTGTGCCACGGCGTGCCGCTCGGTGAGAGCCGGATATCAGGCAATCGGCATGCCATGAACGATGTCGGCACGATGCGCACGGGCGCGGCGGCGAGATTGCAGCGTGATATGCGCGCTTCTGTTTCATGCGTGAATCGTGGGGCCAGAAAAGCCGGCATGCCGATTGCCGGATCGATGCGATTCGATACGACGAAAAACGCGATAAATCAGGCTTTTGCGGGATTCGCTTCGTCGATCAGATGTCGAGCGGGAATGTTTCATCAATGAGAAATGAGCGGATAAAGGATTGAAAACACTTCTCGAACGTGCGGCCAATCTGGAGATCGGGTGGGTGAAAGGATAAGGAATGAAAGTGAAAAAATGTTGTGTGGCGTACGGATGAGGTCGCGTTTTTTCATTTGTTTTAATTATTACGCCAGTGCGAAAGTTTTAATTTTTACGGTTATTTCGACGCTTGAGCGGCGTGTGATCCTGTCGGTATTTTCACGAATGAATCAAATTCGTTTCGGTCATCCGGAGAAACGCGTGCCGACGTGATGCAGGAGGCTGATGTACCGGGCTCTCCGGGCATTGTGTCGGCCGAATCGATTCTCGTTTGTGATGGCACGCGAGGGGGCCATTTGCGTGTCGCCCCACGGTTCGCAAGCGGAAATGCCGGCGCCGCCGGCCTTGCGCGGCCATGTGCTTCTCAAGTTTGAAACACTCGTTCATCTGACCATCAGACGCACGGCCGCGAGCCGGATTCGTCCGTCAAATCCGGCAGTTGCGTCGTGGCGCTCGACAAGCGCCGAGGGCGTCAAACCGCCATTGCGATACATTCCTGAAACAAAAAATGTCGTTCCCGGCGATGCGGGCTGCCGTGGCGGCCGCTTGCCGTGCGCAATCTCCGGTGGAATAACGTGTGGCACGCTGCTTGCGGTACTGGACGCACCGGCGGGCGGTCGACACGAAGCAACGAACAGGTGGGGCGGCCAACTCGTCAATAAGCAGTCGGGGAAACGGCGATGAAGACCATAAGCTGTAGGTTGATCGGCGCGTACTTTGCGCATCAGTGGGGTAGTCGGAAAGGCCGGGGTGACGCTCGCGACGCTGTGCCAGCATCGCGGGTTGCGCTGTCCCGGTTTCTTGCCCGCCGCGCGCTTCGCGTGATGGCGCGGTTGTCGCGCCGCACGGCAGTCGGGCGACAGCGACACTCACTTTCATTCAGTTCATCGGGATGGATCAGGCTGTTCGTGCCGGACAGCGTGATGCCGATTCGTCTTCGGCCGTGCAGGGCCGCTTCGATCGCGCCTGGCCCATGCCGGCGCCGGCCGGATTAGATCGAACGCCCGTCGGCCGGATTATCCGGAAGACCTTTCGTCGACAGCTCAGGGAGACGACATGCCACCTGGCTGCAATGCAGGCCCGTTGTCGCCTGAATAAAAGGTGTATTTTTCAACGTCGCTGCATTTGCGGTGGTTAATGTATTCGCGAATTTTCGATTCCGGCATGGAGTGCCGTGTACCGGCACGCCGACCGGCGGGGTATCGAATATCGCGGGCCGGAAAGATATCTGCATCTTTCTGGTTTGCCAGGCAATGGTGTTTTTAATAAATCCAATGTTCATAAAAATAATAGAAAACACCTACCAAAAAAATTTGGATAACCAAAAAACACGAGACTAAGCTTCGTCTGGCCAAATTCGCAAAAAACAGAAATTGAAAAGGCAGCATGATTTCTTAATTCGATAGTGATCCTTAATTTCGAGGATTGCTCAAGTCAGGAAGGTTGATGGCGTGCGATCTTCCTGACTCACTCCGTCCACGCCGTTTTGGAGTCGACCATGAAGAAGCTTCTGATTGCAGCAGCAGTTCTGGCGGTTTCGGGTGCAGCGTTCGCAGGCAGCGGCACGGTGTCGAGCAGCAGCTCGTCGAGCGGCGGTTCGACGATGGCAGGCGTTGCCGGCTTCGGCCATTTCACCGCGACCGATTCCGGCTCTGCACTCGGTGCAGCCGGCGCACTTGCAGGTGGCCCTGGCAGCGGTTCGATCTCGTACACGAACCACACGCAATCGTCGTCGGTTAGCGGTTTCGGCTTCGGCGGCGCACAAGCAGGCGGCACCAGCGGCGCGAACGCCGGCTCGATCGGCTGGACGGTTCACCACTAAGCCGCGACGCGTAGCGTTCGTCATTGGCTGGCGGTACGGATGCCGGGTTCCGCTCGATGGGGGTAGACCCGGCTCCGCCACCGCCGAACTTACTCACAGCAAGGAATTGCTATGAAAGCCAAAGTCATTTTCGCGACAGCGCTCACCGTCATATCGTCGGCTGCATTGGCAGCGGGTTCCTCCACGACCAACCAGACACAGTCCGTTGCGGCGGGTGTTTCCGGTTCGGTTCTGGTCGGCTCCGGCAGCTATACCAGCAATTCGACTTCGACGGCGGGCGCGAACGCGGGCAGTACGGTGACACCCGCTGGTTCCGCCGGCACGGCGTCCGCCTTCCACAACACGACCTCGACGGCCAGCGGTTCGGGCACGAACGGGGGCGCGTTCGCGGCAGGCGGCGGTATCGGTGCCGCAGGCTCGTACGGTGGAAACAGTACAACGAACGAGAACGCGAATGCGCTGTCGGGAGGGGTGAGTGCCACGATCGTGCTGGGCGCCAACCACTACACGGCCAGCAGCGCGAACGACCAGGGCAATGCCAACGCGGGTGCCGCTGGGCTGACCGGCAGTGCGGGGTCAGGCGCGATCGCGGGTTCGAATCACTACAACTCGTCGACCGTGTGGAGTACCGGTCCGGCCGGCTCGCCGTCCGCATCGGGCGGAAGCAACGCCAGTTCAAGTGCGACCGGAAGCAGTCATTAGTCAGGTGTGGGGGGGACCAGTTTCCCAGCGACGCTGGTCTCTTTTGCCCACATTGTTGTCACGTAAGGAGTTGGCATGAAGCAGAAACTGATTGCCGCCGCTCTGATGCTCGCGTCTCTGACGGCGTATGGCGCTGACCGTATTGCCAACGACGTGCAATCGAATTTGCAGACGTCAAACAACCCTGACCAGACAACCAAACCGTCAGAACAACAAACGCTTTCTTCGGGCAGTGCCATCGGCGGACCAGACGCCCAGCAGTGGCAGGGCATGTCGGCCGGCTCGTGGTCCCAGCTGGGCAACGGCTGGAAGCAGTTCGGGGAAGCAGGCAAAGCTGAAGGGAATCAGGGGAATTAGTACGGTTGCCTGGGTGGGAGGTAAAACCTCGTCCGGAGAGTGAAATGAACAGCAACAGGATCAAGGTGGCATGCGCTGCGATGTTCGCGATGACCACGATCGGCGCCCAAGCGCAAACCGCCGATTCGACTTCGAGCGCGCAGTCGTCGACGTCGTCGACGGCAGTCAGCCAGGGCGGCGGCTCGAGCATGAACACGAACACCACGAGCTCGCGCGGCGGCAACGCCACCAGCTCCAGCGGGGTTCGCAGCAGCGGCAATTCGAGCGTGAACGTGAACGTGACGATGCCGTCCAGCACGAGCGGCGGCACGAACGTGACGCCGCAGTCGCTGCAGTCGTCCGGCGCGCCCGGCACCAACCCGTACAACACCCAGTCGTCGGAAAACGTCAACTACTCCGGCACGCAGACGATCAAGACGAACCCCGCGATCCAGGCGCCGGGCCTCACGACCACGCTGTCCGATACCTGCATGGGATCGGTGAGCGTCGGCGTGTCGTTCCCGGGGTTCGGCGCGACGGGCGGCACGACGCTGGTCGACCAGGCCTGCGTGCGGCGCCTCGACGCGCGTGAATTCCGTGCGATGGGCCTGACCGACGTGGCGCTCGCGCTGCTCTGCCAGAGCGACGCGAACCGGCGTGCGGTGGAAGCGACCGGGCATCTGTGCCCGGGCACGACGACGCCGCTCGCACGTTCGAACGTGGCGCCGAGCGTGGAAGCGACGGTCGCCGACGACGTGAAGTATCGCGATCCGATCGTACGTGACCGCATGGGCTTGCCGCCGCTGGGCGCTGCCGCGCCGGCACCGGCGCAGGCCCGCCCGGTGGCGACGACCTCGGTGCAGGCGGCGCCCGTGTCGGTGCCGGTACCCGTGCCCGTGCCGTCGATCGCACCGGTTGCCGCCGCGCCGGCCGTTGCCGCACCGGCTGTTGCTGCTGTCGCGCCGGCAGTGGCGGCGCCGGCTGTTGCTGCCGCAGCCGCAGCTCCTGCCGTTGCCAAACCCGCCGTTGCAGCCGCGGCACCGGCCGTCGCTGCAGCGCCTGCGGTGGCTGCCGCACCCGCTGTCGCGGCCGCGCCCGCAGCCTCGGTCGTACCGGCGGCCGCGATCGCCGCCGTGCCGGCTGCCGCCGTGCTTGCCGCGCCGGCCGTTGCGGACAAGGCATCGCCGGTGCCTGCCGCGCCGGTCGCCGACACGAAGGCCGCCGAACCCGTGCAGCCCGTCGCCGACAAGGCACCGGAGCCCGCACCGGCGGTTGCCGACAAGGCACCGGAGCCCGCACCGGCGGTTGCCGACAAGGCACCGGAGCCCGCACCGGCGGTTGCCGACAAGGCACCGGAGCCCGCACCGGCGGTCGCCGACAAGGCGCCCGAACCCGCACCGGCAATCGCCGACAAGGCCCCCGAACCCGTGCAGCCCGTCGCCGACAAGGCACCGGAGCCGATGCCGGCCGCGACCGACAACGCAGCGCAGGCCGCTGCCGCGCCGGCTGCGGACACGACGCCGGCCGCTGCCGTCGTCGCGGCGCCCGCAGCCGAGGCCGCGATGCCCGCACCGGCAGCCGATGCGAAGGCCGCCGAACCGGCGCCGGTCGCCGCGGAAGCGCCCGCACCGGAACCCGTGCAGCCTGCCGCCGCCGCGGCCGCAGCGCCTGCCGACATGCCGGCAGCCGACGCGAAGGTGCCGGACCAGGCCGCCGCGCAGCCCGCCGAGATGCCCGCGTTGTCCGATCCGGCGCAAGGATTGCCGGCGGCTCCGGTCGACCAGCAGGCCGCCCCGGCCGCACCGGTCGTGCCGGCTCCGGCCGTCATCTCGACGAGCACGTCGTCGTAAGCACGCGGGTCCGGCTCCCGTGCGCCGGAATGGCGGCGCACGGGAGCCGTCCGGACCCGAGGCCCGACGGTCGTTTCCTGTTTGACGGGTGTTGATCCCATCCCCGAGGTCAACACCTCTTTTTGCCTGACGAGGATGCAAGGAGGCCTCAATCATGAGGATCTTTTTGGTCGCTCTGTTGTTGTACAGCGCACAAGCCGCAGCACAGGCGGTATTTCAGAACCCGGCGGTCTTCGTGATCCTGGGCGAGCAGACCGCGGCAAACGCCACGAGCGTCGCGCAGGCGCTGACGACGCTCGGTCGCGCCGACAACACGGCGTGCGCGCCGATGATGATGATCGGCGATCCGCAGATGATCTACATGATGCCGGAGGAGGGGCACGCACCGTCGTGGCAATCGCCGGTGTACGGCCGAGGCGCGCCGTTCGAGGCGCAGAGGGGGCCGACGCCGACCGGCAAGACGGTCGGCGCGATGCAGCATGCCGAGGACATGCAGACGCAGCCATGGAGCGACGGCAGCGCGATCACGCAGAAGATCGCGGGCGATGCGAGCGTGACGGCGGCGGACCAGGTGAGCGGCTGGCAGCGCAACGGGCTCAACTCGATCGAGACGGCACGTGCGACGGAAGTGACGGTGAACGGCAAGACCTACCGTGCCTATCGTGACGACCTCAACGGCTCCGCGAAGCCGGCCGTCGAGCCGCAGATCTACACACAGCGCGTCGTTTTCTGCCGATAACGAACGTCAGTCCGAGGACGGCCCGGCGCCGCGTCGCGGGACTACGGTGCCCCGCTCCACGCGATCCGGCAACGGCCGTTTCGACAACCAACCCAAGCCACGAGGCTATCGTGAACTATTGCTGCCAGATCAGGGTGTCGGGCCCGCAGGATCTCGAACGCGATGCGGGGACGGCGCCGTTCATTGCCGTGCGGCGCAACCATGTCGTGCCGTCGCGGCCGCTCGTCTACCTGTCGCAGCAGCACGACGCCGCGCTCGTCGACTGTCTCGCGTCGCGCGGCTGGGACGTGTGGCGCGCGAAAACCGTTGCGGACGCACTGAATCTCGTCAGGGCGAACCGCCTGCATGCGGGCATCGTCGATTTCGGCAGCTTCGCGTCGCCCGACGTCACGTCGTTCGAGGCGCTGCTGCGCGACCCGCGCGTCGGCTGGCTCGCGTTCGCCGACGACGAGCGGCTGCGGGATATTGCCATCGCGCGCCTGATTCGCCACTGCTGTTTCGATTACGTGCGCAACGCGACTGCATACACGACGATCGGCTATCTGGTCGGCCATGCGTACGGGATGCTGAGGCTCGCGGACGGCGGCCCGGACGCCGACGCGGCGCCCCCCGGCGGCACGATGATCGGCTCGTGCGACGCGATGCGCCGGCTGTTCGCGACGATCCGCAAGGTCGCGAATACGGAGGCGACCGTTTTCATCGCCGGTGAGTCCGGCACCGGCAAGGAGCTGACGGCGGCGGCGATTCACCAGCAGTCGTCGCGCGCCGACGCGCCGTTCGTCGCCGTGAACTGCGCGGCCATTCCGTCGACGCTGCTGCAGGCCGAACTGTTCGGCCACGAGCGCGGCGCGTTCACGGGCGCGCACCAGCGCAAGATCGGCCGTATCGAGGCCGCGCACGGCGGTACGCTGTTTCTCGATGAAATCGGCGACATGCCGTTCGAGAGCCAGGCGAGCCTGCTGCGCTTCCTGCAGGAAGGCACGATCGAGCGCCTCGGCGGGCACGCGTCGATTCCGGTGGACGTGCGGATCGTGTCGGCGACCCACGTCGATCTCGAGGCCGCGATGCAGGCGGGGCGGTTCCGTGCGGACCTGTACTACCGCCTGTGCGTGCTGCGCATCGACGAACCGCCGCTGCGCGTGCGCGGCCGCGACATCATGCTGCTCGCCGACCATGTGCTGCGGCGCTATCGCGGCGACAATGCGCAACGGATTCGCGGCTTCATGCCGAGCGCGGTCGAAGCGATCCACAACTATCCGTGGCCGGGCAACGTGCGCGAGCTCATCAACCGGATCCGGCTCGCGGTCGTGATGACGAACGGCCCGATGATCTCGGCCGCCGATCTCGAGCTGCACCAGTACACGTCGCGGCAGCCGCCGACGCTCGCCGAAACGCGCCGGCGGGCCGAGCGGCGCGCGATCGAGGAAACGCTGATGCGCCACCGCCACCAGCATGCCGACGTGGCGGCCGAGCTGGGCATCTCGCGCGCGACGCTGTATCGGCTGATGACCGCGCACGGGCTGCACGGCTGATACGCCGCGGCGCGCCGCCGCTCAAGACCGCGCGACGTCGGCCGTTAAGACATGAAACGGCCCGTCCGGACCGCCGGCGCGGCGATGCGCGCGCGGCCGGCATGCGGCGCATCACGCTTATCCGAGGTTACCGTGGCAGAGTGCAGTCACTGCGGCAGGACGTTCCTGGTCGGCGGGCGGTCGATCGACGGCCGCCGCTATTGCCGTCCGGCGTGCGCCCGCGCGCATCCGATCGTCGTCGAGGCGGAGCGGGTGCCCGACGCGAAGGTCTGGGAGTATGTGCACGACTGGCGTTACGGGCCGTGCCCGATCTGCCGTCGCGACGACCGGCCGGTCGATGTCCATGCGTCGCATCGCGTCGTGTCGCTGCTGTTCGTCACGCGCTGGGCGACACGGCACCACGTGTGCTGCCGGCGTTGCGGCCGCAGGAAGCAGGCGGTCGCGTTGCTGGCGTCGGCCGCGTTCGGCTGGTGGGGGCTGCCGTGGGGCCTCGTGCTGACGCCGATCCAGCTCGCGCGCAACGCGCTCGGGCTGGCCGCGCGCGATCCGCAGGTCGCGACGCGGCAGTTCGAGCAGCTCGTGCGGCGCAAGCTGGCGGCGCGCCGGCTGCAGCGCGCGCGGCAGGGCGCCGGCGCCTGAGCGCGCGGCGCGGCGTGCCGCGCGATCAGGCGGCCGGCCGCTCGAAGCCCGAGGCGACCCAGCGCTCGGCACTGGCCTTGTTGAGCTTGAAACCGGCCGACACCTTGGCTTCGGCCAGCAGCTCGCCATACGGATCGAATGCCTTGAGCTGCGCGTACGGCTCGAATTCGTCCGGCACGATGTCGAGCGTCACCGACACATCCTGGCCGTCCTCGCCCTGAACCGTCACTTCCTTGTGCAGCATCGCGCGCCGCTGCTGCTCGTGGCGCATCAGCACCTCGGTCGCGGTCTTCACGAGCGTGCGGAACGCGTTCGCGTCCATCGGTTTGGGGTTCTTCTTGTCGCGGCCCATGGTCCACGGCCCGACGAGCGCGGGCTCGGACTCGCCGTCCTTGATCATTTCGACGGCCCAGCCGTCGTCGTCTTCGTTCTTGATGATGCGGGCCGTCCAGCCGTTGTCGCGCCAGAGGCCGTCTTCGTGGATGGAGGTGTCGTCGGATTGCAGGTCGGATTCGGTCATGAGGAAAGCGGGGCGGGGCCACCGGAGTACGGGCGCGGGCGCAGGGCGGTGGCGCGCGGCCGGCATCGGCGCGTCGCTCGCCGCCGGCGGCCCGGCGCGGCATGCAAAGGCGTCGATTTTACCTGCTGGCCGGCCGGATGGACCGTGTGGCCCGCCACGCCGGCCATCCGGCCGATGTTTCCAGGTGCCGGCCGCTCCGGGACGGCCGCTCGAACCGGCGCAAATTCAAACTCGTATTACGTCCCTGACGACCAATCCCGTTACCGTCCGATATCCCGTCCGCGTGCGGCTTCATAGAATCGGCGTTCAGGCTAAAAATAGCCTGAACGTCCGATCAACGCCAAACCGGCCGTGCGCGTTGCGCGTTGCGCGTCGCGCGGCCGATGAACCACCGGGAACCACGCATGAGGAAATTCAACGTTCGCATCGTCTTCGCGTACGACTGGCCGTTGACGCTGGCCGGCATCGAGCAGGTCGCAGGCAGCGCCTGCGCGATCGAGCTCGTCGCGGTGTGCAGGAATGTGGCCGAGCTGGCCGCGTCGCTCGGCGGCGTCGATTGCGATGTCGTGCTGGTCGACTATGCGATCCGCGGGGACGTGCAGATGGACGGCCTCGGGCTGCTCGACTGGCTGCGGCGCACGCGTCCGAACGTCGGGGTCGTCGTGCTGGTCGCGAACGAGAATCCGCTGATCGTCGGGTCGATCCTCGCGATCGACGGCGTGAGCGTCGTCAGCAAGTTCGACGAGGTTGGCCATATCGTCACGGCCATTCATTCGGCCTACAGCGGCGGGCGCTACCTGTCGCCGCTCGTCAGGCGCGCGATCGAGGCGGCCGGCGAGCGCGGCAATGCGCCCGTGAAGCTGTCGGCGCGCGAGATCGAGGTCATTCGCCTGTATCTGTCGGGGGTGCCGATCAAGACGATCGCGCAGCGTCTGAGCAAGGGCAAGCAGACGGTCAGCGCGCAGAAGATCAGTGCGATGAAGAAGCTCGGCGCGAACAACGACGTCGAGCTGGTCCAGCGGGCGGCGGGGCTGGGGCTCGGCATCGGCCCCGCCGCGTCACGGCCCGGCGACGCCGCGTGAGCAAGCGTGCGCCGGGCGGCCGCCGTCAGGCCGGCAGCGCAAACCGCGTTACGGCGTCCCGCAGCGCCTCGGCCTGATCGCGCAGCGAATGCGCGGCGGCCGCCGCTTCTTCGACGAGCGCGGCGTTCTGCTGCGTGACCTGGTCCATCTCGCCCACCGCGCGATTGACCTGCTCGATCCCGGCGCTCTGTTCGCGCGACGCATGACTGATCTCGTCGAGGATCTCGTTCACGCGCCGCACCGACTGCACGATCTCGGCCATCGTCTCGCCCGCGTGCGTGACGAGCGCCGCGCCTTGCTCGACGGTCTCGTTCGACGACACGATCAGCGACTTGATTTCCTTCGCCGCCGTCGCCGAGCGTTGCGCGAGCGAGCGGACTTCGGCCGCGACCACCGCGAAGCCGCGGCCCTGTTCGCCCGCGCGCGCGGCTTCGACGGCCGCATTCAGCGCGAGGATGTTGGTCTGGAACGCGATCCCGTCGATCACGCCGATGATGTCGCCGATCTTGTGCGAGCGGTCGGTGATCTCGTTCATCGTGCGCACGACGTCGTCGACCACCGCGCTGCCGCGCGTCGCGACCTGCGCGGCCTGGCCGGCGAGCGACGCGGCCTGGGCGGCGCTGTCCGCGTTCTGCTTCACGTTCGCGGTCATCTGGTCCATGCTCGACGCGGTCTGCACGAGTGCGGCCGCCTGTTCCTCGGTGCGCTGCGACAGGTCGGTGTTGCCCGACGCGATCTCGCTTGCGCCGACGTTGATGTTCTCGGTACCCATCCGCACGCGCGACACCATGTCGATCAGCCCGCCTTGCATCGTGTGCAGCGCGTGCAGCAGGCTGCCGCGATCGTCGTGCTTCACGGCGACGTGCGCGGTCAGGTCGCCCTGCGCGATGCGCTGCGCGGCGTCGAGTGCCACTTCCAGCTCGCCGCCGAGGTTCGCGCGCACGCTTTTCAGCACCAGCACCATCACGGCGGTCGCGATCCCGCCGAGCACGGTCGTCATCGCGAGCCAGCGGCCGACGCTTTCGAGTACGGCGGTGCGCACGTCGTTCATGTACATGCCGGTCACGATGTACCAGTCCCAGGGCGCGAAGCGCTGCACGGCGCTGGTTTTCTCCTGCGGCTTGTCGGCGCCCGGCTTCGGCCACAGATACTCGACGAAGCCCTTGCCGCCTTCGAGGTTGCCGGCCTTCACGATCTCGACGAACAGGTGCTTGCCGTTCGGGTCGGTGAAATTCGACACGTCCTTGCCGTTGAGGTCGGCCTTGATCGGATGCATCACGATCACGGGCTTCGAGTCGTTGACGGAGATGTAGCCGTCGGCGCTGGAACGCATCGCGGCGATCGCCTCGAGCGCCTTCTGTTTCGCGTCGGCTTCCGGCAGCGCGTTCTGCTGCGACAGCTTGTAGTAATGGTCGGTCACGCTCGCGGCCTGCGCGACCAGCGACGCGAGCTGGTCGCGGCGGTCCGCGATCATCGATGCGCGCGTCTGCCAGGCCCCGAGCCCCGCGATCACGAGCAGGCCGAGCCAGAGGATGACGATCATCGAGGCGAGTTTCTGATTCAGGGAAAGGTTGCGCATGGTGTGTGGTCGGTCAGTCGTGGAAGCTCGCCGGGGCGGCGTGACGGGATAAGTATCTTGACGGCGCCCGACGTGCGTCGCCGTAGGCGGGTTATCCCTATGAGGCACCCTTGCCGATGCCTTCGACACGAGCAAGGGTATCTATGCATATGCATAACGGGCGTCGCTATACTGTCGGGGCGATTGAATAGGCGCCGCGCGCGGCGCGGCGGCGAATGAAACCGAAAGGAGGCAACGATGCGGATTCTGGTGGTGGGGGCCGGCGCGGTCGGCGGATATTTCGGCGGCCGGCTGGCCGCGGCGGGGCGCGACGTGACGTTCCTGGTGCGCGACGGCCGCGCGGCCGCGCTGGCGCGCGACGGGCTGCTGATCCGCAGCCCGCGCGGCGACCTGACGCTCGCGAACGTGCAGACCGTGCGCGCGGGCGACGCGGGTGCCGGCGTCGCGCCGTTCGACCTCGTGCTGCTGAGCTGCAAGGCGTACAGCCTCGACGACGCGATTCAGTCGTTCGCGCCGTTCGTCGGCCCGCAGACGCTGATCCTGCCCATGCTCAACGGGATGCGCCATCTCGACGTGCTGCGCGAGCGGTTCGGCGCCGCGCAGGTGCTCGGCGGGCTGTGCGTGATCGCGGCGACGCTCGATCGCGAGCAGCGCATCGTGCACCTCAACGACACGCACGGGGTCACGTTCGGCGAACTCGCGGGCGGCGAATCGCCGCGTGTGCGCGCGGTGGCCGAGGTGCTCGGTGGCACGGGTTTCGATGCGACGCTCAGTGACGACGTGGCCGCGCGGATGTGGGAAAAATGGGTGTTCCTCGCGACGCTCGCCGCGAGCACGTCGCTGTTCCGCGCGTCGGTCGGCGACATTCTCGCCGCGCCGGACGGCCGCCGCCTGCTCGAGACGATGCTCGGCGAATGCAGTGCGATTGCCGAGCACAACGGCCACCGGCCCGATCCGGCCGCCATCGAGCGGATGCAGCGGATGGTGCTGACGCCGTCGCCGCTGACCGCGTCGATGCTGCGCGACGTCGAAAACCATGCGCGCGTCGAAGCCGATCACGTGATCGGCGACCTGCTCGCGCGCCGCGACCCGCAGGCGGCCGATGGGCTGTCGCTGCTGCGGATCGCGTACAACCACCTGAAGGCGTACGAAGCGCGTACCGCGCGCGAGCACGCGGCCGCGTAAGCGCCGGGCGGGCGGCCGCGCGGCCGTTCCGCACTGCACAAATTTGCCATCCGGCGCCATTTGCGGCCGGAATGGGCAAAAAAGTATCGAAAATCAGGCGTAAAGTTGGTGGAGCCGCGCGCTCGATCGACCTACATTGCTTCCCATGCGACCGGTCGCGTCGCCGCGTGAAATACGCGGCGCACGCGCAAAACGAACCGGCCGGCGAGACACGGGAATGGAGACGCCCACATGATGCACCCCGATCTGGAAGTGGTCGAAGTGCGACGCGACGAGTCGTTCAAGGTCTGGTCGCACGGTTATCCGTATCGCACGATCCGCTGGCACTTCCATCCCGAATTCGAACTGCACCTGATCGTCGCGACGCGCGGCAAGTATTTCGTCGGCGACCACATCGGCTCGTTCGGCCCCGGCCATCTCGTGCTGCTCGGCCCGAACCTGCCGCACAACTGGGTCAGCGACATGGCCGAAGGCGAAACCGTCGAACGCCGCAACCTCGTGATCCAGTTCGATCCGGTATTCGTGCGCCGCTGCATGGACGCGTTTCCCGAATGCCGCGACGCGCAGGCGTTGCTCGACGATGCGCGGCGCGGGGTCGGCTTCGACGCGGCGACCAGCGCCGCGATCGCGCCGCTGTTCGACGAACTGCTGGCCGCGCGCGGCATGCGCCGCATCGCGCTGTTCATGACGATCCTCGAACGGCTGTGCGGGGCGGCCGAACGCACGCTGCTCGCGAGCCCCGCGTACGACCAGGCCGATGTCACGCCGACGCGGCTCAGCCATGCGCTGTCGTACATCGGCAAGAACCTCGCGTCCGAGCTGCGCGAATCCGATCTCGCGCAACTGACCGGGCAGAGCGTCAGCGCGTTCTCGCGCGCGTTTCATCGCCAGACGGGCATGCCGTTCGTCCAGTACGTGAATCGCCTGCGGATCGAATCCGCGTGCCAGCTGCTGCTCGCCGACGACGCGAACATCACCGATATCTGCTTCCAGGCCGGCTTCAACAACGTGTCGAACTTCAACCGCCAGTTCCGCGCGGTGAAGGGGATGGCGCCGTCCGAATTCCGCGCACTGCAGCGCCTGAACGCGCGCAGCCGTGAACTGGCGCTGCACGCGGCGCCCACCGGCAATCCGCTGCCGCCGCGCGTCGTGACGCCCGGCGCGCCCGAACTCGCCCCGCAGCCCGGATGATCGCCGGGCCGCCGCCCGCCCGAGTTTTCCACGCCGTTTCACCCAGCCGATCGCGCCGCCCGCGTCGCGAGGGGCTTGCTCACCCACGAAAAAGCCTCATACAACCGGAGACACCGTCATGACGCCTGCATCGCCCGCCTCATCTCCCCGTCGCGCCGCCCGCCTGGCGGCGGTTGCCGCGCTCGCCGCCGCGGTCTGGCTGCCCGCCGCCGTGCAGGCCGCACCGCTGCGGATCGGCATGACGTTCCAGGAGCTCAACAACCCGTATTTCGTGACGATGCAGAAGGCGCTGAACGACGCGGCCGCGTCGATCGGTGCGCAGGTCGTCGTCACCGACGCGCATCACGACGTCAGCAAGCAGGTGAGCGACGTCGAGGACATGCTGCAGAAGAAGATCGACATCCTGCTCGTGAACCCGACCGATTCGACCGGCATCCAGTCGGCGATCACGCAGGCGAAGAAGGCCGGCGCGGTGGTCGTGGCCGTCGATGCGAACGCGAACGGCCCGGTCGATTCGTTCGTCGGCTCGAAGAACTACGACGCGGGCGTGATGTCGTGCGACTACCTCGCGAAAGCGATCGGCGGCAGCGGCGAGGTGGCGATCCTCGACGGCATTCCGGTCGTGCCGATTCTCGAACGCGTGCGCGGCTGCAAGGCGGGGCTCGCGAAATACCCGAACGTGAAGCTGGTCGACACGCAGAACGGCAAGCAGGAGCGCGCGACCGCGCTGTCGGTGACCGAGAACCTGATCTCCGCGCACCCGAAGCTGAAGGGCGTCTTCAGCGTGAACGACGGCGGCGCGATGGGCGCGCTCGCCGCGATCGAGAGCTCGGGCAAGGACATCAAGCTGACGAGCGTCGACGGCGCGCCCGAGGCGATCGCCGCGATCCAGAAGCCGAATTCGAAGTTCATCGAGACGACCGCGCAGTTCCCGGCCGACCAGGTGCGTATCGCGCTCGGCATCGCGATTGCGCGCAAGTGGGGCGCGACGGTGCCGAAGGCGATCCCGGTCGACGTGAAGGTGGTCGACCGCGGCAACGCGAAGGGCTTCAGCTGGTGAACGACGTGCAATGCGAAGGGCGGCGGCGCGGCCGACGCCCTTCGCACGGAGAAGCCGATGGACACGATACTCAGGCTCAGCCACATCACGAAAAGCTTTCCCGGCGTGAAGGCGCTGTCCGACATCGATCTGGAGATCGCGCGCGGCGAGATCCATGCGCTGCTCGGCGAGAACGGCGCGGGCAAGTCGACGCTGATGAAGATCCTGTGCGGCATTCATCGGCCGGATACCGGCACGATCGAGATCGACGGCGCGCTGCGCCATTTCGCGGACTATCACGACGCGGTCGCGGCCGGCGTCGGCATCGTGTTCCAGGAATTCAGCCTGATCCCGCATCTCGATGCCGTCGACAACCTGTTCCTCGGCCGCGAGCTGCGCAACCGCTGGGGCGCACGCGACCGCAAGCGGATGCGTCGCGCGGCGGCCGGCATCTTCGCGCGGCTCGGCGTCGCGATCGATCTCGATGCGCCGATCCGTGCGCTGTCGGTCGCGCAGCAGCAGTTCGTCGAGATCGGCAAGGCGCTGTCGCTCGACGCGCGCATCCTGATCCTCGACGAACCGACCGCCACGCTTACGCCGGCCGAGGCCGCGCACCTGTTTGCGATCATGCGCGAGCTGAAGCGGCAGGGCGTCGCGATGATCTTCATCTCGCATCATCTCGAGGAAATCTTCGCGGTGTGCGACCGCATCACGGTGCTGCGCGACGGCCAGTACGTTGCGACGACCGACGTCGTGCGCACCGACGTCGAGCAGCTGGTGCGGATGATGGTCGGGCGGCGGATCGAGAGCAGTTTTCCGCCGAAGCCGGCGCGCGCGGCGGATGCGCCGCGGGTACTGGAGGTCGATGCGCTGCAGATCGAGCGCGACGGCCCCGTGAACCGTTTCGCGCTGCATGCGGGCGAGATTCTCGGCTTCGCCGGGCTGGTCGGCTCGGGCCGCACCGAAACCGCGCTCGCGGTGATCGGCGCGACGCGTGCGCATCGCAAGGACGTGCGCGTGCGCGGCACGGCGGCGACGCTCGCCGATCCGGCTGACGCGTTGCGCGCGGGCATCGGCATCCTGCCGGAAAGCCGCAAGACGGAAGGGCTCGTCACGTCGTTCTCGATTCGCGACAACATCTCGCTGAACAACCTCGGCAAGTACCGGTCGATGCGCTGGCTGATCGACCGCCGCGGCGAGGCGCGCGCGACGCACGACGTGATGCGGCGCGTCGGCGTGAAGGCGCCGTCGATCCATACCGAGGTCGCGACGCTGTCCGGCGGCAACCAGCAGAAGGTCGTGATCGCGCGCTGGCTTAACCATCACACGTCGGTGCTGATCTTCGACGAGCCGACGCGCGGCATCGACGTCGGCGCGAAAGCCGAAATCTACGGGCTGATGCGCGAACTCACCGCGCGCGGCTACGCCATCATCATGATCTCGTCCGAGCTGCCGGAGATCGTCGGCATGTGCGATCGCGTCGCCGTGTTCCGGCAGGGGCGCATCGAGGCGACGCTCGAAGGCGACGAGATCGATCCCGACACGGTCATGACCTATGCCACGGCCGGCACGCGAGGAGCGACCCATGAACCTGCCTGATTCTTCTTCCCCGTCTTCCCCGACCCTCGCGGCTGCCGCCGGAAACGGCGACGCACCGCCGCCGCGCGCGATGTGGGCGCAGTTGCGACGCTCGACGCTGTTCTATCCGCTCGTCGGCCTGATCGTCGTGTGCATCGCGATGATGATCGCGAGCCCGAGCTTCCTGTCCGCCGCGAACCTGGAGAACGTGCTGCGCCAGGTGTCGATCAACGCGATCATCGCGGTGGGCATGACCTGCGTGATCCTGACCGGCGGGATCGACCTGTCGGTCGGCTCGGTGATGGCGCTGTCGGGCACGCTCGCGGCCGGGCTGATGGTGGCCGGCGTGAACGCGGTGGCCGCGCTCGCGATCGGCATCGCGGTCGGCCTCGGGTTCGGCTTCCTGAACGGCCTGTTCGTCGCGTTCGCGGGGATGCCGCCGATCATCGTCACGCTCGCGACGATGGGCATCGCGCGCGGCCTGGCACTGATCTACACGGGCGGCTATCCGATCGACGGTCTGCCCGACTGGGTCGCGTTCTTCGGCAGCGGCAAGGTGTTCGGCATTCAGGCGCCGGTACTGATCATGCTGGTGGTCTATGCAATCGCGTGGCTGCTGCTCGACCGGATGCCGTTCGGCCGCTACGTGTATGCGATCGGCGGCAACGAGCAGGCGACGCGGCTCACCGGCGTGCGCGTGGCGCGCGTGAAGCTGATCGTCTACACGCTCGCCGGGCTAACGTCGGCGCTCGCCGCAATCGTGCTGACGGGCCGGCTGATGAGCGGGCAGCCGAACGCCGGCGTGGGCTTCGAGCTCGACGCGATCGCGGCCGTCGTGATGGGCGGCACGTCGATCTCGGGCGGGCGCGGCGCGATCCTCGGCACGCTGGTCGGCGCGTTGCTGCTCGGCGTGCTCAACAACGGGCTGAACATGATCGGCGTGAACCCGTATGTGCAGAACGTGATCAAGGGCGGAATCATCCTGCTCGCGATCTACATCAGCCGCGAACGGTCGCGGTAACGTGCGATCGATCAGGCATCCGAATCATCAACGAAAGAGACAACTCATGACGACACCCGAAGCCCAGCCGCGGATGACCGCGGTCGTCTGCCACGGCCCCGAGGACTATCGCGTCGAACAGGTCGCGAAGCCGCGCCCCGGCACGAACGAGCTCGTGATCCGCATCGCCGCGTGCGGGATTTGCGCGAGCGACTGCAAGTGCTATACGGGCGCGAAGATGTTCTGGGGCGGCCCGAGCCCGTGGGTGAAGGCGCCCGTGATTCCCGGCCATGAATTTTTCGGCCATGTCGAAGCGCTCGGCGACGGCGCGGCCGAGCATTTCGGCGTGGCGTTGGGCGACCGCGTGATCGCCGAGCAGATCGTGCCGTGCGGCAAGTGCCGTTATTGCCGGTCGGGCCAGTACTGGATGTGCGAAGTGCACAACATCTTCGGCTTCCAGCGCGAGGTCGCCGACGGCGGGATGGCCGAATACATGCGCATTCCGCCCACCGCGATCGTCCACAGGATCCCGCTCGGCGTGTCGCTCGAAGACGCCGCGATCATCGAGCCGCTGTCGTGCGCGATCCATACGGTGAACCGCGGCGACCTGCAGCTCGACGATGTGGTCGTGATCGCCGGAGCGGGCCCGCTCGGCCTGATGATGACGCAGGTCGCGCACCTGAAGACGCCGAAGAAACTCGTCGTGATCGACCTGATCGACGAGCGGCTCGAACTCGCGCGGCAGTACGGCGCCGACGTGACGATCAACCCGAAGCGCGACGATGCGCGCGCGATCGTCAGGTCGCTCACCGACGGCTACGGCTGCGACGTCTACATCGAGACGACCGGCGCGCCGGTCGGCGTGAGCCAGGGGCTCGACCTGATCCGCAAGCTCGGCCGCTTCGTCGAATTCAGCGTGTTCGGCGAGGATGCGACCGTCGACTGGTCGATCATCGGCGACCGCAAGGAGCTCGACGTGCGCGGCGCGCACCTGGGGCCATACTGCTACCCGGTCGCGATCGACCTGCTTGCGCGCGGGCTCGTCACGTCGAAAGGCATCGTCACGCACGATTTCGCGCTCGAGGAGTGGGGCGACGCGATCCGCGTCGCGAAATCGCCCGAATCGATCAAGGTGCTGCTGAAGCCGGCCCGCTGACGGCCGGCGTGCGCCTTACCGGAGACATCATGGAATACGTCATAGGCGTGGACATCGGCACGCAGAGCACCAAGGCGCTGCTCGTCGACCGGCACGGAACGATCGTCGCGCGGCGCTCGGCCGGCTACCAGCCCGATACGCCGCGCCCGCTGTGGGCCGAGCAATGGCCGCAGGTGTGGTTCGACGCCGTGCTCGAATGCATCGCCGGCTGCGTGAGCGATGCGCGTGCGCAGGGTGTGCCGGCCGACGCGATCCGCGCGGTGTGCGTGGGCAGCCTGTACGGGGGCTCGGGCGTTCCGGTCGACAGCGACATGCGGCCGGTCCATCCGTGCCTGATCTGGATGGACCGGCGCGCGACCGCGGAAGTCGACTGGATCAATGCGAACGTGAACGTCGATCGGCTGCGCGTGATCACGGGCAACGGCGTCGACAGCTATTACGGCTTCACGAAGATGCTGTGGCTGCGCGACCAGCGGCCGGACGTGTGGGCGAACGTGCGCTACTTCCTGCCGCCGAACGCCTACGTGATCTACCTGCTGACCGGCGAGGTCGCGGTCGATCACAGCTCGGCCGGCAACATCGGCGGCGTGTACGACGTCGCGCGCCGCGAATGGTCCGACGATGCGCTCGACATGCTCGGCATCCCGGCGACGATGATGCCCGAGCGGCTCGTCGAATCGACGGACGTCGTCGGCGGCCTGCTGTCGCAATGGACGGAGCCGCTCGGGCTGCCGGCCGGCACGCCCGTCGTCGCGGGCGGCGTCGATGCGGCCGTCGCGACCTTCGCGGCCGGCGCGACGCGCGCGGGGCAGCATGTCGCGATGATCGGCACCAGCATGTGCTGGGGTTACGTGAGCCGGCACGTCGATGCGCGGCACGGGCTCGTCAGCATGCCGCACGTGTTCGACGGGCAGCGCGACCTGTACGTGTTCGGCGGCGCGATCACGGCAGGCGCGTCGGTCGCGTGGTTTCGCGACCAGTTCTGTCACGCGGAGATCGATGCGGCACGCCTGCTGCCGCACGGCGATCCGCACGTGTTGCTCGAGGCGGCGGCCGAAAGCGTGCCGCCGGGGGCCGATGGCGTGCTGTTCCTGCCGTACCTGATGGGCGAACGCAGCCCGGTGTGGGACGCGAAGGCAAGCGGCGCATTCGTCGGGCTGAGTCTCGCGCACACGCGCGCGCACCTGTATCGCGCGGTGCTCGAAGGCGTCGCATTCGCGTTGCGGCACAACATCGAGGCCGGCCGACGCGGCGCGGCCGCGCTCGACGACCGGCTGATCGTCGTGGGCGGGGCCGCGCATTCGGCGCTGTGGATGCAGATCATCGCGGATGTGACGGGTTTCCCGGTGTGGACGATCGAGCAGGACGTCGAAGCCGCGATGGGGGCGGCCCTGCTCGCGGGAGTCGGGGTGGGGCTCGTGTCGCACGAGGATGCGCAAGGCGGATGGGTCACGCTCGTCGAGCGCGCGCGGCCTGATGCCGAACGCGCGGCCGCCTATGCGGCGCGCTTTGCGCTCTATACGGCGCTGTATCCGGCGCTCGCACCGATCATGCACGGGTTGCACACGCCATCATGAAAAGTCGATTCGATTTCGGCGGTTCGCGGGTGCTCGTCACGGGGGCGTCGAGCGGGATCGGGCGCGCGTGCGCGGTCGCGCTGGCGCGGGCGGGCGCGCGGGTCGTCGCGGCGGGGCGCGACATGGCCGCGCTCGACGCACTGGCCGGCGAGGCTGCGTGCGAGACGTTGCGCGTCGATGTCGGTGGCGACGAACACGCGATCGACGCGGCGCTCGCCGCGCACGACGCGTTCGACGGCCTCGTGAATTGCGCGGGGATCGCGTCGCTCGAATCGGCGCTCGACGTGAGCGCCGCGCATTTCGATCGCGTGATGGCGGTCAACGCGCGCGGCGCGGCGCTCGTCGCACGGGCCGTCGCGCGGAAGATGATCGCGCGCGACGGACGTGGCGCAGCGCAGGCGCGGGGCAGCATCGTCAACGTATCGAGCCAGGCCGCGCTCGTCGGCCTGCCCGCGCATCTGGGCTATTGCGCGTCGAAGGCGGCGATGGACGCGATCACGCGCGTGCTGTGCATCGAACTCGGGCCGCACGGTATTCGTGTGAACAGTGTGAACCCGACGGTCACCCTCACGCCGATGGCGCAGTTCGCGTGGAGCGATCCGGAAAAGCGTGCGCCGATGCTGGCCGCGATCCCGCTCGGGCGATTCGCGGAGCCGGACGAGGTCGTCGAGCCGATCCTGTTCCTGCTGAGCGATGCGGCGTCGATGGTCAGCGGCGTATCGCTGCCGATCGACGGCGGGTATACCGCGCGTTAGGCAGCGTCATGCGCGGGCGCCGCATGACCGGAACCCGTGGCGAATGCACGGAGAATGCCCGGCGCGGCCGCCCGGCGGCTAGACCGGATCCTTGCTCGGTGGCCCGTCCGGTTGCTGCGGGTTGTCGTGATGGCCGGGCGGCGACGACAGCGGGTCGTCTTCCGGGTCGCGGTTCGGGTCGGCCGGTGGCTCGGGCGTCGGGGTCGTGTGATCGGTCATGGAGAACTCGCGCAGTGCGTGACGGCGGTGGCGCGGCGGGGGCGCCTCGTCTCCGTTATAGGCAATCGGGCGTGCATTTGCAGCGGGATTGTCGCGGTGGGGCGCCTGTCGTCGGGGCAATCCGCGCGGGCGCGGTTTTCGTGCCGACACCTGCTGCGCAGGAGCGGGCCATGCGCCGCTCCGCGTGCGGGGCGGGATCGGCGTCAGCGCAGATCCGCGGGCGTATCGACGTCGCGCACGATGCCCGGATCGTCGACGTCGAGCAGCCTGACCGGTGCACTGGCGAACAGCGCGCGGGCGCCGGTGTCGCCGTCGAGGGCGGCGAGCGCATCGAAGTGGTGCGCGGCGAACCCGACCGGATGGCCGCGCGCGCCGCGATGCGCGGGTGCGACGATCGACGCGTCGTCGGCGTCGAGTGCGCGTGTGACGCTTTCGTAGGTGGACGCCGCGATCCACGGCATGTCGCCGAGCGCGACGAGCCAGCCGTTCGCGTCGGGTGTCGCGCGCACGCCGGCCGCGAGGCTCGCGCCCATGCCGCGCACCGCGTCGGGCGCGTAGACGACCTGACAGCCGGCTTCGTTCAGCAGCATCGCGAGTTTTTCGGCACCGGGACGCACGACGGCGATCACGTCGGCCGTGGCTGCCGCGAGATGGCGGGCCGCGGCGACCGCAACCGGCGTGCCGTCGGGAAGTCGGGCGAGCAGCTTGCTGTGCAGGCCGCTCGGGTCGAAGCGTTGACCAAGGCCGCCGGCGAGCAGGACGCCGGTGGCGAGTGACGCATAGGACATCGGCGCGGGGGAGAGTGATGCAGGTGCTGCGATTGTGCTGGAGCGGGCAGGGATCGACAAGTGAGGATGTTACCGGGGCGGGTTTGTTTCGTCGGAAAGATCGTCAGCGCGCGGCTTCGTCGAGCATGCTTTCCTCGACGGGACCGTAAATTGCATGCGACTGGTTGTGCATGACGGCCCAATAGCGGTCGCCGAATGACCAATGCCACCATTCCGACGGGTAATTGGTGAAGCCGGCGCCCGTCAGCGCGGCGATCAGCACCTGGCGGTGGCGGGCGGCAGCCCGGCTGATGAACGGGTTGTGCGTATAACACGCGCCGGACGATTCCTGGTCGGTTGCGTCGAGCACGCAGCCCATGTCGAGCTCGACGCCGTCCGTCGAGATCAGTGTCAGGTCGACGGCCGCGCCCGTCGGATGGGCGGCGACTTCCGGCGGCGCGACGTAGTGGCTCGTCAGCGCGACCAATGTGTCCTCGTCCGGCAGCGGGTTCAGCGTCCGGCGCAGGTGCGCGAGATGCCGGGTGAAGTAGCGGCGTTGCAGCGCCAGCGGACGATAGCCTTCCTTGACGTACAGGCGCAGGCCGTCGGGCAGCGCGTGCGCGGCGACGATCAGCCGTTGCGCCACACCGTGACGCACTTTCAGGAAATGCCGGCTCGAGTGTGCGGCGTCGTCGCGGCCGGGATCGACGGCGATGCGGTCATGAAAACCGGCGAGATCGACAAACCCTTCGTGCGACTCTAGCAGGGCGATCGAGCGGACAACCGGATCGGAGAGCGAGATCACGATAGCGGACGGAATGGCGCGATGACGGTTGCGGGCCATGAGCCGGCGCCGAGGCTGGCCGGCCGAGGTCGTTTTGGTCAGACGATTCGCCAATATGCCAGAGTCCGGCAAAGGATGCGCGGCGGTTTGGACCGCAGGCAGGCGACGCTCACCAGAGCGTCTTGACGTGCGCGTAAGCGCGGATTTTTTCGTCGCGCGTGACGAGCGGCACGCCGAGCCGTCGAGCAGTCGCAACGATCATGCGATCGGCCGGATCCTTGTGGAACGTGCCGGGGAGGTTGGTGGATTTCGCGGCGATGTCGGCATCGACGGGCACGAAGCGCATCCCGTCGATCTGCGCGACGGTGGCGAGCCATGCTTCGACCTCCATCGTCAGTGCGAGGCGGTCGTTGCGCACCAGCATCGCGATCTCCCACGCGGAGATCGCGGACGCGGCGAGCGCGCCTTCGCTCCGGGCGCGATCGATCGCGCTTCTCGCCTTCCTGCTGAGCGACGGGTCGCCCGCCACCCACCATACCAATGCATGTGTATCCAGCACGATCACCGCGACGCCTCCCAATCATCTTCCGCAATCGGATCGAGAGGATTGTCATAGCGCATGACCGAACCGCGCAATATGTCCAACGGCTGAGCCTCGCATGCGTGATACGGCCGGATCTCGAGCGTCGGCTTGCCGTGATCGGTGACGATCAGGCTTTCGCCCGACGTCTCGACGAGCCGGAAGTATTCGAGTGCGCGAGCCTTGAATTCGGATTTCGATACGGGAGCGTGCGGCATCATGATATGAGCATGGTCATTTGACGATGGTCATTTTAGTCATGGAGTCCGACGCAGCGCAAGCGCCGGAGGGCAGCGTTACCCGTTCGCGTTACGCATCGGCCCACTTCCTCAACAGGTTGTGATAAATCCCCGTCAACGCAATGACCATCGAGTCTTTCGCGCCTTTTTCGGCGGACAGCGCCTGAATCTGCGTATCGAGCTGGAACAGCAGCGTGCGGTCGCCGTCGTCGCGCACCATGCTCTGGATCCAGAAGAACGACGCGACGCGCTCGCCGCGTGTTACCGGCGTCACGTGATGCAGGCTCGACGCCGGATACAGCACGAGATCGCCTGCCGGTAGCTTCGCGCGATGGGTGCCGTACGTATCCTCGACACACAGCTCGCCGCCGTCGTACGCATCGGGTTCCTCGAGAAACAGCGTCGCCGACAGGTCGCTGCGCACGCGGAAATCCGTGCCGCGCAGCAGCCGGATCGCGTTGTCGACGTGCGTGCCGAACGTCTCGCCGCCTTCGTAGCGATTGAACAGCGGCGGAAACACCTTGAGCGGCAGCGCCGCCGAAAAGAACAGCGGGTGGCGCGCGAGCGCGTCCTGGATCGCGTCGCCCACCGCACGCGCGGCGGGCGAGCCTTCCGGCAATTGCCGGTTGCGTTTCGCGAGCGCCGACTGCGCGCCGGACGTCGCGTTACCGTCGACCCATTCGGCCGCATCGAGGTGGTCGCGGCATTGCGCGACCTGCGCCTTGGTCAACACGCCGGGGATATGAAGCATCATGTTGCGGATTCCATAACGTGCGGCTGCGGCTGGGGTTGCGACTGCAGCGCCGCCGCGCGAAACGCGTCGATCGGCGACGACGCGAGATACGCGCGCATCTTCGCGACGAACGCGGGAGTCGCGGTGGCCGGCACGCGCGCGAGCCAGCCGAGCGCCTCGTCGATGCGTCCGCGCTCGGCAAGCAGCCGCGCATAGTTGAACTGGCCGCGGAAGTCGCCGGCGACGGCGGCGCGGCGATAGTGGTCGAACGCGGCGTCGATATCGACCGATACGACCCAGCCGTCCTCGTAGAAACCGCCGATCAGGTTGATCGATTTCGCATGGCCGAGCGCGGCCGCGCGGCGGAACCAGTCGAGCGCGTCGGCGCGGTTCTCGTCGACGCCGTTGCCGAGCGCGAGCGCTGTCGCGTAGTTGTACATGCCCCAGTCGAGCCCCGCCTGAGCGGCGAGCCGGTACCAGTACACGGCGACCGGCGCGCACGCGGCCGTGCCCCAGCCGAACTCGTAGCACCGGCCGAGCATGTTCATCGCCATCGCGTGGCCGGCCCGCGCCGCGTGCCGGAACCAGTTGAACGCGGCCGCCGGGTCGCGCGCGACGCCATGCCCGTCGAGCAGGTACTGCCCGTATACGGCCTGCGCATCGACGATGCCGTTGTCGGCCGCCGCCGCGACCCACGCGGCGGCGCGCTCGGGCGGCCCGGCCAGGATGTCGGCGAACTCGCGCGGCGACACCGACGCGAGCGCCTTCAGCGATACAGCCTCCATCGATCAGTAGCGCGCGTTCAGCGTGACGAACGCCGAGCGGCCCGGGGCGATCGACGCGTAGTGCGCCGGGTACGCCTGGTCGAAGTAGGTGCGGTTGAACAGGTTGTTCACGTTCAGTTGCAGGTCGAGCTTCTTGTTGATCCGGTACTGCGCCATCGCGTCGAAGCGCCAGTACGACGGCACTGCTCGCAGGTTCGCGGGATCGCCGAACACTTCCGACATGTAGAACGCGCCGCCGCCGACCGTGAACTTCGGCGTCACGTCGTAGTTCGACCACATCGTGAGGCTGTGCTTCGGCGTGTTCGGGAAGCGGTTGCCGTCGTTCGCCGCGTCCTTGCCGTTGTCGCGCAGCGCGCTCTTCATGTACGTGTAGCCGCCGAACACCTGCCACTGCTTCGTGATCTGCCCTGCGACGCCGAGTTCGAGACCCTGCACACGCTTGTTGCCGACCATCGCGTACTGGTTGTTCGGCAGCGTCACGCGCGCGTTGGTCGTGTCGATCTGGAACAGCGCGGCGGTGAGTGACAGCTTGTCGTTCAGCACGTTCCACTTGGTGCCGAGCTCGATGCTGCGGTTCTTCTCGGGCGCCATCTGATCGGCGTTCGGGCCGACGCCGCCGCGGCCCGGCGTGAGCGACTGCGTCTCGCTGCCTTCGCCGAGCAGCATGCCGGCCGGCGTCGACGACGTCGCATACGACGCGTAGATGCTGCCGTTCTGCGCGGGCTTGAACACGAGGCCGGCCTGCCAGTTCACGAGCGTGTCGTCGCGCGTATAGGTTTTACCGCCGTTGGCCTTGGTGTCGGTGAAGCGGGTCGAGTAGTCGTCGACGCGCACGCCGGCGTTGACCTGCCAGCGCGGCGTGATCTCGATCGTGTCGAAGCCGTAGATCGACTTCGTCGTGGTGCGTGCATGCGCGTAGTCGTTGTTGCGTGTGATCGAACCGGCCCACGGGTCGTTCGGGTTCGGCGACCACAGGCTCGTGCAGTTGTAGCCCGATGCGGCGCCGATGCCTTTCTGGCAGATCTTGCCGGTGTCGGTCGCGACGTTGTAGCTGTCGCGCTTGCCCCATTCGCGCGTCAGCTCGATGCCGGTCGTGAAGCTGTGCTTGAACGGGCCGGTGCGGAACTCGCCGAACAGCTCGGTCAGGTTCGCCAGGCTGTTGATCGAACTGTCGCGGTTGTTGTTGCGGCGCCAGACCTTGCCGTTCACCACGTTGCCCTGGCTGTCGTCCGGCTGGGTCCAGATGTAGTCCTGCGTCGATTCCGTGTAACGCGTGGTGTTGCGAATCGTCAGCGCCGACGTGATGTCGTGCTCGATCTTGATCGTGCTGATGTCCGACGTGGTCTTGCGGAAGTCGCGGTCGATCAGCCCGTAGAAGTTGTGGCGGTCGACGGGGGCCGGATAGATCGTGCCGACGTTCGCGGGTTTGTTCGACGCCGTATAGAGATACGGGATGCCGCCGTCGGGCATGTCGTCGGTCGACAGGTGGTAGTAGCTCGCGGTTACGCGCGTCGGCGTGCCGAGGCCGAACGCGATCGACGGCGCGACGCCCCAGCGTTCGTTGTTGACGGCGTCGCGGCCGGCGACGTCGTTGTTGTGGCTCATCAGGTTCAGGCGGAATGCGGCGTGATCGGCGAATTGCCAGTTGCCGTCGGCCGTGAAGCGGCGATAGCGGTCGGTGCCGAGGCCCGCGCTCGCGGCGGCGGTGGTTCCGAGGTGCGGGGCCTTCGTGATCAGGTTGATGCTGCCGCCCGCGCCGCCGCGGCCGCCGTATGCGCCGTCGGAGCCCTTGGTGATCTCGATGCGTTCGGTATTGAAGATCTCGCGCGTCGTGGCGCCCGTGTCGCGCATGCCGTCGACGAACATGCTGCCCTGCGTGTCGTAGCCGCGGATGAACGGACGGTCGCCGAGCGGGTTGCCGCCTTCGCCGGCGCCGAACGTGATGCCGGGCACGGTGCGCAGCGCTTCCGTCAGCGTCGACGCGCCGCTGTTCTGGATCAGCTCCTGCGGGATCACGGTGACGGATTTCGGCGTGTCGACGAGCGGCGCGGTGAATTTCACGGAAGCGGAGAAATCGGCCTTGTAGCTGTGCTCGGCCTTGCCCTGTACCTCGATCGGCGCGAGATGGCCTTCGGTGCCGGCCGGGGCGGGTGGCGGCGTACCGTCCGCCGCGAATGCCGGGCCGGCGGCGAGCACGCTGCACAAGGTGGTGAATTTACCGAGCTTCAGCTCGTCGGGACGTGACTTCATGGTGCGCTTCGACCTCGCGGTGTGGCCCCGGGGCGGTGCGCTGCGGAAATGTGCACGCCGTCGGGAATTATTACGATTTGTTTTCAGGCGGCATTCTATGTAATTTCATCGTGAATGAGAAGCGTTCTTGTTCTCGTTTGTTGAGGAATTGTTGACGAATGTGACGGCGTCGTTGCGGAGGGAAGATTGGCCGAATGGCCAGATAGAAAGGGCTTGTCGGGCCGGTTAGAGTTCCAGTGTCGCGATTCACTTGGTATGACAGCAAAATGCTAATATGACTGCATTGAAAGCAATCTTGATGAGGCGCACCATGCCCGTGATCACCGTCCGAAATCTGTCCGATGAAGTGCATCGAGCACTTCGCATTCGCGCGGCCCAACATGGGCGCAGCACCGAAGCCGAGGTGCGCGACATTCTCGAACAGGCCGTTCTTCCGGGCGGGCGGCTCAAGCTGGGAACGATGCTGGCAGCAATCGGGCAGGAGGCCGGCGGATTCGATTTCGACGCCCAGCGCGACAAGACGCCTGCCGATCCGATGAGCTTCGAATGATCCTTGTTGATACGAATGTCATTTCCGAACCGCTACGACGCGAGCCGAACGCGGCCGTGATCGAGTGGCTCGATGCCCAGAATGTCGAAACCTTGTTTCTGGCTGCGATCAGTCTCGCGGAAATACGATTGGGCGTGGCTGTATTGCCGGAAGGACGCCGGCGAGAGTGGCTGCATCAGAGCATCGAGCAGCGCGTGCTGCCATTGTTTCGCGGACGAATCCTGCCATTCGACGATGCTGCGAGCAAAGCGTATGCGAGCCTTCGCGCACGCGCTCGTGCCGCAGGTGTCGCAATTGCACCATCCGATGGTTTTATCGCCGGCACGGCCGAAGCGAACGGCCTGATCGTCGCCACGCGCGATGTCACGCCGTTCGAGGCAATGGGAATTCGCGTAATCGACCCGTGGGCGCGCTAACGAGCCCACGGCTGCCGGCCCCGCAGGCTGCCCCGCAATTGAAAAACGCGCCGTGCGATGCGGCGCGTTCTGCTTCAGGCAAGCGCGCCGCCGACCTGAAACGACGGCAGGCGGGCGCGAGACTCTGGATACGATTCAATCGACGCCGTGAAACACCGCGTCTTCCGGCCCGAGGTATGCCGGCGGGCGCCACGTCGCGTCGCGCATCGAATGCTGGACGAGGTTCTCGACGCCGAGCAGCACCGCGAAGATCGCCATCCGCACCGGAATGCCGTTGTCGGTCTGACGGAAGATCGCGAGGCGCGGGTCGCGGTTCAGGTCGACCGACAGGTCGTTCGCGCCGGGCCGGCTGTCGCGCGGCAGCGGGTGCATGATCAGCGTGTCGGGCTTGCACACCGTGTCGACGAGCGCCTGGTTGATCTGGAAATCCGGCGTGTAGCCTTCGAACGACTCGTCGGTGAAGCGCTCCTTCTGGATCCGCGTCGCGTAGACGACGTCCGCGCCGCGCAGCCCGGCCGCGAGGTCGGTGGTCTGCTCGATCACGTGGCCGTTCGTCGCGATCTGGTCGACGATGTAGGCCGGCATCTCGAGCGTCGGCGGCGACACGAGCGTGAACTTCAGCCCGCGGTACAGCGCGAGCAGCTTGACGAGCGAGTGCACGGTGCGGCCGTACTTGAGGTCGCCGACCAGCGCGATGTGCGCACCGTCGACGATCTTGCCGAGCCGGGAGAACTCGCGCTGGATCGTATAGAGATCGAGCAGCGCCTGGCTCGGGTGCTCGCCGGGGCCGTCGCCGCCGTTGATCACGGGCAGGTTGGTCGCGCGCGCGAACTCGGCCACCGAGCCTTTCTCCGGGTGGCGGATCACGAGCGCATCGACGTAGCCGGCCATCACGCGGCTCGTGTCGTAGATCGATTCACCCTTGGCCATCGACGAGAACGTGAAGCCCGTCGTGTCGCACACCGAGCCGCCGAGCCGGCAGAAGGCGGCGCCGAACGACACGCGCGTACGCGTGCTGGCTTCGAAGAACAGGTTGCCGAGCACGGCGCCTTCCAGGACGCGCGAAATCTTGTGGCGGCGTGCGATCGGCTGCATCACGTCGGCCACGCGAAACAGTGCCTCGACCGATTCCCGCGAAAACTGGTCGACCGACAGCAGCTGCGGCTTGCCTTCGAAAAAGAACTGCTTGGCGAGCCCTTGATTATCTACGCTTTGCGTATAGCCGCTGCCTTCCGGTGCCGAGCGCTCGACGATTTCCGACACGAAGCGCTCGACGATCTCGGGCATCCCGCGCGATTCCTGCGAATCGTCGGGCAACAGCCAGGTGTCCAGCGCGCGCCGGCTGACGCCGATGCGATTGGCGAACGCTTCGCGGGTCATGTTGAGGCGGCGCATCGCGTCGCGGAGGAAGGCTTGCTGGGGGACGGTCATCGGCGGCTCCTGACGGAAAATATACGCGGTGCGTATATTAGTTCCTGGCGCGTTGAAGTCAAGGAAAATCTGCGCGGACCGGCTGTGTGGCCCATGTGACATGCGGCGGGTTCGTAGTGGCGCGTTGCGGCCGTCTCCGTATAATCAGGTCAGGCCCCGTACCCGGTGTCTTGCCGGGTACCGCGCCGCATACGATTCGCCCGTCGGGCTTGTTGATTCGAAGGAGAATGAGAATGACGCGTACGATTGCTGCAATGCTGCTGGTGGTGACCGCCGCGCTCGCCGGTTGCAACACGGTCGCCGGTGTGGGCCAGGATATTTCGAAGGGTGGCCAGGCGATCAGCGATACGGCTGAAAAGGCCAAGTAAGCCGACTGGTTTCGGAATGCAGAAAGCGCCGGCCGTCCCGTGATTGCGGGGCGGCCCGGCGCTTTTTTTTCGACCGGCGCCTACGCCGGCGGCGTCACGCGTGGTCGACGAACGCGTAGCGGCCTTCGACCTTGCGCGGCGTGAACCAGCCGTAGTCGGGGAACATCCGGTTGCGCACGTACCAGACGTAGCCCACCAGCAACGCGGTGATCACGAGACTCGGCAGCGCGGTCGACGGATCGCGTCCGAGTTCGGCGATGGTTTTCGGCAACTGCAGCAGCGACAGCAGGATGAACGCGTGATAGGCGCCGACGCGATGGGTCGCGAAGCCCCAGATGAACAGCAGCGACAGCGGCACGGTCAACGCCAGGAACACGGCCACGAGGCCGGTGCCGGCGCCGCTTGCGAAGAAGTAATACGCGAGCACGAGGCTGATCGCGAGCTGGGCGATACCGAGCGCGACCAGGATCCGGACGTGCACCTTGTTCTTGCGGCAGCGCTCGGGGTCGGGGCGCGATGCGATCAGGTGCGCGAGCACGCGATCCTTGAGCCCCTGCCCGGACAGTTCGGCCAGTGCGTCGGCCTTCCTCGTTCCCGCGGAGAGCAGCACCGCGATTCTTGTTTTGGCTTCCTTCCTGTTCATTGCGTGTCGGATTGTTGTTCGATGGTTGTCAAAGGGGCCGGCCACGCGAATATTGCATCTTGCGGGGTGGTGCGCAATCGATTTGCGGCACGCGGACACATTCCTACAGTGGCCGGGGCGCGCGGGCCGCGACGATGTGACGGGAGGAAGTGGCCGCCGTTGCCGCAATCCCGCGATGACCGCAGTCATTCGGCGGCGGTTTGAGCGGGGGTGGGCGCGGGGCTGGCTGGCCGGGCATCGTGCGTGTCGGCGGGCCGCTCGCGCCGCCGCGTCGCGCCGACGAGCATGCCCGCGACGACGAGCGCGATGCCGGCGACCCGCGTGACGTTCAACGTTTCACCGAACAGCGCGACCGCGAACAGCACGGCCGAGACCGGCGCGACCGCCGTGAACAGCGCGGCCTCGGTTCCGCTGGTGCGCGCCGAACCCGCGTACCAGCACAGGTAGCCGAGCACGGTCGGCACCAGCGCGTAGTAGGCGATTGCCGACACGGCGCCGAGAGTCCAGCCATCTGCGACCGCGTGCCATTCGAATACAGCCGGCACGAGCGCGAGCACGAAGCCGAGGCCCGACATCGCGGTGGACAGCGCGAGCGGCGGCAGCGGCGCGGCAAGGCGCCGGTTGAGCAGAATGAATACGGCTTCGCATGCGACGGCGGCCAGCACCAGTGCATCGCCGGCAAGCGTCTGGAGCGACGGCAGCGCGTGGCCGGGGGCGAACGTGACGAACAGCACGCCGGCCGTGGCGAGCGCGGCGGCCGCCCAGTCGCGCGGCGTCTGCCGCTCGCGCAGCACGACGGCCGCGATCAGCGTCGACATCGCGGGCAGCGTGCCGAGCATCACGCCTGCGTCGAGCGGCGACGACAGCTTCGTGCCGCTGATCAGCAGCACCGTATAACCGACACCGCCCGCCGCAGCCTGGATGACGAGCAGCACGCCGTCGCGGGTGGAAATGCGTGGCCAGCGCATTCGCTGCGCGCGCATCAGCGCGAACAGCAGCGGTGTCGCGATCAGGAAGCGCAGCGCGGTGGCCGTGAACGGCGGCAGGCCGCCTGCCGCGAGACGGCTCGCGATGACGGTGCTGCCGACGCCCGCCATCGCGGCGGCGAGATAGAGATAGCCGATCAGTCGTGTCTTCATGCGCCGCATCGTCGCGTATGGCGGCATCGCGCGTCTTGAACGAAATTGCAACGGGCGCAGGCGCGTCGAGGGCCGTGCGTGGGGCGTTGCGCGCGTGCGTTCGCGCAGACTGCTGCCGAAGCCGAAGCCGAAGCCGAAGCCGAAGCCGAAGCCGAAGCCGAAGCCGAAGCCGAAGCCGAAGCGGAAGCGGAAGCGGAAGCGGAAGCCGCAGCCGACGCCCAAGCCCAAGCCCAAGCCGCGCCAGCCGTCGTCGACATCGGGGCCCGCCTTCGATCGCCTTGCGACCGATCGCGTTGTGCGGGGGCCCGACGTCAACCGACCTGCGCAAACCTCCCAGGCGTGATCCCGAACTGGCGCGCGAACGCGCGCGTCAGGTGGCTCTGATCGGCAAAGCCGGCTTCGGCCGCGGCATCGGCGATCGGCAGGCCGCTTGCGAGCAGCGCGCGTGCCAGCCGCGCACGCGACTGGATCAGGTAGGCATGCGGTGTGATGCCGAGTTCGCGGGCAAACCCGCGCAGCAGCTGGAAGCGGCTGACACCGCTCAGGCCGGCCAGCTCGGCGAGCGAAACGGGGGCGGCCGGTGCCGCGTCGAGCCGCTCCCGCGCGATGTGGATCGCCGGAGCAACGCCCGCCGTCGGCAGCGTGCGGTTCGCGTGCCGGGCGAGCAGCCCGGCGACGAGCATCACGAGTGCCTCGTCGCGGGCGAGCGGCGGGGATTCTCCCGCGACGATGCGCGCATGCAGCCGGCCGACGGCGGCCGTGAGCCGCGCGTCGCGTACCGCCGGATGCGCCAGTTCGATGCCGCCGAGGCCTTCTTCCGCCGCGACGCCCGCGACCAGCGCGGGCGCGAGGTACAGCATCCGCCAGCGCCGGCCCGTGCCGGCCTCGATCGGCGAACCGTCGTGCATCTCGCCCGGGTTGACCATGATCGCGTCGCCGGCCAGGGCGTCGACCTGCCCGCGGCCGCTCCACGACCGGTGCGCGCCGCTGACGATCATGCCGACCCCGAATTCGTCGTGCGCGTGGCGCGGAAACGCGCGGTCGGAGTCGAGGCTGATTGCCTCGATGCCTTCGCCGGTCCGTCGGTAGTGGGTGACGCGGTGCATGTGCGCTCCTCGCGCCGGTCGCGGCGCGGATTTCGTGCACTTTAGCGCGTTCCGGCGGCGCGCGCCCTTCATCCTTTTGGCCGATACCGCGCATCGCGCGCAGCCCGCACCATGTGCACATGAGCAGCGTACACGGCCCGCCGGGCCTGAAGCTGCGCGGGAGACGGCAGGTGGAACAACAGGATCCGGTATTCATTCAGGTTGGCGCGCTCGCGGACGGCTTCGCGCCGGAAGCGAACATCCTCGCACCCGTCGATGCGCTCGCCGGGCATACGCTGACGCTCGGCGACGCGTCGGGGGCATGGCGGGTCTACATGTTCGAGCCGGGCGCGCTGCAGTGGCGCGACGCGGCGACCGACACGGGCGGCCGCGAGCCGTGCCGCGTGACGCGGTTGCGCAACGGGCTGTACTTCGTCGACTACATCGATTCGTCAGCCCGCGCGACGTCGGTCAGTCTCGTGATCGATCTCGACAACGGGGTATGGACGTCGGTTGTCGGCACGCTGCCGACCGAATCCGACACGCGTATCGACGCATTCACGCGGGTGGCGCGCGGGCTGCCGCTGACGGGCGTCGAGGCCGGTTTCCGGCACGGCACGCTCGGCGGCCATACGCAGCCGGGGCCGCTGCACGGGCCCACGCGCGAGCTGATCGGCAAGCGGACGATGTACCGCTACAGCCCGACCGAGTGCTACGAGCACATCTACCTGAACGAGAACTTCTACGCGTGGCAGTGCCTGCAGGGTGTCGAAGGCGGCCTGGCCGATGTCGACCGCTGCCATTACTTCAGGATTGCAGAAGAGCTGTATCTGTTCGTGTGGCGCGAAAAGGTGGTGCCGACGCTCGGCGTCGTGCTGATCGACCTCGCGCAGCGCAAGACCGACGGCAAGATCTTCGGCTACCAGGGCGGCGATTTCGGCACGCTGTCGAACTTCCCGATCGGCGCGCATGCGCAGGTGCTGAACGACACCGTGCATCCGCTCGACGGCGGGGCGCAGCGATGAATGCCGCGCCGGGCAGCGGCCGCCTGCGGGCGGATTTCAGCGGGCGTGTCGTGCTCGTCACGGGCGCCGCGCAGGGGATCGGTGCGGCGATCGCGCGCCGTTTCGCGGAATCCGGCGCGTTCGTCGCGCTCGCCGACCTGAACGGCGAGGCCGCCGCCGCGCAGGCCGACGCGCTCGCGAGCACGGGCGGCGAGGTGCGCGCCTATCGGGTGGATGCGGCCAGCCGCGACCAACTGGTCGCGCTGGTCGCGGCAGTCGAGCGCGATGGCGGCCGGCTCGATGTCGTCGTCCATAATGCCGCGTATTTTCCGCTGACGCCGTTCACGCAGATCGACGAGCCGACGCTCGACCGGACGCTGTCGGTCAACCTGTCGGCGCTGTTCTGGCTCGCGCAGGCCGCGTTGCCGGCCTTCGGGCGCGCGGGGGCGGGGCGGCTGCTCGTCACGTCGTCGGTGACGGGGCCGCGTGTCGTGTATCCGGGGCTCGCGCATTACGCGGCGTCGAAGGCCGGCGTGAACGGCTTCATTCGTGCGGCGGCGCTCGAACTCGCACGCCACAACGTGACGGTGAATGGTGTCGAACCGGGAATGATCCGCACGCCGGCGGCAGGCAATCTTGGCGATGCGTCGGTCGCCGCGCAGATCGCGCGCGACATTCCGCTTGCGCGGATGGGCGAGCCGGAAGATATCGCGAACGCGATGCTGTTTCTCGCGTCGGCCGATGCCGCGTACATCACGGGGCAGACGATCGTCGTCGACGGCGGTGCGACGTTGCCCGAGAGCGGGGCGTTGCTGGGCGGCGAGTGACGGCTGACCGGGTAACGCGCCGTGGAACGGGGCGGCTCCGGCGGCCTGCCGCGCGTTCACGCAGCAGGCTCGGCAGGTTCCGTCGGGGGCATCTTCGCGAGCGTCAGTCCGGCATGCCGTCGTGGTCCCCGAGCGGCCTGGCGGGCCAGTCCACCCAGCGGTCCGCGCGGGTAAGCTCGTACGCCTCGTTCTTCGGGTAGCGGATGCGATTGTCGTCGCGCGGGCGTTCGCCGATCACCATCAGCCTGACCTCGTCCTTCGTGTTGTTGATGAAGGTGTGACAGATGCCGGTGCCCGCCGGAAACGCGACGGAATCACCTTCTGCAACGGGGTGCAGCACGCCGTCGATCCAGACATCGGGCTTGCCCTCGAGCACGTACACGAACTCCTGCTCGGTGCTTTCGGCATGCGGATATGAGGTCCGCCGACCCGGCAGGAGCCTCACGTGATGAATGCCGATACGGGTGATGCCGAGTTCGGCGGAAAGCGGTGCGTCCAGCGCCATCGGCTCGGTGTCGCCGCGGTAGCAATGCGCTTCCGGTTCTTCGAGCTCGGTCCAGTGCTTGATGAAATCGGGGCGGGTCATTGGGTGCTCTCCTTTCGGGGGATGTCGACGGTGGCGATTCACGCGCCAGCGTCGGCAGCGGTTTGCGCCCCATCTCGGCGAATGAACCTCGGCCGATAACTTGCCGGCCGATACGAAACGACGTTTGCACGTCGCGGCTGCCGGGGGCGGGACGTTTGGCCCGGATGCCGCTGGCGAAGCGATCGGCGACATCCACGGCATTTTGCGACGAACCCTTTTCGTTGTGGAAACGACGTGCGAGACGCGCGCATGCCTCCCGCCGCGTACCACCGCGACTACAGCCAGCCGTTGCGGATGAACTCGACGATCGAATAGCGGCGGTGCTCGAGATCGTGCTGCCGGACGGCATCGACGATGCGCGATACGCCATCCGCGTAGGGCGTATCGCCCACCACGCGCGATTCGAACTGCAGGCTGCACGCACCGTCGTCGATGCGTATCCGGTGAATCGCGTGGCGGCCGAGCTGATCGTCGGCGACGGCGAATTCGCTGCGCTGCACGTCCGGGTCGCGCACGGAGCGGATGTCTTCCGGCCGCACGCCGAGCGACTGGCCGATCCCGACCGCCGTGCCCGGGACGGACGTCTTGCCGGCCTGGTGCGACTCCGTCAGGCTGATCCGGCAGTCGTGAAACAGGTGGCCGCTGGTTTCCAGCATGCTCATGAACTTGAGCATCAGGATGTTCGTGTTCGGACACAGCACGATCGGGAAAGCGTACGAGCCGGTTTCGAGCACGGAGCCGGTGGACAGCTCGACGAGCGGCGACGCGTTGGCCTCGCAGAATGCGATGACGTCAGGGAGCTCGCGGCCGGAACCGGCATGCACGACGATCGAGCGGGCGTCGGTATGCCGGGCGTCGCTATGCTGCGCATCGTTGTGCGTGCTGTCCGACCACGCCATCACGCGACAGGTTGCGGGGTCGAGCCGGTGCGCGCCGAGCAGTTCGCTGGCCAGCTTGCCGGTTCCTACGACGAGTACTTGCATGGCATTGACGGGTTGAGGTTCGGAATTCGTTCAGGACGGGAAATGGCGCCGGCCGTCGGGTGGCCCGGCACGGTCGCGGCGCGTGCCGCCGCAGCGGCCTCGCGCATTATGCCCGGCCGGCCGCCTGCGCGCCCGCCGGGCCGGCAGGCGGCGTGCGGCGTGCGGCGTGCAGCGTGCAGCGTGCAGCGTGCAGCGTGCAGCGTGTGGTGCGCGGTGCGCGGTGCGTCAGCTCGCCGACACCGTCGGCAGCCACGCGTTCGCCGCATTCTGCGTGGCGAGCTGCTTCGCGATCGAGCGCGCGAGTCGATCCGTATCGGACACCACCGTGTCGTGCTTGGCTTCCGACACGCCATGCAGGCCGGCGCCGACCGCTGCCGACGTCGCGAGGCGGCCGGCCGCCGCGCCGACCCCGGCGGTTTCCACCATGCCGGGCAGGTGGCCGCTGTTCGCGCTGGACGAGAACGTGCCGAGCGGTTGCGGCGCGCCATGCGCCGGCCGGAACAGCACGGTGACCGATGCCTTCACTTCGCTCTTGCCCGCCCCGAGCCCGATCAGGGTGCGGCGGCGGCGGTTGCCGGCGTCGATCGACTCGAACCGGCCTTCGATCACCAGCACGTCGCGGCCGTCGGGCACCGAGCCGCGCAGCGCGGGGATGCCTTGCGACCGGAGTTCGCGCACGAGCGCGTCGGCGAGCCGCTCGCGTGTCGTCAACGCGCTCTGCTGGCGTTGCACGTCGGCGGGCGAACCGCTCGCGAGGGTCGTGAGCTTGGCGATCATGCCGCCGTCGACCTTGACGTCGGTCGTGTCCACGTCGAACGCGGACACGTAGACGACGTCCGCACGAACCTGCGGCTGCGTGCGGGCCGCAGGCGCGGCGGTCATGGCGGTGGTTGAGGTCGATGCGCAGCCGGTCATCGCGAGCGCGCCGGCGATCAGCGCGACGCTCGTCAGACGTTTGGCGTGGGTGGCAAGGGTGTGAAGAGAAGTGAACATGTCGATCTCCGAGGCCTGGATGAAGTTGCCGATACTGTCGCGGCATTCAGGAACGCGAACGATCGGAAGCGGGGCGTGATCGCTGGCGAGGGAGAGGTTTCATGCCGTTGCGCAACACGCAGGCGCAAGTATGCGGAGGCCGGGCGTGATGCGCCACGCAGGAATTATGTCGGCGCATGTCACGTGCCGCCGCGCGCGGGTACGCTGGGCCGTCGGATCGTCAGGCAGTAAGGAAGAAAGGCGGTAACGCGGTAACGCGGCAAGGCGGCAAGGCGGCAAGGCGGCAAGGCGGCAAGGCAGTAAGGCAGTAAGGCAGTAAGGCAGTAAGGCAGTAAGGCAGTAAGGCAGTAAGGCGGACAGAAGAACCGAAGAACCGAAGAACCGAAGAACCGAAGAACCGAAGAACCGAAGAACCATCGAGCCGCCACTCAACCCGAAAGCCCCCGCCGCGCCTGCCCGGAAGAATCGAGCGGCAGCGCGACGACGGCCTCCAGGCCGCCGCCGTCGCGGTCGCGGAACGTCAGCGAGCCGCCGTGCAGGCGGGCGATCCGCTCGACGATCGCGAGGCCCAGGCCCGTGCCGCCCGCATGGCTGCGTGCGTTCGCTCCCCGGCTGAACGGTGCCTTGAGCCGTTCGAGTTCGGCCGCGCGGATGCCGTTGCCGCGATCGCCGACCACCGCATACGCGATCCCGCCTTCGGTCCACGTGCGCACGCCGAGGCCCGTGCGGCCATAGACGACCGCGTTCTGCATCAGGTTCATCAGCAGCCGCATCACGCTGATCGGACGAAACGCGAACATGGGCACCTCGCCTTCGTCGAATTCGAATTCATGGCCGAGCCCCGCGAAATCCGCGACGAGCTGGCCGATCAGCGCGTTCAGGTCGCCGGTTTGCGGCGTTTCGCGCTCGCCGCTGCCCGCGTAGTCCATGAATTGCTGCAGGATCGTATCGATCTGGTCGAGATAGTGCTCGGCCGATGCGGTGAGCGCGTCGTGCGTGCCGCGCGGCAGCGCCATCGCGATCGCCAGGCGCAGCTTGGTGAGCGGCGTGCGGATGTCGTGCGACACGCCGGCCAGCATCAGCGAACGGGTCGCTTCCGCCTGCTGCAGTGCATCGGCCATCTGGTTGAATGCGCGGCTCACGTCGGCGATTTCGGTCGGGCCGTCGGTGGGCAGCGGCGGCGGGCGCTCGCCCGCGCTGACGCGCTGCGCCGCCCGCGCCAGCGCGTCGAGCGGCCGGTTCAGGTGGAGCTGGATCAGGTAGCCGGTCAGCGCTGCGAGCAGCGCCAGCCCGACCGACAGCACGAGGGCCGTCGTGATGCCGCTCGCCTGCGCGTCGGCGGCCATCGGCAGCGGCACCCAGACAGGCGAGCCGGCCGCGTGCAGCCGGATCCACAGGCGTTCGTCGTCGCCGGATTGCCAGCGCGCAGGGAGGTCCGGCGGCAGGTGGCGTTCCAGTGCCTGCATGAACACGTCGCGCTGCCAGGTGCGGAAGAAGGCCGCCAGATTCGGCGCTTGCGGCGGTGCGGCCGGCGGCAGCGCGGCCTGGCCGCCGAACTGCGCGACGGCCGTGCGGCCGGCATCGGGCGGCAGGCTGGCGAGCGTGCGGTCGAGCAGGTGCACGTAGTCGGCGAAAACGATCGAGGCCCGCTCGATGCGCGGGCGTTGCACGTAGTGCAGCAGCACGGTGAGCGAACAGGCGAGCGACAGCGCGACGAGCGCCACCAGCAGGGCGATGTTGCGCGCGAGCAGCGAGCGCGGCAGCGGGATGCGCATCACGGCTCGATGCCGGCCACCAGCATGTAGCCGATGCCCCAGACGGTCTTGATGAAGCGCGGCTTGGCGGGATCGTCCTCGACGATCTGGCGCAGCCGCAGGATCTGGACGTCGACGCTGCGGTCGAGTGCGGCATGGTCGCGGCCGCGCGCGCGGGCGAGCAGGTTCTCGCGGCTCACCGCGCGATTCGGCGACGAGCCGAGCGCGTGCAACAGCAGCATCTGCGCCGAATGGATCTCGACGGGTGTGCCGTCGCGCATCAGCGTCTGCTGGCCGACGTCGAACGTGAACGCGCCGAAACGCAGGCGCTGCGACGTGACCGTCGGCTCGCCGGCCGCCATTTTCTGCCGCCGCAGCAGCGCGCGGACGCGGGCGACGAGTTCGTCGGGGAGAAACGGCTTCGCCAGGTAATCGTCGGCGCCCGTCTCGAGGCCGACGACCTTGTCCGCGGCATCGCCTTTCGCGGTGAGCATCAGGATCGGCAGCGTCTGGCCTTCGGCGCGCAGGCGCCGGCATACGCTCAGGCCGTCCTCGGGCCCCATCATCAGGTCGAGCACCAGCAGGTCGTACGGCTCGCGCTGCAGCAGGCGGTCGAGCCGCTTGCCGTCGGCGACCGCGCGGACCTGGAAGCCGTGGCCGGTCAGGAAGCGCTGCAGCATGTTGCGCAGCTCGGCTTCGTCG